>NZ_OZ026452.1:316326-632652 GCF_964019515.1 Serratia symbiotica (Periphyllus acericola)
CCGATGTATTTGGCTAGGCGGTGACAGAAAACATCCATTGCGCGCTTAGCATCGGCTTTACTGTCATAGTTGTCTTCCATATAACGGCAGTCGCTAGTGATGCCAGTCAGGCCCAACAGGCCGGACTCTTTAGTGAGCATTTTGTTGATCTGGTCGATGCTCATGCCCGGAGTGGCGTGCAGGTGGAAGATGATCGCCGGATCGATGTCACCGCTGCGGGTGCCCATCACCAGACCTTCCAGCGGGGTCAAACCCATTGACGTGTCAACGCACTGGCCGTTGCGCACTGCGGTGACAGAACCGCCGTTACCCAGATGGCAGGTGATCACGTTTACTTCTTCCACTGGTTTGTTCAGCATTTTCGCAGCTTCTTGTGTCACGTAGAAGTGGCTAGTGCCGTGTGCACCGTAGCGGCGAACACCGTGATCACGGTACAGGCTGTACGGCAGGGCGTAAAGATAGGATGTTTCCGGCATGGTTTGATGGAACGCAGTGTCGAACACGGCAACGTTTTTATCAGCCAGTTGAGGAAAAGATTGGAAAGCTTCTGCGATACCGATCAAGTGCGCTGGGTTATGCAAAGGTGCAAACGGTACAGAATCTTTGATACCCTGTAGCACATCGTCGTTGATGATGGCCGATGTGGTAAATTTCTCGCCGCCGTGTACGATGCGGTGGCCGATAGCGGTCAACTGCGCGGAAAGCGCCGGTTTTTGTGCCAGAATAGTGCTAACAATGAAGTTCAGCGCTTCGCTGTGCGCAGCACCAGCACCCAGGTCAGCTTGGTGTTTTGCGCCGTCAATTTTCCACTTTATACGTGATTCAGGCAGTTGGAAACACTCAGCCAAACCGGAAAGGAACTCTTCACCGCTAGCAGCATCGATAATGGCGAACTTCAGGGAAGAACTGCCACAGTTAAGAACCAGTACTAGCTTACTCGACATGGAAGTACCTACTTAAGTAGTTGAGTTTGTGTCGTTAAAGGAAAACCAAGAACACACGGCAAATTATTTGCCAATCAGGCAACTGCGTAGCGCTTACAGCCATCAACATGGATAATTAGCCTCATGTAATGGGAAAAGATTACAAGATGATGAAAAACCGATTATTTTACTGTGGCTTAGATAAAATTGATTTTTATAATGCTAAAGGGTGACAAAATTTTTATCATCTTTGATGGTCAAAATGCCTGTCTAGGATACCGATAGCCTGCCGTAAACACAAAATAAATTTTAAAGATTCAAATCTTTAGGCTTGTGTAGCACTTTAGATGAAGTGGAGGTACGTAATGACAAGCAAACAAACCGGTTCTGTAAGCTGGTTCCAGGTCTTCCTGTGCGGGCAGCATTATATGAAAACCTGGCCGTCAGACAAACGCCTGGCTCCGGTCTTTCCTGAGCATCGCGTGGCACGCACCACCCGTTTTGCTATTCGTTTTATGCCGCCCTTGGCGATATTTACTTTGACCTGGCAGATCGCGTTGGGTGGCCAGCTCGGCACGGCGATCGCCACCGCGCTGTTCGCCTGTGTTCTGCCGATGCAGGGGTTGTGGTGGCTGGGCCGCCGCTCGCTCACGCCATTGCCACCGATGCTGTTGCAGTGGTTCATTGATGTGCGCAACAAGCTGGAGGCATCAGGCCAGGGGGGAGTTCCGACTGAAGGGACACCTACCTATCAGGCTCTGGCAGATTTGCTGAAACGTGCCTTCAAGCAACTGGATAAAACTTTCCTCGACGATCTGTAAGCGTAAAAAAGTTGCAACGATGGCGATTACACTTTGGTTGTTAGATTTTGGCAGGTACCATGAGAGCCGCGCCGATGGAGTTATAGCAAGGAATCGAGGCTAATTTCTTCCAGCGACATGCTAAAGCCTGGGATAAACACCTCCATAAAATAGTCCATCTCTGGGCTACGGCGCCGCTGTAAGATTTTGTCCAACCGCGTCTTGCCCAGCGTGAATTCATTATTGCCGGCGTACAGCTCCTCCAGGCACTTTAGGTAGGCACTCAGCGCGTCGGCTTGTTTCACCACCAGCTTTTCATCTTCATTGTAGTAATGCTCATCGAGAATCAAACGGAAATCATCACGCAGTTCTACCGGGATCATATCAAGCAACTTCTGTTGGGCTATTTTTTCGATTTTCTTGTACTCGTGAGCGATCTGCGGATTGTGGTACTTGATCGGTGTCGGCATGTCACCGGTGATCACTTCACTGGCATCGTGGTACATCGCCAACAATGCCACGCGATCAGTGTTCAGGTTGCCATTGAATTTGCGGTTCTTGATTACCGCTAGCGCGTGGGCGACAAAAGCCACCTGTAGGCTGTGCTCGGAAACGTTCTCGGTACGCACGTTGTGCATCAGCGGCCAGCGGTTGATCAGTTTCAAGCGGAACAGGTGGGCAAAGAAATGGCTCTGGCTCATGATTGTCTCTATCTACAACGGCAAATGTGAAGGTGTCATTGTGAGCAGTGCTGGCGGGTTATGCAAATATCCTTCACACTGCACGCCGCGTTCAAGTTTTCTCTCGACAGATTTATCTCCCTGGTCAAGGAGTTATTTATGCTTCTGGGGATAATACGCCTCATTCTTAAGGCTCATTTTACGAGCCAGCGCTGTTCAAATCCGTTCCAAACCGATTTGTTGCTCAGTGGCCGCCTAGATGCGTCTCGAAGTATTTCAGCCATTGCCAGAGTGTGCTCGTTTTTACTGCCGGTAGTTTTCCAGGAAATGGCTTAATTTGCCGATCGCCATTTCTAACTCATCCACGCGGGGTAGCATGACGATGCGCAGGTGGTCTGGATACGGCCAATTGAATGCGCTGCCTTGCACCAAAAGCACCTTTTCTTGCAGCAGCAGGTCAAGCACCATTTTTTGGTCGTCGTGGATGTTGAAATGTTTGGTGTCGATGCGCGGGAACAGGTACAACGCACCTTGTGGTTTCACGCAGGAGACTCCGGGGATATCGTTGAGCATTTCCCAGGTGCGGTTGCGTTGTTCATATAGCCGACCGCCGGGCTGAATGAATTTGCTGATGCTTTGGTAGCCACCCAGCGCGGTCTGGATAGCATGTTGCATCGGCACGTTGGCGCACAGGCGCATTGAGGCCAGCATTTCCAACCCTTCGATGTAACCCTTAGCCTGTTTCTTCGGCCCGTTAAGCACCATCCAACCTTGGCGAAAGCCTGCCACGCGATAAGTCTTCGACAAGCCGTTAAAAGTAACAGTCAGCAGATCGGGTGCCAGCGCGGCGATCGAATGGTGCTCAGCCTCGTCATACAGGATTTTGTCGTAAATCTCGTCGGAAAAGATGAGCAGATTATGCAGACGGGCGATCTCGACGATCTGCTCCAGCAAGGCTTTGCTATAGACTGCGCCGGTTGGGTTATTCGGGTTGATGATCACAATGCCACGGGTGCGTGGTGTGATCTTGCTTATGATGTCGTCCAAATCCGGGAACCAACCGGCCTGCTCGTCACATAAGTAATGTAACGCCTTGCCACCAGACAGCGACACTGCTGCGGTCCACAGTGGGTAATCGGGTGCTGGCACCAGCATTTCATCACCAGTGTTGAGCAGCGCCTGCATGGATTGGACGATCAACTCGGATACGCCGTTGCCAATGTAGATATCTTCAACAGTAACGTCATGCATATTGCGCGCTTTGTAGTGCTGCATGATCGCCTTACGTGCCGAAAAAAGCCCTTTGGAATCACAATAACCTTGCGCAGTAGGCAGATTGCGCAACACATCAACTAGGATTTCGTCCGGAGCATCGAAGCCGAACGGGGCAGGATTACCGATGTTCAGTTTCAGTACATTATTGCCTTCTTCCTCAAGACGTTTAGCTTCTTTGAGCACCTGGCCACGAATGTCATAACAGACGTTGTCTAATTTGCTGGATTTCTCAATAGGTGACATAGGAAGTAGAACCTTTTACTTACTGGGATAAGGCGTTGTTACTGTGGAACAGCGCAAACCACCTAATGTACTACTGACGCTGATGTTTTTGAAGCGTTGAACGGCGTTGTTGAATAAATCCAACTTTTGGCTGGGACGCGGATCAGATCACTCTCCTTCTGTCAACATAGCGACATTCCGTGGCCCAGCAAAAGTTCAACATCACCAACTGGAAGGCTTACAACAACGCCCTTATCACTCGGGGTTCACTCACTTGCTGGGGGGATGAAACGGCACTTCACGCCTGGTACTGCGAGGCAAAACCTTCTCTGCGTGGTCGCACACCACATTATTCCGATATGGCAATCACCAGCGTATTGATGCTGAAACGGATTTTCGGCCTGACACTTCGCGCCCTCCAGGGCTTCGTCGACTCCATTGTCACACTGATTAAAGTGCTGTTGAACTGCCCGGACGACACCTGCATCAGTAAGCGGGCGAAGTCCGGCCATGTCCCGTTTAAAACACCAACGCCAGGTGAAATTGCGCACCTCGTTATCGACTCTAGCGGGCTCAACGTGTTGGGTGAAGGGGAGTGGATGGCAAAAAAACATGGTCAGGAAAAACGGCGGATCTGGCGAAAACTGCATTTGGCCGTAGATACAGAAACACATGAGGTCATCTGTGCTGACCTTTCCTTGAGCAATGTCACCGATACCGAAGCCTTCCCAGGTCTTATCCGCCAGAGGTACCGTAACATCAAAGTCGCCTCGGCGGATCGGGCTTAGGATACGCGAGTGTGTGATGATGAGTTAAGGGGCAAGAAGCTCAAGGCGTTAATACCGCCCAGCAGCGGAGCCCGTTATTGGTCGGCAGACTATGCAGAGCAAAATCAAGCGGTGGCGAACCAGCGCGTTACCGGAGACAACACACGGTGGAAAAGTATCACAGGCTACCACCGACGTTCGATAGCGGCAACAGCGAGGTACAGAGTAAAATAGCTATTTGGTCACCTGTCGCTGCGAGATTATGATGGGCAAGTTGCAGAGGCGCTGGCCATGATCTGTGCATTAAACAAGATGCCGCTCGCCGGTATGCCAGAAAGTGTACGCCTTGCCTGAAAGCTACCCATTCACGGGACTCTATTCCAAATCCGATTTATTCAACAAAGCCACTTCGTGCAGATAGAAGACGTGCCGCAAAATCACGATCTGGCACCGTTGCGCCACGGCGTCACCTTAAAAGATGGCCCCACCTTGCCCGCTATAGTGGAACAGGTGGACTAACCGCAATGGATGTGGCCGCGCAATCCACCGATCCGCGAACACAAATCAATCCCCACCACTTGGCTGAAAATCACCCTGTTCGAAGGCTGAAACCGTCAAATACGCCGCATCACGGCACATATCGGTTTCCCTACCCTGCGCCTGATTCGCTAAAGTATGGGCAACCTTTCATTAGGTGAGCTGCAACCCGGTGAATGAAAAAATCTTGATTCCCTATTAATGGCCGTGCGCCCACATGCCCGACGTGATATGATTTTTTGCTTATTTTTATCTGCCGGCTCATGAGACCCCCATGTCAGACAACAGCCAGAAAAAAGTCATCGTCGGCATCTCCGGCGGCGTCGATTCTTCCGTTACTGCCTATTTATTACAGCAGCAGGGCTATCAGGTCGCTGGTCTGTTTATGAAAAATTGGGAAGAGGACGATGATGAAGAATACTGCTCAGCAGCCGCCGATTTAGCCGATGCGCAAGCGGTATGTGACAAGCTGGGTATCAAGCTGCATACGGTGAACTTCGCAGCGGAATACTGGGACAACGTGTTTGAACTGTTCCTGGAAGAGTACCAAGCAGGTCGCACACCTAACCCAGATATTTTGTGTAATAAAGAGATCAAATTTAAAGCCTTCCTGGAATTCGCTGCAGAAAATCTAGGGGCTGACTTTATTGCCACCGGCCACTACGTGCGCCACCAGGATGTGGACGGTAAATGCCGCCTGCTGCGCGGTATCGACAGTAACAAAGACCAAAGTTACTTCCTGTACACGCTGAGCCACGAGCAGGTGGCGCAAAGCCTTTTCCCGGTCGGTGAGCTGGAAAAACCGCAAGTGCGCCGCATCGCCGAGCAGTTGGCGCTGGTCACTGCCAAGAAGAAGGACTCTACCGGCATTTGCTTTATTGGCGAGCGCAAGTTCCGCGACTTTCTAGGGCGTTATCTGCCCGCTCAGCCAGGCTTAATCGTCAGCGTTGATGGCCAGACCGTCGGCAAGCACAAGGGGCTGATGTATCACACCCTGGGCCAGCGCAAAGGGCTAGGCATCGGTGGCATGAAAGACAGCAGCGAGGAGCCGTGGTACGTGGTGGACAAAGATGTGGCCAACAATATGCTGGTCGTCGCGCAGGGGCATGACCACCGGCGTTTGATGTCCGCTGGCCTAATCGCGCAACAACTGCATTGGGTTGATCGCATGCTACGCAGTGAGCCATTCCGTTGCACAGTGAAAACCCGCTATCGCCAGCAGGACATCCTCTGCCGCGTTACACCACTTGACGATAAGCTCATCGAAGTGCGATTCGACGAGCCGGTAGCTGCCGTGACTCCAGGCCAATCTGCCGTGTTCTATCAGGGAGAAATCTGCATTGGAGGCGGAATTATCGAACAACGTCTGACGTAAAAAAGGGTCAGGTGCTGCAATCACCGCAGCCCATGAACGCCTTTATTTAAAATGTTGAGTTACCCAATCAGGCGCAAGCTCTAATAGTTCCGACACGATCAGTGCGAGAAGAACTGACCACCACAATATGCCTGTGTCCTCCGCCAGAGCATGCCGGCTTTTTGCGCTGCTCTACGTCACACGGCAGCTCTGCCTTAGCGTCGGCGTACTAGGCACTGGGTTTAGCGCTGATTTTGTGGCATGATCTGTAACATTTGTTGTCATCGTTGTTGTTACAGCCATGGCTGATCATCACCGAATTGTAGCCACTGCCGTCACCCTTTCGATACAAATAATTTTATAGAGTAAGCCATGTACCATTAACCGTGTTTACAGGAGTAGCCGTGGCGAAGAATTATTATAACATCACGCTGGCGATAGCTGGAATTAGCCAGTCAGCACGGCTGGTTCAGCAGTTGGCGAACCAAGGGCAATATGATCACGAAGCATTTCATACCTCCCTGAGTAGCCTGCTACAAATGGACTCCCCTTCCACGTTAGCAGTATTCGGCGGCGAAGAGCGCAAACTTAAGGTCGGCCTTGAAACGCTGATGGGCTTACTCAACGCCAGTAATAAAGGAGCGGGTGCTGAACTGACCCGCTACACCCTCAGCCTGATGGTGTTGGAACGCAAGCTCCAAGCCAATAAGCAGGCAATGCAAACCCTTGGCGATCGTCTCAGCCAGCTCGATCGCCAGTTGGAACATTTTGACCTTGAGTCAGATACGATCATCAGCGCGCTGGCTAGCATGTATGTCGATGTGGTCAGCCCGCTCGGTCAGCGCATTCAGGTTATCGGTTCGTCGGCGATCTTGCAGAATCCACAGGTGCAGTCCAAGGTTCGCGCCGTCCTGCTGGCGGGCATCCGCGCAGCCGTGTTGTGGCAACAGGTTGGCGGTAGCCGCCTGCAGCTCATGTTTTCCCGTCATCGTCTGATCAAGCAGGCACAAAATATCATTGCTGATTGTTAATAGATCCCAGGAGTTGCTACCGATGGAATTATCCTCACTGACAGCCATTTCACCCGTTGATGGACGCTACGGTGATAAAGTCAGCGCCCTGCGCACCGTTTTCAGCGAATACGGTCTGCTAAAATTCCGTGTGCAGGTAGAAGTACGTTGGCTGCAAAAACTGGCCGCCTGTGCAGAAATCAAGGAAGTTCCCGCTTTTAATACCAACACCAATGCTTTCCTCGACAAAATTGTCGGGGAATTCAGCGAAGAAGACGCGCAGCGTATTAAGACCATCGAGCGCACCACCAACCACGATGTTAAAGCGGTCGAGTATTTCCTGAAGGAGAAATTTGCGGCGATCCCTGGTCTGCATGCAGTATCCGAATTCATCCACTTCGCCTGCACCTCAGAAGATATCAATAACCTGTCGCACGCGCTGATGCTGCAAACCGCGCGTCAGGATGTTGTGCTGCCTTGTTGGCGAAAAATCATTGACGCGATGAAAAGCCTGGCACTGGAATATCGCTACATTCCTTTACTGTCTCGCACCCATGGTCAGCCGGCTACCCCATCTACCGTCGGTAAAGAGTTCGCTAATGTGGCCTACCGTATGGAACGCCAGTTTTGTCAGTTGGCACATTTGGAGATCATGGGTAAAATCAACGGCGCGGTCGGAAACTACAACGCCCATATCGTTGCCTACCCGGATGTGGACTGGCACTTGTTCAGCGAAACCTTCGTCACTTCTTTGGGCATAACCTGGAACCCATACACCACCCAGATAGAGCCGCACGACTATATAGCTGAACTGTTCGACTGCGTGGCACGCTTTAATACCATTTTGATCGACTTTGACCGCGATATTTGGGGCTACATCGCCCTGAACCACTTTACGCAGAAAACTATCGCCGGTGAGATCGGTTCCTCCACCATGCCGCACAAAGTCAATCCGATTGACTTCGAAAACTCCGAAGGTAACCTGGGCCTGGCCAATGCAGTACTGGGCCATTTGGCCAGCAAACTGCCCGTTTCCCGCTGGCAGCGCGACTTGACCGATTCCACCGTGCTGCGTAACCTCGGCGTTGGCCTGGGCTATGCGCTGATCGCATATCAGGCGACCATGAAAGGCATCAGTAAGCTGGAAGTAAATCAGGCGCACCTGCTCAACGAATTGGATCACAACTGGGAAGTGCTGGCCGAGCCGATCCAGACTGTGATGCGCCGCTACGGAATCGAAAAGCCCTATGAGAAACTGAAAGAGCTGACTCGTGGTAAGCGCGTGGATGCAGCTGGCATGCAGGCATTTATCGATGCTCTGGCATTGCCGGAAGAAGAAAAAACCCGCCTGAAGGCGATAACACCAGCCAACTATATCGGCCGTGCCGCTACCTTGGTCAACGAGCTAAATGCGCGATAAACAGGTAACCACCGAGCTAATATAAGTTGGAACCAGTGGCAGTAAAATTATCCAGAAACCTTGTTGGTTTCCGGATTTTTTATGCCGATAGTTCAACTTGCCCTACACTTCAGGCATGCCCGTCATCCCTTGGCTATCTGCAAAAATCCTGCTCTCAAATACACCTTTGGATGAAATGCTGAGTTTATGTTTTATTAAACTTTGCACCAGAACTGTTTATTCAGCGTTTATCAGCCGTTGCCGATAATAAGTCAGATCAAAAATCAATAACGTTTTTTCCGCTTACCTTGGGAACAAAACGGGCTATATCTACCATAACTTCGAATGGATAAGGTGCCCGTGCGCGTTCGCTAGAAAGCGTGTTACCTTTTATAACGTGGGTGCCAGGCCTGTTCACCAGAACATCTATAGGAGTTCACCGTGCGAATACGCGTTGTCGAAGATAATGGTTTATTATGCCACCACCTTTCCGTTCAGATGCGTGAAATGGGTCATCAGGTTGATGCTGCTGAATACGCAAAATAAGCCGATTACTTCCTGCAAGAACACGCGCCAGATATTGCCATTGTCGATCTTGGACTGCCAGGCGAAGACGGCCTTAGCCTGATCCGACGCTGGCGCGCTCACCAAATGAAATTGCCGATTCTGGTTCTGACCGCGCGCGAAATCTGGCAGGACAAAGTGGCAGTGCTAGAGGCCGGTGCTGACGACTATGTCACCAAGCAGTTTCATTTAGAAGAAGTGATCGCTCGCATTCAGGCGTTAATACGCAGTAACAGCGGCTTGGCCTCACAGATTATTGTGCTGCCGCCGTTCCAGATCGATCTGTCGCGCCGCGAGCTGAGTGTTAATGAGCATAACATCAAATTGACTGCCTTTGAATACACCATTATTGAGACGCTGATCCGCAATGCCGGCAAAGTGGTCAGCAAAGATTCGTTGATGCTACAACTGTACCCGGACGCCGAATTGCGCGAGAGCCATACCATCGATGTGCTGATGGGTCGCCTGCGCAAAAAAGTACAGGCAGAATATCCGCAGGACGTGATCACTACTGTGCGTCGCCAAGACTATCGCTTTGATGTAAAATGAGCAGTACGCTTAATGAGGATATAAAACCGTTTTCATTGTGCGCGCTTTTTAATGGCAACTGCTGGTGTGATCCTAGCATTGTCTCTGTCTTACTGCTTCTAGCAATGGTTAGGCGAGTTTATCTCTCAGTCACGCCACGAGTTGGATATAGCACCACTGGAACCACCCCATCAAATCAGTGAAATTTGCCAATTGCTGCAACAAGGTGAATCGCTTCAGCGATTAGGTGGCCTGCGTGTACTGCTCATCGGCGGTCAATCTTTCATCAATGGTGAAGTGATTGACACCGAGCACTTGCCAGCAGTAGATGCTTTGTGCCATAACTTCAGTGTTGATGCAGCCTTGCTTGGCGAAGCAGTGGACGATCCGTCATTTATGGGGCTGCTGGCCATGTTGGTAAACAGCGGATATTGGTATTTCATCCACTGATCCTAGCACTGAGAAGGTGACGGCACTGTCAGTTTTCAGGGTAGTACCGTAGGTGCTGGTGCTTATGGGATATAGTGCCACTGCGTGTTCCATCCCCACCAGTGACACACCGTGGCAATTGTAACCGCCGGTAAACAAATTTGGACAGGACAGAATGACAACTGGGTGCCATTGGTGCCACCACAGATCGGCTTTACCCTCTGTTCGATAAAGCTGGCATTGCTGGGATTATTTGTCGCATCATGATAAAACAAGCGACACTGAATCGGAACGGCTTTCAATTCCGTCTTACAGAGTCTATCATGCGCGCTCTAAAGTTTTCTATTGGCACTGCTGGTTTTGAAGCTCCATTCAATCATTGGGGCAACCCTAGAAGCTTCGGCAGTCTTTTCCAGTTGCGGTTCTATCTGCATTAGACCACGGGATAGAGTGACATTATAAATGACTGAGAAATCCTCTCTGATACCTCTTATTGAACTGCATGCCCTAAGCAAAGAGTTCGACGGTAAAACGATCATTGCCGATCTCAACCTAACAATTAACCACGGTGAATTCCTTACTATTGTCGGCCCTTCCGGCTGTGGTAAAACTACAGTGCTACGTTTGATCGCTGGATTGGAGACTGTCGATCAAGGACGCATCCTGGTTGATGACCAAGACATCACCGCCATCCCCGCCGAGCAGCGTCACGTCAATACCGTATTCCAAAGCTACGCCCTGTTCCCGCATATGACGGTGTTTGAAAACGTCGCCTTTGGCTTGCGGATGCAGAAAATCCCGGCAGCCGAACTGACGCCCCGCGTCAATGAGGCACTACGCATGGTGCAATTAGATAAGTTCGCCCAGCGCCGTCCAGGCCAGCTTTCCGGTGGTCAGCAGCAGCGTGTGGCTATCGCCCGTGCCGTGGTCAATAAACCGAAGGTGCTACTGTTGGACGAGTCGCTATCAGCGCTAGACTACAAACTGCGCAAGCTAATGCAAAGCGAACTGAAGGCACTACAGCGCAAACTGGGCATAACCTTCGTGCTCGTCACCCATGATCAAGAAGAGGCGCTGACCCTGTCAGACCGCATCGTGGTGATGCGTGATGGCCGCATTGAGCAGGCCGGCACACCGCGCGAAATTTACGAGGAGCCAAAGAACCTGTTCGTCGCGCGCTTTATCGGCGAGATCAACACCTTTGACGCCGTGGTATTGCAGCGCCTTGATCCACGGCGGATACGTGCTGATGTCGAAGGTCGCGAGTGCGACATCTATGCCGAACTGCCGGTTGAAGCAGGCCAGCGGCTGAAGGTATTGCTGCGCCCAGAAGACCTACAGGTGGAGGCAGCGAACGACGGTGCACAGCAGGATGGTCTGATCGGCTATGTACGTGAGCGCAACTACAAAGGCATGACACTGGAATCAGTGGTCAAGCTAGAGAGCGGCAAGATGGTAATGGTCAGCGAATTCTTTAACGGAGACAATCCGGATATCAACCGCTCGCTGAACCAAAAGGTGGCAGTGACTTGGGTCGAAAGCTGGGAGGTGGTGCTAGCTGATGAAGAAATCGCGTAAAGTCTTCCAAAATGCAGTGATCGTCGGCGTGGTAGCTTGGCTATTGTTGTTCGTCTTCTTGCCGAATCTGATCATTATTGGCACCAGCTTTCTTACCAGCGACGACGCTAATCTGGTGCAGGGGGTATTTACGCTCAACAACTACAGTCGGCTCTTCGATCCGCTGTATGTGCAGGTGCTGTTGCATTCGTTAAATATGGCGCTGATTGCCACCTTGTGCTGCCTTGCGCTCGGTTATCCGTTCGCCTTTATCTTGGCGCGCCTACCGCAGAAGCTGCAACCCCTGTTATTATTTCTATTGGTCGTGCCCTTCTGGACCAACTCACTAATCCGCGTTTACGGCCTAAAGCTGTTCCTCAGTTCCCGTGGCTACCTCAACGATGCACTGCTAAGCATCGGGCTGATCGACCAACCGCTGCGTATCATGTACACCTCAGGGGCAGTGATCCTTGGGCTGGTGTATATTCTGTTGCCGTTTATGGTGCTGCCGCTTTACTCCAGCATTGAAAAGCTGGACAAGCCCTGTCTGGAGGCAGCGCGCGATCTCGGTGCCAACAAGCTACAGACTTTTATCCGCATCATAGTGCCGCTGACCATGCCAGGCATCATCGCTGGTTTCCTGCTGGTGCTGCTGCCAGCCATGGGCGTATTCTACGTGGCGGATCTGCTGGGGGGGTCCAAGAACCTACTGATCGGTAACGTGATTAAAAGCCAGTTCCTCAATATTCGCGACTGGCCGTTTGGTGCGGCCACCAGCATCTGTTTAACACTGGCGATGGGGCTATTGTTACTGGTTTATTACCGGGTCACCCAACTGCTGAACAGGCAAGAGGGGCTGGTATGATTATGCGTCTGCTGCGCGGTGGGTTCATGGCCCTGGTTTACGCCTATTTGTATGTTCCGATTATTATCCTGATCGTTAACTCGTTCAACGCTTCGCGCTTTGGCTTCAGTTGGCAGGGTTTTACCACCCATTGGTACAGCATTTTGTTCAACAACGACAGCTTACTACAAGCGGCGGGTCAATCGTTAACCATGGCGGTACTGTCTGCTACTTTCGCCGCACTGATTGGCTCGCTGGCCGCAGTGGCGCTGTATCGTTACCGTTTTCGCGGCAAACCCTTTGTAAACGGCATGCTGTTTGTGGTGATGATGTCGCCAGATATTGTGATGGCGATTTCCCTTCTGGTTCTGTTTATGCTGCTGGGGATTTCGCTCGGTTTCTGGTCTCTGTTGTTCTCACACATCACCTTCTGTCTACCGTTTGTGGTGGTTACCGTCTACTCCCGGCTAAAGGGGTTTGACGTGAAAATGCTCGAAGCGGCACGCGATCTCGGTGCCGGCGAAGTCACCATCCTGCGCCAGATTATCCTACCGCTGGCGATGCCAGCAGTGGCGTCTGGCTGGCTGCTGAGCTTCACCTTATCCATGGATGACGTGGTAGTCTCTTCGTTCGTTACCGGCCCTGGCTATGAGATCTTACCGCTGAAGATCTATTCGATGGTGAAGGTCGGTGTGTCGCCGGAGGTCAACGCCCTGGCCACCATCCTGCTGCTGCTGTCCTCGGTTCTGGTGATTGCCAGCCAATGGGTGATGCATGACCGCAGCCCTAAAATCCGATAATGTTCTGGATGCTGCGGCACCCAAACGTCGGATGAGTAGCGCCCTGTGGTGGTTTGCGCTTGCTCGTCTATCCCGCTGTGTTGGCGTGCAAACCAAGTAAAAGTACGCCAGCGTTACATAGCCCGGTGGCACCGACTTTACCCACTACGTCCCGGCACCTATAATCACCCTTTCTGGGGTATGGCGCACCATTATAGGTGGCGGCGCATACCGGATCAACTCAATACTGTTGAAGGACATGCTGCATGAAAAAGTGGTCACACCTGTTGGTAGCCGGGATGATGGTGCTGAACCTAGGCTCTGCAAATGCCTCTGATGGCAAAACGCTGTACTTCTATAACTGGACAGAATACGTTCCGCCGGGGCTGCTTGAGCAGTTCACCAAAGAAACCGGCATCAAAGTGATTTACTCAACCTACGAATCCAATGAAAGCATGTACGCCAAGCTGAAAACCTACAAGGATGGCGCATACGATTTGGTGGTGCCTTCCACCTACTTTATCGCTAAGATGAGCAAGGAAGGTATGCTACAAAAGATCGACAAGAGCAAGCTCAGCCACTTCAATGATTTAAACCCCAACCTGCTGAACAAACCTTTCGATCCTGACAATGACTATTCAATCCCTTTTATCTGGGGCGCTACAGCCATTGGCGTCAACACAGATGCGATCGATCCCACCACCATCACCACCTGGGCTGATTTCTGGCAGCCACAATATAAGGGTCGCCTGTTGCTGATCGACGACGCGCGCGATGTATTTCAAATAGCGCTGCGCAAGCTAGGCTACTCAGGCAACACCAGGGATGCTAAACAGATCGAAGCCGCCTACCATGAGTTGCAGAAGCTAATGCCAAACGTGCTGGCCTTTAACTCCGATAACCCAGGAAATCCATTTATAGAAGGGGAAGTCAATCTGGGGATGGTATGGAACGGTTCTGCGTTCGTGGCGCGCCAAGCGGGCACTCCGCTGGAGGTCGTCTGGCCGAAGGAAGGCGGCATTTTCTGGATGGACAGCCTAGCGATCCCGGCAAACACACAGAATGTTGCGGGGGCGCTAAAGCTGATCAATTTCCTGCTACGGCCGGAGATTGCAGCACAGCTAGCAGAAACTATCGATTACCCCACACCTAATCTGGCAGCGAAAAAGCTACTCTCGCCTAAAGTCGCTAACGACAAATCGCTGTACCCTGATGATGCGGTGATCAACAACGGCGAATGGCAAAATGATGTGGGCGATACCAGCAGGCTGTACGAAAACTACTTCCAGAAATTGAAAGCCAGGCGCTAAGCGACCTTAACCGGGCGATCACTTCGCCCCTCATTCCTCTAATTAGGTTAATTCTCTTGCTTAGCCGATAAAACGCTAAAACCTTGCCGCTTGGCGCGAAAAAGAGTGCCAAATGAAGGTACAATGATCTACATCGGCAGCAAACTAAGAACCAATTTCACCAGGTTCACCAGGCTATTTTTTCGCTATTTTGGCCCTCTGGGCAGTGCTCGCCATCCTCAATGACTCCCTGTACGCTGCGGTTATTGTGTGCGGTACTAGTTCAAACTGGCTGCAACAATGTACGCCTAATAAGATAGATTCTCAGGGAGATTCCGATCTGCCCGCGCCACTTTGCCCACCAAGAATTTGTGCACTAAGTACGGCACCACCTCGCTGGCTGGGCCGTAATGCTTTTCGTTAAACTAGTTTTCCACCTGGCTGGGTTCCAGGTTCAATTCCATGGTGTAAGCCCCTGCCAACCGTGCCTCCTGTACAAAGCTTGTCGCTGGATAGACATGGCCAGAGGTACCAATGGTGATAAAGAAATCAGCCTTAGCCAACACCTGATAGATTTCGTCCATACCCAGCGGCATTTCCCCAAACCACACGACATGAGGGCGCAGCGGTGCAGAGAGCTGGCAGCAGTGGCAACGATCCTCAAAGCTAAGATTTTCAGGCCAGTCGAACACCTGGCCTGAATTGGTGCAACGCACCTTCAACAACTCGCCATGCATATGCAGCACCCGCTTGTTACCCGCACGTTCATGCAGGTTATCGATATTCTGAGTAACCAGCAGGAAGTTTTCCCCCATCCACGCTTCCATATCTGCTAGCGCGCGGTGCGCAGCGTTGGGCGCAATCTCTGCGGCCTGTAGCTGGCGGCGGCGCGCGTTATAAAACTCCTGCACCAATACCGGATCGCGCTGATAGCCTTCCGGCGTGGTGACGTCCTCCACCCGGTGCTGTTCCCATAGTTTATCTGCCGTGCGGAAAGTACGAATACCCGATTCGTCGGAGATGCCAGCCCCGGTCAACACCACCACAAACGGCTTTTTCAGCTTGGCCACCGCCATGATATCACGATAAAAAATACGTGAACGAAAACGCTGATGCAGCACATGCTTACTCTTGCGAAACTGACACAGCCGATGGCGAGTGTGCATTCATTTCCTCCTAAATAGGGCAGCTTCTCTGCCTGCAATTTGATTATTGCCCGCTTAACACGCGCGCCGGATCGATACGGCTGGCACGCCTGGCAGGATACCAACTGGCCAGCAGGCTTAGCACGAGGGCTGTCGCCAGCACGATCACCACATCCGGCCAATGCAGCTCAGAAGGCAGAAAGTCGATGAAGTAAATATCGCCCGATAGTAATGAATGACCGATCAGTTTTTCTACGCCTTTGGTGATAGTGGTCAGTTGTAGTGAGACGGCCACCCCTAGCACCACGCCGATCAGGCTCCCCACCAACCCAGCCAGTAGGCCGTACCAAATAAAAATGGCACGGATGAAGCCATCTTTAGCACCTAGAGTGCGCAGCACCGCGATATCTCCGCTCTTGTCCTGCACCGCCATCACCAACGTGGAAACAATATTAAAGCAAGCCACGCCGATCTCCAGCACCATCGCCAGATACATAATGGCGCGGATCATCTGAATATCGCGGTACATATAACCATAAGTACTGATCCAGCTCTTGACGTAGACGTAAGAATCAGCCACCTCCCCAGCATCGCGCACCAGTTTGTTGGCGGCGAACACCTGGTTCACTTTGATAGCGATGCCAGTGACGCCGTCACCTATATCGAGATACTGTTGCGCATCGCTCAGTGGCACCAGCACCAGGCCATGATCCAATTGGCCACTAAGTTGCATAATACCAGTTACATGCAGGCGGATGCGCTTAGGTTGCAGTAGCTTCAGTTCAGGATCGCTGTTGGGGATCATCACCGTGACGTAAGCACCCCGTTTGACACCCAGCGCATCTGCCACGCCCTTACCAAGGATCACCTGCTGCTCGCCAGCCTTGAAATTAACCCAGGCATCGCCCTGTACGAACTGTGGCAACGCGCTGAGCTGATTTTCCTGCTGCGGGTTTACCCCTTTGACCTGTACCGCACGCAGTTGTACGCCGTTTTCCATCAGGCCAGTAAAATTGATGTAAGGAGCAGCGGCCAGAATGCCCGGCACTTTCTCCACCCGCCTTAGCATAGACAGCCAACCCTGAAGCGGCTGATTCACCGCTTCGATCTCACTATGAGGCACTACTGCCAGAATACGGTTTTGCAGTTCACGTTCGAAGCCGTTCATCGCACTCAGGCCAACGATCAGTACTGCTACCCCTAACGCAATGCCGATGGTGGAGATAACCGAAATCAGCGATACCATGCCGCTGCGCTTGCGGCCACGGCTAAAACGCAGAGCCGTCAGGAAGGAAAGTGACGCACACGCCATTACTCGACCCCCAACAGAGTTAATGGCGTCTGAAGTTGGCCATCGACCATTTCCAATTGACGGCTGAGGCGCTTGGCCAACTGCAAATCATGGGTCACGACTAAAAATGCCGTACCCTGGCGCACGTTCAGCTCACCCAATAAATAAAGGATGCTGTCTGCGGTCCGTTTATCCAGGTTTCCGGTCGGTTCGTCTGCCAACACCAGCGCTGGGTTGTTGACCAGCGCACGGGCGATCGCCACACGCTGGCGCTCACCGCCTGATAGTTCATAGGGGCGATATTTGCTGCGCTTCTCCAGCCCAACCGCCGCCAGCATCTCCATCGCCTTCTTCTGCGCCAGTGCGGTATGGATGCCACCGATTAGCAACGGCATGGCGGCATTCTCTAACGCGGTAAAGTCTGGCAGCAGGTGGTGAAACTGATAGATAAAGCCGAGCTGGCGGTTGCGCAGTTCCGCCTTGGCCGCCGAAGACATGCTATTTAACGATAGGCCTTTGAAGATAACCTCGCCAGCATTTGGTGAATCTAACCCACCCAGCAGGTGCAGCAAGGTACTTTTACCGGAACCCGAACTACCGACGATCGCTATCATCTCGCCAGGCTGCATGGCAAAATTGACATTGCGCAACACATCGGTGTGCAGGTTACCTTCCTTATAGCTCTTGCATAGGTTGTCACACTGCATCAAATGAAGGTTACTCATAACGTAAAGCCTCAGCAGGTTGTACGGCGGCAGCGCGCAATGAAGGGTAGAGCGTAGATATCAAAGACACCGCCATTGCCACCACAGCAATGAACGTCACTTGCAGCGGATCAACCGCTACTGGTAACGAAGCGCCATCAATAAATGCGCCAAGGACTTGCATCAGGTTATTCAGATTGCTGGCCAGCAGCACACCGAAAAACGTGCCGATCAGTGAACCTATGATGCCAGCACTCGCACCCTGCACCATAAACACCACCATGATATGGCCGCGAGTCAGGCCTTGGGTTTGCAGGATAGCCACCTCGCTCTGTTTTTCCATCACCAGTAAGCCCAGCGAAGTGATTATGTTGAACGCGGCAACCGCAACGATCAGACTAAGTAGCAGTCCCATCATGTTTTTCTCCATGTACACCGCCTGGAACAGTTCGCCTTTGCGCTCACGCCAGTCTTTCCATTCAGTTCCTTGTGGCAGCGTCTGCTGGCTAAGGGTATCGACCATCAGAGGCTTCTGTAGGAACAGACGCCAGCCTGTAATGTTGCCAGCCGGATAACGCATCAGGCGCGATGCATCCTGCTGGTTGACCAGCAACTGATAGCTGTCCACCTCGCTGTTGGCATGAAAGGTGCCGATAATGGTGAACAGCCGTTGGCTAGGAATGTGACCCATTGGCGTGAACTGGCTGGCACTCGGCACCATTAGCCGCAGCAAATCGCCGCGCTTGACGCCGAGCTGGCTGGCCAATTGCTCACCAATAATGATGTTATAGTGGCTCGGTTGCAGTTGCTGCTGTTTGATATTGACTAGATAAGGGGTCAAGGGATCGGCTTCGTCCGGGTTGACACCGAGCATTACACCCACCGCCACACTTCGGGCGCTTTGCAGCACCACATCGCCAGTGGTCATTGGCGCAACGCGGCTGACGCCCTTCAACCCCTGAACTGCCAAGGCGGGTAGCCACTGAGGGTTGATCGACCCCTGTTTACTGGTGATCAAAGCCTGCGGCATTAAGCCAAGGATGTTGTTTTCCAGATCCTTTTCAAAACCGTTCATCACCGAGAACACAGTGACCATCGCCATCACTCCCAAAGTGATGCCGATGGTCGATAGCCAGGAAACAAACCGCCCGAAGCGGTCTGAAATACGCCCGCGCATGTAGCGCAGGCCAATGAATAACGCGACAGGTTGATACATGAAATCCGTTTTGTTGCTATGGTTAAAGCAATGTAATTATCGATAATAAAGGCTCTCCCGCGCCAAGGGAACACCCGGTGGCCTTTTATTCCGCTGACAGCGCTGGCCGAAACTCAGGCAAAACCGGACTGGCCGAACAAAATCCTGGCCGTTAACCAATTAAGTTTTAGGTTAAAACCTGATTGTGGCATTTTTAACTGTGTCAGTTTGCTGACTGCTGGGCTACTATAGCGTAGAGCACAGTTTAAGGCGCTTTATCGATTATTGCTGCCGGGCGCAATCCAACACGATGATTAAAGATACTTGAATGAGCATTTCCAATAGCCGCAGCCGTTCCTCATCCCACCGTTATTCTCTCCCCGAACGCGCAGGTGATCTGCGCCGATTAGGCCAGTTGTCCGGTTCAGCCTGCGCCGTGGAATGCGCCGAAATCGTTGAACGCCATAACGGGCCAGTGATGCTAATCGCACCAGACATGCAAAATGCCCTACGGCTGCGCGACGAGATCCAGCAGTTTACCGATCAAAGGGTCACCACGCTGTCCGACTGGGAAACTCTACCCTATGATAACTTCTCACCACATCAGGACATCAGCTCGGCCCGCCTGTCGAGCCTGTATCATCTGCCTACCATGGCGCACGGGGTGATCATTTTGCCGGTCAATACCCTAATGCAGCGCGTCTGTCCGCATGAATTTCTGCATGTTTACGCGTTGGTGCTGAAAAAAGGCCAGCGCCTGTCACGCAATAAGCTGCGCAGCCAATTGGAACAGGCCGGTTACTGTAGCGTCGCGCAAGTGATGGCGCATGGCGAATTCGCCACCCGGGGTGCCTTGTTCGATCTCTACCCGATGGGCAGCGAAGAACCATACCGTATTGACTTCTTCGACGACGCAATCGACAGCCTGCGCACCTTCGAGGTCGACAGCCAGCGCACGCTGAGCGAGGTCGACGCCATCAAACTGCTACCGGCCCATGAGTTTCCAACCGACAAAAACGCCATCGAGCTATTCCGCAGCCAGTGGCGTGAGCAATTTGACTTGCGCCGTGATCCTGAGCATATTTACCAGCAAGTCAGTAAAGGTACCTGGCCTGCAGGTATCGAATATTGGCAACCGCTGTTCTTCAGCCAACCGCTGCCATCACTGTTCAGTTATCTGCCAGCTAACACCTTGATCGTCAACACAGGCAACGTTGAAAACGCCGCCACGCGCTTCTGGCAGGACATCAGCCAGCGTTACCAAAGCCGCCGCATAGATCCGATGCGTCCGCTGCTGGCACCGGATACCCTGTGGTTACGCGTCGATGCACTATTCGGCAAACTAAAATCCTGGCCGCTCATGGCGTTAGAAACCGTAGATCTAGCGGCCCAGGCGGGTAACACCAACTTGGGCTACCACGCCCTGCCAGATCTGGCAGTGCAGGCTCAAAACAAACTGCCGCTGGAGAATTTGCACCGCTTTGTTGCAGACTTTGACGGCAGTATAATTTTTTCGGTCGAGAGTGAGGGCCGGCGCGATACGCTACAGGATCTACTCGGTCGTATCAAACTCGGTACCTCGCTGATCCAGCACCTCGATCAGGCACAGCCGACAGGCCGCTATATGATGGTCGGCGCTTGCGAATGCGGTTTCTTCGATAGCATGCGCAACTGGGCGCTAATCTGCGAAAGCGATCTGTTGGGAGAACGGGTTAGCCGCCGCCAGCAGGATAATCGCCGCACCATCAACACCGATACGCTGATCCGCAACCTTGCGGAGTTGCATCCTGGTCAACCAGTGGTGCACTTGGAGCACGGTGTTGGGCGCTATGTCAGTCTAACCACTCTGGAGGCCGGGGGTATTAAGGCCGAATATCTGATCCTATCCTACGCTGGCGAAGATAAACTGTATGTACCAGTTTCTTCGCTGCACCTGATCAGCCGTTATGCTGGCGGCGCGGACGAAAATGCCCCGTTGCACAAGTTGGGCGGCGATGCCTGGACACGCGCAAGGCAGAAGGCCGCCGAGCGGGTGCGGGATGTGGCCGCCGCACTGCTGGATATCTACGCCCAGCGCGCCGCCAAAACGGGCTTCTCTTTTCAGCACAACCGTGAACAGTATCAGCTTTTTTGCCAAACATTCCCCTTTGAGACCACACCTGATCAGCAGCAGGCCATCAACGCAGTGCTGAGCGACATGTGCAAGCCGTTAGCCATGGATCGTCTGGTGTGCGGCGATGTCGGCTTCGGTAAAACAGAGGTGGCGATGCGCGCCGCCTTCCTGGCGGTAGAAAACGGTAAACAGGTGGCGGTATTAGTGCCCACTACCCTGCTGGCACAGCAGCACTTCGAAAACTTTCGTGATCGCTTCGCCACTTGGCCAATCCGTATTGAAATGATGTCACGCTTTCGCAGCACCAAAGAACAGCAGCAGGTACTTAACGCTGCGGCCAACGGCGAGGTGAATATCATCATCGGCACCCACAAGATGTTACAAGGCGATCTGTGCTGGAGAGAATTGGGATTGCTGATCGTCGATGAAGAGCACCGCTTTGGCGTGCGCCATAAAGAGCGCATTAAAGTGATGCGCGCCGACGTAGACATTCTAACGCTGACTGCCACCCCAATTCCACGCACCTTGAATATGGCGATGAGCGGCATGCGCGACCTATCTATTATCGCCACCCCACCCGCACGCCGTCTGGCAGTAAAAACCTTCGTAAGCGAATATGACAGCCTGATGGTGCGTGAAGCGATCCTACGTGAGGTACTACGTGGCGGGCAGGTTTATTATCTGTACAACAATGTGGAGAGCATCGAGAAGGCCGCGCAAAAGCTGGCGGAACTGGTACCAGAAGCGCGTATCGCCATCGGCTACGGCCAGATGCGCGAACGCAATTTGGAGCGGGTGATGAAGGATTTCAACCATCAACGCTTCAACGTGCTGGTTTGCACCACCATTATCGAAACCGGCATCGATATTGCCAGAGCAAATACCATTATTATCGAGCGCGCCGACCGCTTTGGGCTGGCACAACTGCACCAGTTGCGAGGCCGTGTCGGGCGTTCACACCATCAGGCTTACGCCTACCTGCTAACACCCAATCCGCAAGCCATGAGCGACGATGCGCAAAAACGGTTGGCAGCTATCGCTTCGCTGGAGGATCTGGGTGCTGGCTTCGCGCTAGCCACCCATGATCTAGAAATTCGTGGTGCAGGTGAGCTGTTGGGAGAAGATCAGAGCGGCCAGATGACCACCATCGGCTTCTCGTTGTATATGGAATTGCTGGAAAGCGCAGTTGACGCACTGAAAAATGGCCGCGAACCGTCGCTGGAAGATCTCACCAGTAGCCAGGTGGAAGTGGAGTTACGCATGCCAATCCTGCTGCCGGACGACTTCGTGCCAGACGTCAATACCCGTTTATCATTCTATAAACGCATTGCCAGCGCTAAAAATGGCAACGATCTTGAAGAGCTAAAGGTAGAACTGATTGACCGTTTCGGCGTGCTGCCGGAACCGGCGCGCAACCTGTTGCAAAGCGCAACGCTGCGCCAGCACGCAAAAACGCTGGGGATCAAACGCATTGAGGGTAATGAGTACGGCGGATGTATCGAGTTCGGCGACAACCACTGTGTCGATCTGGGCTACCTGATCGGCCTGCTGCAAAGCAATCCACAGATATATAGCCTCGACGGGCCAAGCAAATTAAAGTTTATGCTCGATTTGAGAGATCGTCAGATACGGCTGAAGTTTACTAAAGATCTGTTAAGCACCTTCTTGGCGCACAGACTGGTGCTATCGACTTAGTTCTCCCTCCTGTCGCAGGCTGATTCACCCGATGATAGTAACGGGTGTTCTACTGTCTATCCTCTGGCGAGGCGGACATCCCGAAGAGGGGAAGAAAGTATCGAACTGCTTGCCACGACAATCGGCATACTGCAATCCGCTCAAATATTACACCTTTCATACCAGGGGAGTCAGTTGGTTAAATAGGAGCCTATCCCTGTAGGCGTGCTTGTTTTAGAATTTGTGTTCCTAAGAGAGGTCATTGAAGGGAGCAAAGCCCCCTATGTATCTATCTTTCTGCCGATATTTTTTTATTCCAAATGTATGTCTCTTTGCCATCAGAGTTAATTGTTTTGTCAGGAACGCTTTGGTATCCCTACTTAAAACGTGCTCCATTCCCGACACGCTCAGCAGTTCCACAGTTATCCAGGTTATAGCCACACAGCAGAGCCAGCGATAATAGCGCCTAACTACTGGTATCTAACGCCGGGAAGTGCTTCACTAGATCGTCGATCGCTTTCATCTGCACCAGGAATGGCTCCAGCTTGTCCAACGGCAGCGCGGACAGCCCGTCGCACTTGGCACTGTTCGGTTCCGGGTGCGCCTCAATAAAGAGACCAGCCAGACCAACTGCCATGCCAGCGCGCGCCAGCTCAGTCACTTGTGCACGACGCCCGCCAGAAGCAGCACCGAACGGATCGCGGGTTTGCAGCGCATGTGTCACATCGAAGATCACTGGATGCCCACCGGTTACGTTCTTCATCACGTTTATGCCCAGCATGTCAACTACCAGGTTGTCGTAGCCAAAGTTGCTGCCACGATCGCACAAGATCACCTGATCGTTACCGCCTTCCTTGAATTTATCGACGATATTGCCCATTTGACCCGGGCTGACAAATTGCGGTTTCTTCACGTTAATTACCGCGCCAGTTTTCGCCATCGCTGCCACCAAATCAGTCTGGCGCGCCAGGAATGCCGGTAGCTGGATCACGTCTACCACTTCAGATACCGGCTGTGCCTGCGCCGCTTCATGAACATCAGTGATGATTTTCACGCCAAATGTTTTTTTGATTTCTTCGAAAATCCTTATCCCTTCTTCCAGCCCCGGCCCCCGGTACGAGTGGATGGAAGAACGGTTAGCTTTATCAAAAGAAGCTTTGAAAACGTAAGGTATGCCCAGTTTTTGCGTCACAGTGACGTGGTGTTCGCAGAGACTCATCGCCAGATCACGCGATTCCAGCACGTTCATACCACTAAACAGCACAAACGGCAGATCGTTCGCTACATTGATGTCACCAATACTAACCACTTTCTGTTTCATACTTTGCCTTTGAGTAAATCGAATCAATTAGTTAATGCAGCGTGACTCTCTTCCGATCCATCGTGTAGATGTGTAATTTAGTCACTTCGTTCACCGGATCTTCATGACACTGCTCGACAAAATAGTTAAGGTCGGAAATGGCGATATGGTTGCACTCAAGCTGGGCGTAAATCAGCCCACGGTCTCGGATCTCGTAAGGATCGTCTGGGTCAAAGCACAAGGCGGTTTCGCTGGCACTCAGTGCCATTTCCATCTATTTTTCTTCCATCAGGGCGGCTTTCAAAGCATCGAGCATCTTACGTACCACCATGAGGTTATCCGATTCGTCGAGATCGTTATCTTCCAACTCAGCACACAGCCCTAGGCTACCTTTGATCCACACTTCCAATTGATGCTCGTTTAGCGTTTTGCCGTTCAATGGGTTGATCAGCCACATTTCATCATCTAGCCAGTCGGCACGTAAAATAAGCTGAGTGGGGAAAATTACCGGCATCAGCGGCAGATCCAACTGGTGCGCGATATGCAAGAAAATGATGCCCAATAATACCGGGGTACCCCGACATTCTTCCAACACCTTATCCAACCAGATGGCATCGGACAGGCGATAAACACCACCAACGCCACCGAAACCCCAGATAGTGAAGAAAAGCTCAATGAGTGCGTCCAGTTGCTGCTCCTGATTGAGATAATCCAGCATCGCTGCGCGTGCTTCATCGACCAGTTGCTGTAGCTTGCGCTCAACCTCGGCCACCGGAAAATCGCACCGTATCGACTATGACACGAGGATCACACCGGCACTCAGTGGCGAGGTGTTAAATTCAAAATCCGCAATACGGCTCATAGGTATCCCATCAGAAACGGTATTTTCGTCGTGGCAAGTTTAATTATCAGGTACAAGCAACCCAGCTCCAGAACGAACGCCAAAACGCGCAGTTTCTGACTTTTGCTCTTCTTATCCAAGGTGGCGTGGCCAAGCAGGATGTAGATAATAACGCCAAACAATTTCTCGGTCAGCCATTAGTCCATAGCCAGCAACGGATAAAATCCGAATATAACCACCAGCATGATGCCACTGGCAAACAGCAGTGTGTCATTAAGGTGCGGTGCAACCTGAACCCAACGCCAATTCATGATAGCCAATTACGCCACTGCAAAAATAAACGCAGCATAAACAAGGTGATAATAATGAAAACCATTAGCAAATGACAATCTTTCAACACAGTGTATGCGGTCATGGTGCTTCCTTACATTGCCTTACGCTTCGTTATTATCAATTTTTGGTCAATGCGGACGGCCACTGGCCGAGGGTCACGCGCTCATTGTGGCCGTAATCACGGTAAGTGGCAACCGCCCTAAATCCAGCGGCCAGCATTAGCGCGCGCACGCTGCGACCCTGCTGCCAGCCGTGTTCCAGCAATAGCCAGCCCTGAGGTTGCAGATGCTGCGGTGCCTGGCGCACGATGGCGTCCAAATCCGCCAGCCCCTGTTGCGCCGCTACCAGCGCGTTGGCAGGTTCAAAACGTACATCCCCCTGCATCAGGTGCGCGTCGTCAGCGTCTATATACGGCGGGTTGCTGGCGATTAATGCAAAATGCTGGGGTGCCAGTGAACTGAACCAGTTACCCTGTAAGAATTGCACATTGCTGATCGTCAGCTTCTGCGCATTATGCTGGGCCAGTGCCAGCGCGTCGGGCTGCACATCAACGCCAATGACCGTACAATCCGGACGTTCGCTGGCCAGCGCTAGCGCGATGGCACCAGTGCCAGTGCCGAGATCGAGAATGTGGCAGGACGCGATCGGTAGGCGTTCCAGTGCCAGTGCTACCAGGCATTCGCTATCCAGGCGCGGGATAAGGGTAGCAGGGGAAACCGACAGCGGTAGCGACCAGAATTCACGCTCACCGACCAGATAGGCTACTGGTTCACCCTGTTCACGGCGTACCAGCAGCGCTTCCAGTTGCTGCTGCTGTTGCGGCGTCAGTCGCGTTTCATCGAACGCCAGCAGAAAGGCTCTGGCCCGGCCAGTAATAAAACCCAGCAAGATTTCCGCATCGCGTCTGGGACTATCGCTGTGCGTTAACCGGGCAGCGGCGGCTTTCAGCCAGTGGTGATAATCCATCACTCTTGCTCAGCAGACAGCGCGGCAAGTTGGTCGGCCTGGTATTCCTGCACGATTGGTTGGATCAGCAAGTCCAGCTTGCCTGCCATCACCTCGTCCAGACGATACAGTGTCAGATTGATGCGGTGATCGGTCACGCGCCCCTGCGGGAAGTTGTAGGTGCGGTGGCGGTCAGAACGATCACCGCTACCCAGTAGGTTGCGGCGGGTTGAAGCTTCTGCCTGTTGGCGTTTAGCCATTTCAGCAGCATGGATGCGTGCGCTGAGCACCGACATCGCCTTGTCCTTATTTTTGTGCTGCGAACGCTCGTCTTGGCATTCCACGACAATGCCAGTCGGCAGGTGGGTGATGCGGATCGCCGAGTCGGTGGTATTAACATGCTGACCACCCGCGCCAGAAGAGCGGAATGTGTCGATTTTCAGATCGCTTTGAGTGATGTCGGGCCTTTCAGCCTCTGGCACTTCCGGCATCACCGCCACAGTGCATGCGGAGGTGTGGATACGCCCCTGAGACTCGGTTTCCGGCACCCGCTGCACACGGTGACCACCAGATTCAAACTTCAATTGGTAATAGACACCCTCACCAGAGACTTTGGCGATCACCTCTTTGTAGCCACCGTGTTCTCCCTCATTAGCGCTGATCATTTCTACACGCCAGCGGCGAGTTTCGGCATAGCGGCTATACATGCGGAACAAATCGCCGGCAAAGATCGCCGCCTCATCGCCGCCGGTACCAGCGCGCACTTCCAGAAAACAGCCGCACTCATCGTCAGGATCTTTTGGCAACAGCAGCACCTGTAGCTGTTGTTCCAGTTCTTTGGTTGTCGCTTTGGCCTGCTTGAGTTCTTCTTGCGCCATTTCGCGCATTTCAGGATCGTCTTGCATCATTTCCGCAGTCGCCAAATCCCCCTGTATATGACGCCATCTAAGGAAACAGCGGCTGACATCGGTCAATTGTGCATATTCTCGCGACAGTGCGCGAAACCGATCCTGCTCAGCAATAACGCCAGCATCGCCGAGCAACGCCTGCACTTCTTCATAGCGCTCTTGTAACGCTTCCAGTTTGTCAACAATAGAAGGCTTCATGCGTGGTATTAGACCCTGTTAATTAAGAAAACTAATGCTAATCCAGCCGGAGGATGTTGCGTAATAATTGCAACCGCTCCACATCGCCATCGCTGGCAGCCTGCTGCAGGGATTTGGTGGGGGCATGGATAAGACGGTTGGTCAATCTGTGCGCCAACTCGTGGATAACCTGTTCAACAGTGGCACCCTGCGCAATGGCGGCCAATGCTTTGGCTTCCATTCCCGCACGAATTTGCTCGGCCTGCGAGCGATAATCACGAATGGTTTCCACCGCCCCCTGCGAACGTAACCAAGCCATAAAATTGGTGCTTTCCTGCTGTATGATCACTTCTGCCTGCGCCGCTGCAGCCTTACGCTGCGCCAGGTTATTATGGATGATGGCGTGCAGATCGTCTACACTGTACAAATAAGCACTCGCCAGTTTGCCGACCTCCGGCTCGATATCGCGTGGTACAGCGATATCCACCAGCAGCATAGGCTGGTAGCGGCGCGCTTGTAGCGCCCGTTCCACCATCACTTTACCGATGATCGGTAACGGGCTGGCGGTAGAGCTGATTATAATATCTGCATCAGCCAGACGTTGGTCAATCTCCAGCAAGGTGATCACTTCCGCGCCGACTTCACCCGACAGCCTTTGAGCACGTTCGCGGGTACGGTTAGCAATGATCATATGCCGCACTTTGTGCTCGCGCAGATGTCGTGCGACCAACTCGATGGTTGCACCGGCACCAACCAGCAACACGTTTAGATCGGCCAGCGATTCGAAGATTTGACGTGCCAGTGTACAGGCAGCAAAGGCAACAGATACGGCGTTGGCACCGATTTCGGTTTCGGTGCGCACGCGTTTGGCGACGGAGAAGGAAGTTTTGAACAGGCGATCCAACTCACCGGAGAGCGACTGGCCACGCTGGGATTCAGCGAAGGCCCTTTTCACCTGCCCGAGGATCTGAGGCTCACCCAATACCAACGAGTCCATTCCGCTGGCCACGCGCATCAGGTGGCTGACCGCGTCGTTATCGTGATGCCAGTAGAGGCTTTTTTGCACATCTTCGGGGCGAAGGTGATGATATTCACACAGCCAGGCAACCAGGTGTTCGTGGATATGTTCCTGTTGCTCTACGCTAATGTACAGCTCGGTGCGGTTGCAGGTAGACAACACCACACCGCCCTGCACCAAAGGTTGTTGGAGCAAACTGGTCAGCACCTGATCGAGAGACTCTGGTGAGAAGGCCACCCTTTCACGCAGAGAAATCGGAGCGGTTTTGTGATTAATACCCAACGCTAGCAGGGTCATTACCTAGAGTAATACTTATCTTGATATGGTTTCTCGTTGCAGGGCATTCTACTTGATGCACGGGAGCAATAAAAGCCACAAACGAATCTTGCGTTCAATGACTAACTGTAGGCCAAGAAAACCAATAAATTAATAAATTACATCCAGTTACCAATAAACTGCTTAATCGGCACGCGCCTCCGGTGCGTAAATGCAACCTACGCCAATCATATGTAGCGAAACTATTACAAGATTATGGAATAAAGGCTACAAGATTATGGAATAAAGGCACGCCCCCGGAGAACGGAGGCGATGAAAACCTTTTAACGAGCGTTAAAGAAGGCATCATGCGTTTTTAGGCAGGATGGGAAAGCGGTTAGTTTGTCTTTCTAAACCTCCCCAAACGGGAGATTTTATTGTAAACAGCCTTTCAGAAACTGATCATATGGAAAAATCGGCTTTGTTGAATAAATCGGATTTGGAATAAAGAGTCCCGTGAATGGGCATCTTTCAGGCAAGGCGTACACTTTCTGGCATACCGGTGAGCGGCATCTTGTTTAATGCACAGATCATGGCCAGCGCCTCTGCAACTTGCCCATCATAATCTCGCAGCGACAGGTGACCACCAAATAGCTGTTTTACTCTATACCTCGCTGTTGCCGCTATCGAACGTCGGTGGTAGCCTGTGATACTTTTCCACCGTGTGTTGTCTCTGGTAAGGTGCTGGTTCGCCACCGCTTGATTTCGCTCTGCATAGTCTGCTGACCAATAACGGGCTCCGATTTCCTGACCGTGTTTTTTTACCTTCTACTCCCCTTCACCCAACACGTTGAGCCCGCTAGAGTCGATAACGAGGTGCGCAATTTCACCCGGCGTTGCGGTTTTAAACGGGACATGGCCGGATTTTGCCCGCTTACTGATGCAGGTATCGTCCGGGCAGTTCAACGGCACTTTGATCAGTGTGACAATGGAGTCGACGAAGCCCTGGAAGGCGCGCAGTGTCAGGCCGAAAATCCGTTTCAGCATCAATACGCTGGTGATTGCCATAGAGAAGGTTTTGCCTCGCATTACCACCGTTTCATCCACCGAGAAAGTGAGTGAACCCAGAGTGATAATGGCGTTGTTATAAGCCTTCCAGTTGGTGATGTTGAACTTTTGCTGGGCACGGCATGTCGCTATTTTGACAGAAGGAGAGTGATCTGATCCTCGTCCCGGCCAAAAGTTCTATTTATTCAACAACGCCTCTGACGTCGTTCATGTCGGGGGATGGGTGCTATGATCGGCATTACTCAGTCCGGTTGTGAGGGTTTGTGATGTTTGGCGATTGATCAGATTGCTCAAACAGGATTGAGTTCCTTCAGTGATCTACTACCTTCAGTGATCTACTATTTGGCACAGGTATTTAGTCTGTATTCTACAGTTTTGGTTGTTGTTGGCTCAGAAAATCACGAATTTCAGTCAGCAGTTTTTCTTCTGCGGTTGGTGCTGGCGGGATAACAGGCTTTTCTTCCTGCTTACGACGCGCTTTGTTCATTAATTTAATCGCTAGGAAAATAGGGAAAGCAATAATAACGAAATCGAAAATAGTCTGAATAAATGAACCGTAGTTTATCACTACAGTAGGAACAGTGCCTTGAGCTTCGCGTAATACCAAATGGAATTGTTTGAAATCAACACCACCGATCAGTAAGCCCAGTGGTGGCATGATGATATCCGCAACCAAAGATGAAACGATCTTGCCAAACGCAGCACCAATAATAATACCTACTGCTAGATCAACCACATTGCCACGCATGGCAAATTCACGGAACTCTTTCAACAAACTCATAGATCGCACCCCTTGCAGAAATTAATAACTCAAGTTAAACAAAGTACTTCCCTTTCGCCATAAATGGAGGAAAGATTTTTATCTTTTTCCTCGGCAGAGAAGAATATCTGTTAATAGATGTGTTCTACAGGAAGAATGGACTTGGCTGAAATAGCCGCTCTACATCAGGGACGAATTTCTTGTCGGTAATAAACATAATAACGTGATCGCCCTGCTCAATTTTGCTGTTGCGGTTAGCGATAATAACGTCATCGCCGCGCACGATGGCACCGATGGTAGTGCCTGGTGGCAGTTTGATCTCTGCCACGATCCGGCCAACCACTTTCGAGGTAGATTCATCACCGTGGGCGATGGCTTCAATCGCTTCGGCTACACCGCGGCGTAATGAAGAAACACTAACAATATCTGCTTTGCGTACGTGACCCAACAATGCTGAAATCGTCGCTTGCTGTGGCGAAATAGCGATATCAATCACGCTTCCCTGTACTAGATCGACATAGGCACGGCGCTGGATCAACACAATTACTTTCTTTGCACCCATCCGCTTTGCCAGCATGGCAGACATAATGTTGGCTTCATCGTTGTTGGTGATAGCGATAAATACGTCCACCTGATCGACATGTTCTTCTGCTAGTAGTTCCTTATCAGAGGCATCACCATAAAACACGGTAGTATCGTGAAGCTGCTTGGCCAGTTCGGTGGCACGTTGCTGATCACGCTCAATCAGCTTCACGTTGTAAGACTTCTCCAGCCGCTGAGCCAGCCCAGCGCCAACATTGCCACCACCGACGATCATGATGCGTTTATAGGGTTTCTCCAACCGTTGCAGTTCGCTCATTACGGCACGGATATGCTGCGAAGCGGCAACAAAGAACACCTCATCCCCAGCTTCAATAATGGTTGAACCTTGTGGACGAATGGGTCTATCCTGCCGGAAAATGGCGGCGATACGGGTATCTATGTGCGGCATATGCTCGCGCATAGAGGATAACGCATTACCTACCAGAGGCCCACCATAGTAGGCTTTTACCGCCACGATGCTGATCTTGCCTTCGGCAAAGTTCACCACTTGCAATGCGCCAGGGTATTCGATCAGCTTGTAAATGTAATCGATAACTAGCTGTTCCGGTAAAATCAGGTGGTCAATCGGCACTGCTGCCGGTTGGAATAGCTTTTCTGACTCGCAGATGTAGTCTGGCGCACGTATACGAGCAATACGATTGGGGGTATTAAACAGCGAATAGGCGATCTGGCAGGCGACCATATTAGTTTCGTCAGAGTTGGTGACGGCGATCAGCATATCTGCGTCTTCGGCACCTGCTTCGCGTAGTACACGCGGATGAGAACCGTGCCCCTGCACCACTCGCAGGTCAAATTTATCCTGTAATTGCCGTAGGCGACCAGAATTAGTATCGACGACGGTGATATCGTTATTTTCGCCTACCAAGTTTTCCGCCAGCGTATCGCCAACCTGGCCTGCACCAAGAATAATTATTTTCATTTGGTTCCCTGCTTCACACTGAAAGATTTAGGGGGGCTTGGGCATGCCCTGAAGAATTATATTTTAATCAGCTTAGCGTAAAAGAAGCCATCACCATCCTTGGGATGTGGAAGGTTCTGTCGGCCCGGCTGATCTGGGCTACCGGTTTCGACCAACCTGACGTCGTAATGGTGTTGCAGGAAGGCGGCGATTTGTTCGCTGTTTTCTTCCGGCAGGATCGAGCAAGTGGCGTAGACCCATCACACCGCGGGATTTCAAATGTGGCCATATCGCCGCCAGCATTTTCGCCTGTAGACCAGCTAACTCGGCGATATCACGGTCACGACGTAGCCATTTGATGTCAGGATGCCGACGAAAAACGCCGCTGGTCGAGCAAGGAGCATCCAGTAAAATGCGATCAAACTGTTTGTTGCCGCACAACTGTTGCGGTGTGCGGCCATCGCCCAGTTTTACCTCGGCATGCAAGTGCAGGCGCTGGAGGTTCTCTTTGACACGAGTGAGCCGGTGCTCATGGATGTCAATGGCCATCAGCTGTGCCTTGGGCGCAGATTCCAGAATATGGGTGGTTTTTCCACCAGGAGCCGCGCACAGGTCGAGGATTTGTTCACCGTTTTGTAGATCGAGCAGAGCAATACAGCCCTGCGCCGAATCGCCGAAGCATCCTGTACAGTAACCCAGCCATCGGCAAAGCCAGGCAGAGCGCTCACAGCGTACGGTGTTAGAAGACGTAGTGCGTCAGTATATTCAGCGTGAGGTTCGGCGACTATGCCGACCTGGGTCATTAATTGCAGGTATGCTTCGGGGGTGTGATGCAGACGGTTGACGCGCAGCCACATTGGAGGTTTCTGGTTATTGGCATCGACAACCTGCTCCCACTGCGCCGGGTAGGCCTGCTGGATGCGTTTCAACAGCCAGCTTGGGTGTAAGTAGCGGCAGTTGTTATCGGCAGCGTGCTGCATCAGTGCGTATTGCTGACGCTGGAACTGGCGTAATATGCCGTTAATCAGCCCTTTAAGTTGCGGAAGTTTCAGCGCTACTGCACCGTTCACCGTTTCAGCCAGCACCGCGTGCGGTGGGATGCGAGTATACAGCAGTTGGTAGAGGCCAACCATCAGTAAATAGTACAGTATGCGCTGTTTGCCGATCATTGGCTTGGACATCAACTGCTGAATGCACCATTCAAGTTGGGGCAGCGTGCGTAAGGTACCAAAGCACAGTTCCTGTAAAAATGCACGATCCTTGTCATTGATGGTACTTTGCATTGCTGGCAGGACAGTGCTGAGCGACTGACCTTGATCCAGTACCTGGCCGATGGCTTTGGCAGCGTGACTGCGGAGGTTGTAATTGTTTTTCATGATAACGGTCAGCATTAAAAAAAACATCCCGGCGATTAATGGCCGGGCTATGGAGGAGGCTACAACTGGTTGCCAGGGGTAAACCATGCGCGGCGTGAATTCAGTAAATCCTTCGCTGACATCGGTTTTTTCCCTGCTGGCTGCAACTGAGTTAGGTTAAGAATGCAGTTGGCAGTCGCCACCTGAATGCCGTGCTTGTCGGCATGGACAATGGTGCCTGGTTCTGCGTCTGCGGTTTCCACCAGCACACTGGCTTGCCAAACTTTCACCGGCTGCCCATCCACGGTTAAATAACTGACCGGCCATGGGTTAAGGGCGCGAATGCAACGCTCTAACTGCGCAGCGGACAGGCTCCAGTCCAGGCGCGCTTCTTCTTTGCTCAGTTTCTCAGCGTAGGTCACCTGCGCCTCATTCTGAACTTCACGTTTAACCGCGCCATCTGCCAACAGTTGTAACGTTGTCAGCAGCCCCTGCGGGCCAAATTCGGCCAGTTTGTCATATAGGCTGGCGCTGGTATCCGTTGCCTCGATAGGACACACGATCTTGTGTATCATGTCGCCGGTATCCAACCCCACATCCATCTGCATGATGGTCACCCCGGTTTCGTTGTCGCCTGCCCACAAAGAACGCTGGATTGGTGCCGCACCACGCCAGCGTGGCAGCAGTGAACCGTGCACGTTAATGCAGCCCAAATGGGGCATATCCAATACTATTTTCGGCAAAAGCAGTCCATAAGCAACCACAACCATCACATCTGCGTTAAGATTGGCAACCAATTGCTGATTCTCTTCAGGCCGTAATGATTTCGGCTGAAATACTGGCAGTTGATGTCGTTCCGCCAGCACCTTGACTGAACTTGGTGTTAGCTTATTGCCACGTCCAGCCGGACGATCGGGCTGGGTGAATACGCCGACGATCTGGTGCTCAGATGATAACAACGCGTCAAGGTGACGTGTTGCGAAGTCAGGTGTTCCGGCGAAAATAATCCGTAAAGAGTCAGACACGCTGATTTCTTGATCGGTTAGGCGCGGGCATTAAGCTTGGCTATTTTTTCCAGTTTCTGGCGGATGCGCTGGCGCTTGAATGGCGACAGGTAATCTATGAACAGCTTGCCTACCAGGTGTTCCATCTCGTGTTGGATGCAGATCGCCAACAGGTCGTCCGCTTCCAGCTCGAAAGGCTTGCCGTCGAAGTCGAGCGCGCGGATCTTCACGTTGGCTGCGCGCGGTACCAGAGCGCGTTGTTCAGGTAACGAAAGGCAGCCTTCTTCGATGCCGGTTTCGCCGCTTTTTTCCAGCAGTTCCGGGTTGATCAGCACCAGGCGCTGATCGCAGTTATTGGAAATATCAATAACGATAATGCGCTGGTGGATATCCACCTGAGTTGCAGCCAAGCCAATGCCTTCCTCTGCGTACATGGTTTCAAACATGTCATCTACAATGCGCTGTATATCTGCATTGACTTCTTTTACCGGCGCTGCGATTTTGCGCAGCCGATCGTCTGGGAAATGTAATACCTGCAAGACTGACATATATCTTTAGATCTGTATCCGAGTGATAAACGAGGTTTAGCTTTCATTCTAGACATTTCCCTGCCTGATTGACAGCATTGTGCATCAATTGCTCGAATGGTTAATCCCAGCGCTTTCTGCGAGGGAAAGGGTGATGCAGCCAGAAGAAATTAGCTTAGGGATGCGTAGGGTGAAGGGGCTGGATACGTCATTAGCTAGCCAAATTATACGGCAGTTGATAGCGGCCGGTACTGAACCTTGCAAGTTGTTGTGGTAGGTAGGGCTGAATGACCGGCAGCAAGCTCAATTTCAGTAGGCGGATGCCCACTATTTGGCCTCCACACTGCGCTGGTTGGAGCAGGTGGGCTGCCAGATGCTGCTCTATGGTGAGGTCGGATACCCATAGCGCTTGAAGCATATTAATGATGCGCCGTTGTTGTTGTTAGTGCAGGGCAACCCGCAAGTACTGCAATAGCCACAAATTGCTATTGTCAGCAGTCGGCAATGTAGCCACTACGGTGAGCATTGGGGGCGCTACTTCGCTAGTGAATTAACGTATTTTGGCCTTACCATTACCAGCGGCTTGGCTATTGGCATTGATGGTATCTGCCATCGCGCTGCACTGGCGGCCAGTGGTTGCACCGTGGCGGTCTTGGGCAGCGGGTTGACCAACGTCTATCCGCGCCAGCATCGGCGGCTTGCTGAGCAGATTGTTGAACAGGACGGTGCCGTAGTTTCTGACCATATGGTCACCCATTTGCCGTTGGCCGCACACTTTCCACGGCGTAACCGTATTATCAGCAGCCTAAGCTTGGGCGTGCTGGTGATTGAAGCCTCGTTGCGCAGTGGCACCCTGATCACCGCCCACTATGCGTTGGAGCCGGGGCGCGAGGTGTTCCCTCTTCCTGTCACGCTAGGGAACCCGATGAGCGAAGGCACGCATTTGCTGATCCAGCAAGGCGCTTATCTGGTCACTAGCCCGAAAGACATCGCCGAACAGTTGGGAAGTAGTCTGCATTGGCTGTCAATAAACGAAAATACACCTCTTTGTGTATCTGAGACCGAAGTTGAATTGCCATTTGCCTATGTGTTGGCTAACGTAGGAGATGAGGTGACGCCTGTTGATGTCGTCGCTGAACGTGCTGGCCAACCCGTGACAGAAGTAGTGATCAAGTTATTGGATTTGGAGCTAGCAGGCTGGATCGCAGCGGTACCTGGTGGTTATGTCCGAATAAAGGAAGGCAAGTCATGTTAGACGTACTTATGTACTTGTTTGAAACTTATCTTCACAATGGACCAAAGTTGCACGTCGATCAGGATCAACTGACCGACGATCCCGCTCATGTGGGCTTTCATCTAGATTATTTCTATAAATAATTGAATTAGTTAGAAAATTTTTTGATTTGCAGGTGGAAAAAATGCATCTTACTTTATCGATATTGACCCACTAACGATGCGGATTTACACCAAAAAGGAGAACGTGCGTTTGGATGCCAGTTGCCGTGTTTTCCTCCTGTTATTGGAACAGATTCAGGTATTAAACCTTGAAATCCGTGAAATGGTTATCGATCGTGTTATGGCCTTGGACAATACGGAGTTTGATCTCGAAATTCTAAAATGGGTGGTGCTGATGGTACTGTTTAATATCCCCGGATATGAAAATTCCTATCAGCAAATGGAAGAACTGTTGTTTGAAGTAGAAGGCTATCTGCACTAAACCGGTTACACGCATAGAAAAAGTTATGACTAAAACAGCGATTTTTGCCACCAGGAAAAATGAATCCTGTCCGGAATGCGGGGCTGAATTGGTGATCTGCTGTGGTCGCAACGGCTCCTTTAGGGTGTTCTCATTATCCCGAATGCCAGCATATCCGGCTGCTTAAAGCACAGGCCGATGGTCATATCGTCAAGGTATTAGAAGGGCAGCCATGCCCGAAGTGCCAGGCGATTCTGGCGCTACGTCAAGGGCGTTATGGTATATTCATCGGTTGCTGTAATTATCCAAAATGTGTCCATACCGAAGTGATTGATAAGCCGGACGAAATCAGCATAGTTTGCCCGCAATGTAGACAGGGAAAACTATTGCGGTGCAAGTCGCGTTACGGTAAGATATTCCATTCCTATAATCGTTATCCGGGGTGTCAGTTTGCTCTCAATTTTAAACCAGTTGCTGGCGAGTGCTCCTACTGCCACTATCCATTACTAATGGATCAGCGTACGGCAAAGGGGTTGATCCTCTGCTGTGCTAATAAACTTTGTGGAAAACCTGTAGCAACCACCGAATCATTACATAATGAACTCAGAACCTACTTCCACCCTCGCATCTATTATCGACGCGCTGCATAATCAGCAGGTTATCGCCTATCCTACCGAAGCTGTATTCGGTCTGGGATGTGACCCCGATAGCGAACAGGCGGTTAATACGTTGCTGTCCCTGAAACAGCGGTCGTGGGAGAAGGGATTGATCCTTATCGCCGCCGACTACCAGCAGTTAATCCCGTATATTAATGACAGCACGTTGAGTGAGCCGCAACGTGCTGCGATATTCGCCAGTTGGCCGGGGCCGGTAACTTGGGCAATCCCTGCCCGGCCTGAAACTCCACGCTTTCTGACTGGCCGCTTCAACTCGCTAGCGGTGCGCGTCAGTGCCCATCCGCTGGTGCAGCAACTGTGTCGGCAGTATGGCAAACCATTGGTATCGACCAGCGCTAACTTCAGCGAGTGTGAACCCTGCCGTAATACAAATGATGTGACACAGCAATTCGGTACTGTGTTCCCGGTGTTGGTGGGTAAAGTTGGTGGTTACCTTAACCCTTCAGAAATCAGAGATGCTTTGAGCGACGAACAGATCCGCCAGGGTTAGACAGAGGTAATGTGCATGGAGAAATTTGCGGTATTCGGCAACCCTATCAGTCACAGCAAATCACCATTGATTCACGCGTTGTTCGCCGAACAGACAGGAATTTATCACCCGTATGGCACCGTGCTGGCACCCCTAGAGAGTTTTGAGGCCAGCCTGCAAGCATTTATCAGTGCGGGTGGTCAGGGGGCAAACGTCACAGTACCTTTTAAGGAGCGTGCCTTTCAATCTGCGTCTGAGCTGAGTGAGCTCGCCTCGCTGGCTGGTGCTGTGAATACGCTTAAGGTATTACCAGAAGGTGGTTTGCTGGGAGATAACACGGATAGCATCGGTCTATTAACCGATCTTGAACGCCAACAACTGATCTGGCCGCAGGATCACATTTTGCTGGTGGGGGCAGGTGGTGCGGCGCGTGGTGTGATCTTGCCGCTGTTGTCCTTGGGCTGTGAACTAACGATCACCAACCGAACTTTTAGACGGGCGCAGGAACTGGCTCAGCTCTTCCAACACCGTGGTGAGATCTCGGCGCAACCGATGGATCAGCTTGATCAGCATCGGCAATTCAATCTGGTGATCAATGCCACGGCTTCCGGCATCAGCGGTAAGATACCGGCGTTGCCAGTCGGTGTGGTCAACAGCAAAACCCGGTGTTATGACATGTTCTATCAGTTGGGAAGGACACCGTTCCTCGCTTGGGCGCAGCAACAGGGGGCAACGGAGTTTGCCGATGGTCTGGGGATGCTGGTTGGGCAGGCTGCTTATGCGTTCTTGCTGTGGCACGGTATAATGCCTGAGATCGAACCGGTATTGCGCTGTGTGCGTAGTAAGTTGGCGGCATAAGCGAAGCACCTGTTCCCGATCAGGTAATAGGTGCTAGTCAGATAGCTTTCGGAAGGTATTCGTCATTCCAGCGCACAATAGTTATTGGCAGAGTAGAGTAATCCTTCCAACTCGGCGGCGTTTAGCGGGCGAACCTGGCGCGCTGGGCTACCCATATAGAGATAACCGCTGACCTGGTATCACCAGGCTGCCAGCACTAATCATCACATCATATTCTATTACTACACCGTCTAGCAGGATCGCACCCATACCTACCAGTACCCGATTGCCGATGGTGCAGCCGTGTAGTATGGCCTTATGGCCAACAGTAACGTCATCGCCAATCAATAATGGGTAACCTTCGGGGTTATGTTTCGATCTATGGGTTACGTGTAGCACACATCCATCCTGAATATTGCTGCGTGTGCCAATCTTATATCGCATTAACGTCACCACGAATGGCGACCATAGGCTAAATACTGACATCGTTGGGCGTTGTTGAATAAATCGAACTTTTGGCCGGGACGAGGATCAGATCACTCTCCTTCTGTCAACATAGCGACATTCCGTGGCCCAGCAAAAGTTCAACATCACCAACTGGAAGGCTTACAAAAACGCCCTTATCACTCGGGATTCACTCACTTGCTGGGGGGATGAAACGGCACTTCACGCCTGGTACTAAGAGGCAAAACCTTCTCTGCGTGGTCGCCCACCACATTATTCTGATATGGCAATCACCAGCGTATTGATGCTGAAACGGATTTTCGGCCTGACACTTCGCGCCCTCCAGGGCTTCGTCGACTCCATTGTCACACTGATTAAAGTACCGTTGAACTGCCCGGACGACACCTGCATCAGTAAGCGGGCAAAGTCCGGCCATGTCCCGTTTAAAACCCCAACGCTGGGTGAAATTGCGCACCTCGTTATCGACTCTAACGGGCTCAACGTGTTGGGTGAAGACGAGTGGAAGGTAAAAAAACACGGTCAGGAAAAACGGCGTATCTGGCGAAAACTGCATTTGGCCGTAGATACAGAAACACATGAGGTCATCTGTGCTGACCTTTCCTTGAGCAATGTCACTGATACCGAAGCCTTCCCAGGTCTTATCCGCCAGAGGTACCGTAACATCAAAGTCGCCTCGGCGGATCGGGCTTAGGATACGCGAGTGTGTGATGATGAGTTAAGGGACAAGAAGCTCAAGGCGTTAATACCGCCCAGCAGCGGAGCCCGTTATTGGTCGGCAGACTATGCAGAGCGAAATCAAGCGGTGGTGCACCAGCGCGTTACCGGAGACAACACACGGTGGAAAAGTATCACAGGCTACCACCGACGTTCGACAGCGGCAACAGCGAGGTACAGAGTAAAACAGCTATTTGGTGGTCACCTGTCGCGGCGAGATTATGATGGGCAAGTTGCAGAGGCGCTGGCCATGATCTGTGCATTAAACAAGATGACGCTCGCCGGTATGCCAGAAAGTGTACGCCTTGCCTGAAAGATGCCCATTCACGTGACTCTTTATTCCAAATCCGATTTATTCAACAAAGCCCATCTGACGCGTACATGGCGTACGTGAGGAGGGTGAGCACTGCCAGAGTCAAAATGGGATAGGGGCTGAGTTCACACTTTTATGGTTAGTAAAAAATCATGCTGAAAATACTTCTAACTTCCACGTCACCCTATCGAAAAATACTGTTGGAAAAGCTGCAACTGTCCTTCTCCTGCGCAGCAGCGGAAGTGGATGAAACGCCAATGGCCGATGAAACCGCCGAGGCGCTAGTGCTTAGGCTGGCGACAGCAAAAGCTCAGGCACTGGCCAGCGCCTATCCCGACCACCTGATTATCGGTTGCGATCAGGTCTGCATGATTGACGGAAAAACCACCGTCAAGCTGCACAGTGCCGAAAACGCATGCACCCAATTGCGCCAGGCCAGCAGCCAAATCGTCACCTTTTATACTGGTCTGGCTCTGTACAATAGCCGCAGCAGGTATTTGCAGGTGCTGTGCGAACCGTTTCAGGTGCATTTACGCACGCTTAGGGAAGGCGGAGATTAGCGCCTACATAAGCCTGGAGCAGCCACTGAATTGCGTCGGTAGCTTTAAAAGTGAATGATTGGGGATTGCCCTGTTCGATAGACTAGAAGGCCGAGATCCTAATGCGCTGGTTGGCCTGCCGCTGATCGCGTTGCTCGCTATATTCGTGCTGAATGCGTCAACCCGCTAGCCTGACCGGTTTATTGGGCTGTCTGACAGCGCAACCTCTGCAAACATTGGCGCAGCACCCCATCCATCGGTGCTTCAATGCACACGGTTTCACCGGTGGCAGGATGCTTGAAGTGCAGCGCCGACGCATGCAGGAATAAACGCTTGAGGCCGGTGCCAAGCAGTTTCCGGTCAAACTCGCGATCACCATAGCGATCATCAAAAGCGATCGGGTGCCCCGCATGCAGCGCATGCACGCGGATTTGATTAGTGCGCCCAGTAATCGGGCTGGCTTTGACCAGCGTGGCAAACTCGTAACGTGCTTCCACTTTAAAGCGCGTTTCCGAGGACTTGCCTTCACTGCTAACGCGCACGATACGTTCACCGCTGTGCAAAATGTTTTTCAGCAAGGGTGCCTGCACCACTTTGCAGTGGGACTGCCACTGGCCGCGCACAAGCGCCAGATAGTCCTTTTGCATTCCTTTCATCCGTAGTTGCTCATGTAGCGACCTCAGCGCCGAACGCTTCTTTGCTACCAGCAGTACGCCGGAGGTATCACGATCCAAACGGTGCACCAGTTCCAGGAAACGGGCTTCTAGCCGCAGCGCGCGCAGCCCTTCAATGACGCCAAAGCTCAGGCCGCTACCGCCATGCACCGCCGTACCCGAGGGTTTGTTCAAGATCAGCAGGTGATCGTCTTCATACAAAATGCAGTTGGCCAGCGCAACCACTTTATTCAGTTTGGCGGATACCAGCACCACTTCCCTCTCAGCTATGCGCACCGGCGGTACGCGCACCAGATCGCCCGCAGCCAACTTGTACTCAGCCTTGATACGCCTTTTATTTACGCGCACCTCGCCTTTGCGCACGATGCGGTAAATAATGCTCTTCGGCACACCTTTCAGGCGAGCGAGCAAAAAGTTGTCGATTCTCTGACCGGCTTCGTCGTCAGAAATCGTGATTACTTGTACTGCCGGATTGTTAATTTTCATGGTGCGGAATTCTAAAGAGAGCGCGTTAATAGCGCCACATCTATTTCTGTGCTTAACTGTCTCTTAGATGGCGTGTGAAACCCCGGCGACAAATAAGCAAGACAGTATGCCGATTTGAACGTTTGCGATTTCCTCCACCGTTGGAAAAGTCACCTTGCTATAACGGCATCAGCAATGGAATAATGTAGTTTCTTTCTGCGTTTATTCTAGTTACAGGAAAAAGGTGGAATTATGGATTTGTCAGATCGCGCAAAAACGCAGCAATGGCGTAAGACGTAATGCGAAATCACACAAATAGCGGGCTGCAGGTTTTAGCTTGGGCGGCAAATGGAATCAGGTCTGTCAACGTTAATCATAAGCTATTCCCAAAATAAAATTGCTGTCTTCACAAAGAAATATCGGCATTACCGAAATAATGCGCCCTTATGCAGGCGACAACCGTGAGGCTGAAGGCTTTGCAAGAAAATTTGGGGTTTTCGGTTCTGATCCGGCCATGTGGTTATTTTGCCCGCAGCTTTGTCGATAATGTAAAAATAACGAGTAAGTTAAGATGAAAAGAATGTTGATTAACGCAACTCAGCGGGAAGAGTTGCGTGTTGCTCTCGTAGATGGACAACGGCTGTATGACTTGGATATCGAGAGCCCAGGCTATGAACAGAAAAAAGCGAATATTTACAAAGGCAAAATCACCCGCATTGAACCAAGTCTTGAAGCAGCATTCGTGGATTACGGTGCAGAACGTCATGGTTTCCTTCCGCTTAAAGAAATTGCCCGCGAATACTTCCCCAGTAACTATTCTTCCCATGGTCGTCCAAACATCAAAGATGCGTTGCGCGAAGGCCAAGACGTCATCGTTCAGATAGACAAAGAAGAGCGCGGCAATAAAGGCGCAGCCTTAACTACCTTCATTAGCTTGGCAGGCAGTTACCTGGTGCTAATGCCGAACAACCCGCGCGCCGGTGGTATTTCCCGCCGTATTGAGGGTGATGACCGCACCGAACTGAAAGTGGCGCTTTCCTCCCTGCAACTGCCGGATGGTATGGGTTTGATCGTTCGCACTGCCGGTATTGGTAAATCCGCTGATGGGCTGCAATGGGATCTCTCCTTCCGTTTGAAGCATTGGGAAGCCATCAAGAAAGCTGCCGAAGGCCGCTCCGCGCCGTTTTTGATCTATCAGGAAAGCAACGTGATCGTGCGCGCATTCCGCGATTACCTGCGCCCGGACATCGGCGAAATATTGATAGACAACCCGAAAATTCTCGATCTGGCCAAAGAGCACATTTCAGCGCTGGGTCGCCCAGATTTCAACAGCAAAATCAAATTGTATAGCGGTGAAATTCCTCTGTTTAGTCACTACCAGATCGAATCACAAATTGAATCAGCTTTCCAACGTGAAGTGCGCTTGCCCTCGGGCGGTTCGATCGTTATCGACAGCACTGAAGCGCTGACTGCTATCGACATCAACTCTGCACGTGCTACCCGTGGCGGCGACATCGAAGAAACTGCGTTTAATACCAATTTGGAAGCGGCAGACGAAATTGCCCGCCAGTTGCGTCTGCGCGACCTCGGTGGACTGATCGTCATCGACTTTATTGATATGACCCCATTGCGCCACCAACGTGAAGTTGAAAACCGCCTGCGTGACGCAGTGCGCCAAGACCGCGCACGCATCCAGATTGGCCGCATTTCCCGCTTCGGGCTGCTTGAGATGTCGCGTCAGCGTCTCAGCCCGTCGCTGGGAGAATCCAGCCATCACGTCTGCCAGCGCTGTAAGGGGACCGGCACTGTCCGTGATAACGAATCACTGGCGTTGTCCATCCTGCGTTTGATTGAAGAAGAGGCACTGAAGGAAAATACCAAAGAAGTTCACGCCATCGTACCCGTTCCGGTTGCCTCTTACCTGCTGAACGAAAAGCGTGATGCGGTCAGCGCGATCGAAAAATGTCAGGCGGGCGTGAAAGCGATCATCGTGCCAAATGATCAAATGCAGACGCCACATTACTCGGTATTGCGCGTACGCAAGGGGGAGGAAACCTCTACTCTCAGCTACCTGCTACCGAAACTGCATGAAGAAGAAATGATGCAACTGCCTGAAGATGCATCCACTGAGCGCAAACGCCCAGAACAGCCAGCGCTGGCGACCTTCTCATTGGCTGCTGACAACCCGTTGCCTACCGAGGAACCCGTGATTACCCAATCGGCAGCCGCCATCGCTGTTGCCAAGCCGGGTCTGTTAAACCGCCTGTTCGGTGGCTTGAAGGCGTTACTCGCCTTTGAAAAGCATCCCGCGGCTATCGAAACCAAACTAGCTGAAGCGCCGCAGGTAGAAAACAACGTTAAAAACCGTTGCCCACAGCGTCGTAGCCGGCAGGGTTCTGGTCGCAAAGTGCGTGCTGAAGGCCGTGACAGGCGTGAAAATCGTGAACCGCGCGAGTCTGGCGAAGAACCACGCCGCAACCGCCCCAATCAGCCGCAAAACGTACCGGTTGTCGAAGAGCATATATCTGATGAAGTTGGCATGCCCTTGCGTGATGAGCAACAACAACGTCGTGAACAACGTGCAGAACGTCAGCGTCGCCGCCAGGAAGTAAAAGCGCAGGAAAGCACTGCTGTCGATAACGGTGAGGCACCGGAAGACAAACAGCAGACGCAAAACATGCAGCGCCGCCAACGCCGTCCCCTGACGCAGAACGTCCGCCTACTGTCCTCTGAGGAAGAATTGGATCGCGCGGCGGAAGAACTGCTGGCACCAAAAGCACCGGCTGCTAAAATTGAAGAGGCTCAGCAGGTAAGCCTAGAAAACAGCGTTAAACTGCTACCGAAAACCATGGCTGCTCAGGTAGAAAATGATGCCCAGGGCGATAACCGTAGCAATAACGAAAACAGCATGCCGCGCCGCTCACGACGCTCACCGCGCCACTTGCGCGTCAGCGGTCAACGTCGTCGACGTTACCGTGATGAACGTTACCCGCTGCAATCGCCCATGCCTCTGGCCGGGGCTTTCGCTTCACCGGAGCTAGCGTCAGGCAAGGTTTGGGTAGGCTACCCGGTTGCTCAGGCAGCGCAGACGAAAACAACTGAAGTTAAGACCAATTCCCACCAGACCACGCAAGACAATGTGCTAACGTCAGCAGAGGTCACAGTGTCAGTTATCGATGACGCCGTTGAACCGCAAATCATTAATATTGAAAAAACCACCTCTGGGGTTGCAGCCGCATCTATAGTGCAATCAACTACCGTTGTTGTAATTGCAACTGAGGCAGCCCCCGCCATGGAAGGGGTTGCAGAAGTGCAGACATTCGAGCCAATGATAGCCAGCGAAAAAGCCCCAGCAGAGATGGAAACGCCAATGTATAAAGCTGCTGTTCCGGTCACTGCCGAACTGGCTTCAGCGCTGCAACAACAGCCTCCGGTGAAAGTCGTGCCAAATACACAGTGCAAGCATATTGCTAGTGCACCGATGACCAAAGCTCCTGCGTTGGCTTATGTGCCAGAAGAACGCAAGCATAGCGACTGGCAGCGCCCTTCCTTCAGTTTCACAGGCACAGGTACCGCAGGTGGGCATGCGGCAGTGAACCAGGCTATGTCACCGGCCGTCAAACCGCCGCCGATTAACGACTAAAGTTAGCCCGTCTGATAAAAAACGGCCATTTGAAGTGATCCGTTCTATTGGACACCTTGTCTGGCAGTCTGATATAGCCTAAGCGCAGTATTGCACCGATCTTAGGCTATCTTTTTTCACTCGCTGGCAATGACCAGCGTATTGATGCTGAAACGGATTTTCGGCCTGACACTTCGCGCCCTCCAGGGCTTCGTCGACTCCATTGTCACACTGATCAAAGTGCCGTTGAACTACCCGGACGACACCTGCATCAGTAAGCGGGCGAAGTCCGGCCATGTCCCGTTTAAAACCCCAACGCCGGGTGAAATTGCGCACCTCGTTATCGACTCTAGCGGGCTCAACGTGTTGGGTGAAGGCGAGTGGATGGCAAAAAAACACGGTCAGGAAAAACGGCGTATCTGGCGAAAACTGCATTTGGCCGTAGATACAGAAACACATGAGGTCATCTGTGCTGACCTTTCCTTGAGCAATGTCACCGATACCGAAGCCTTCCCAGGTCTCATCCGCCAGAGGTACCGTAAAATCAAAGTCACCTCGGCGGATCGGGCTTAGGATACGCGAGTGTGTGATGATGAGTTAAGGGGCAAGAAGCTCAAGGCGTTAATACCGCCCAGCAGCGGAGCCCGTTATTGGTCGGCAGACTATGCAGAGCAAAATCAAGCGGTGGCGAACCAGCGCGTTACCGGAGACAACACACGGTGGAAAAGTATCACAGGCTACTACCGACGTTCGATAGCGGCAACAGCAAGGTACAGAGTAAAACAGCTATTTGGTGGTCACCTGTCGCTGCGATATTATGATGGGCAAGTTGCAGAGGCGCTGGCCATGATCTGTGCATTAAACAAGATGAGGCTCGCCGGTATGCCAGAAAGTATACGCCTCGCCTGAAAGATGCACATTCAGGGAACTCTTTATTCCAAATCCTATTTATTCAACAAAGCCACCTAACATATCCAACTTGCTATCAACCTGGCTGACAAACAATTGGAAATGCCTAGCTACACTAGGTTTATCCAAGGCTTCACTGCTAGCCCAACGCTCGAAGCTGTCGAAGGTATCCGGCTTTTCCAAATCGTGGAGCGGACGTTCTGTAGGTTACCCAACTTTTTGCGGCTTGGTTAAATAAGCTCGTGTCTCGCATCGCTGACGATAGACGCAAACTCAGGTTTCTCTTGTCGCCTGGCAATGACGCTTATTTCCATTTCTTTCCCCCTATCCAGATAATAAAGACCAGGCTCTGGGCGCTTCAATCACCAGGATCATTAAAATCCCTACCACTATGTGGCCAATAGCCAATTGATTTGAACTTGGTTGCAACAAACAGATGCATCAAGGGAATTTTCCACTTATCCTTACAGCCCGGCGTGGATAACCCCATTATTCGCTTATAGATAAACGTTTTCTGACCGCTGGAGCCAGCACCATGACTGCATGACTGCACAACCCCAATCCCTGAAAATTCGCCGCCCTGATGACTGGCATATCCATCTGCGTGACAGCGAGATGCTGAAAACGGTGGTGCCCTATACCAGTCAGGTGTTTGGCCGGGCGGTAGTGATGCGGAACCTGGCTCCGCCAATCACCACTGTGGACGCCGCTCACGCCTACCGTCAGCGCATACTGGCCGCCGTGCTGCAGGGCGACATCTTCACCCCGCTGATGACCTGCTACCTGACCAACTCTCTCTCCGCTAAAGAACTCGTTAACGGATTTGAACAAGGTGTGTTTACCGCCGCCAAACTGTATCCCGCAAATGCTCCAGCAACGGCGTGAGTAATGTAAAAGGCATTTATTCACTGTTTGAGAAAATGCAAAAAATCGGCATGCCGCTACTGATCCACAGAGAAGTCACCGATGTCGCTGTCGATATCTTTGACCGCGAGGCGTGCTTTATTGAACAAGTGATAGCGCCAATCCGCCTACAGTTCTCCGAACTAAAAATCGTCTTCGAGCACATCACCACCAAAGAAGCTGTTCAATATGTGCAGGATGGCGATCGATTCCTTTGTGCCACAATCACACCGCAACATCTGATGTTCAATCGCAACCATATGTTGGTTGTAGGCATTCGTCCGCATCTGTTTTGTCTGCCGATCCTCAAACGCAATATTTATCAGGTAGCGCTGTGTAAAGCGGCCACCAGCGGTTCAGATCGTTTTTTTCTCGGTACTGACTCAGCACCGCACACCAAACACCGCAAAGAATCCGACTGAGGTTGCGCAGGCGTGTTCAATGCCCCGAACGCGATATCGGCCTACGCCACTGTCTTTGAGCAACTAGACGCGTTGCAACACCTTTAAGCGTTCTGCTCACTGAACGGGCCGCGCTTCTATGGCCTACCGGTCAATGAAGATTTTATCAAACTGCAACACGGGCCGACCACTCAACCAGCAGAGATAGCTCTGGGCAACGAATCTGTCATACCTTTCTTTGCTGGCTAACCCCTGAACTGGTCGCTAAATGGCTAATCTTTTTTAGCATTATTATTGCTCCCACAGAGGAGAAACTGTATAAATAATCAGTAAAATACTTTAGGAGCAAATGTGCGTGTTGAAGTCACTATAGATAAAACCAAGCCGCTGCCATCAGGAGCTATTGAGGCTCTGACCGTCGAGCTGATCAAGCAGGTGAACCGCCAATTTCCTGACGCAGTAATTCAGGTACGTTATGCCAGCGCTAACGGGCTATCAGTGCTACGGGGGAGGAAAACCAACCGGGATCTGATCGAGGAAATACTCCAGGAAACGTGGGAAAGCGCGGACGAGTGGTTCAGCACAGAATAAATACTGCAATGCTGCTTTTACCAATGCTTGCTTAGTTTTCCAACTGTTTTGTTTTCGGCATCCCGCCACCCAACTCGGATACAACCATTATTAATCATTCAATTCACCGATAAAATTGGTAAATAAACATTTATTTTGCAAAATAAGTGGTGAAAAGTGCCAACAAATGCAATCAGATGCGTATACTGTAGTTGCTCTCATGATGATGAGCCGCATTGATCCTCGTTAGTCACTCAGGGTAGTTACTACTTAATAAGGGGTCTTTATGGACAGAAACGATGAAGTAATTCAGACACACCCGCTTGTTGGTTGGGATATCAGCACTGTCGATATTTACGATGCTATGATGATACGCCTTCATTATCTGTCTTCACTAGACCAAACGCCCGTAGAAGCTCAAGTAGACAGAACGCTTTGGCTTACTACAGATGTCGCTCGTCAATTAATCAACATATTAGAAGCCGGTATCGCCAAGATTCAGTCTACAGATTATCAAGCTCACAATATAAGCAAACATTAATTCACTGAGCCAAAACCTGAAGCGCCGTGACTATCCTGGCGCTTTTTTGCCTGAGTGCCGCATGACAGATGTATTGTCGTAGCCGACCTTTTATCATAATCCGCCAAGCGACATCTAAACAGAGAGAATAGGTACGTAGAATGGCTTTGTTGATGGTGCTTAAAGCCGCTAGGGCATTTCGCCTGCAAAATAGGGCTTACATGAGAGGGGGAACAATACGGAAATTTAACAGGCAGATATAATAATACTACTGTTGCATTTTTACTTAATATGAAAAGAATTAGCAAGTTAATAAACCTAACCTGATAGCAATTTGCCCGCTGCAGACGGATGGGGCGTTGTTGAATAAATCAAACTTTTGGCCGGCACGCGGATCAGATCACTCTCCTTCTGTCAACATAGCGACATTCCGTGGCCCAGCAAAAGTTCAACATCACCAACTGGAAGGCTTACAACAACGCCCTTATCACTCGGGGATCACTCACTTTATTATTCCGATATGGCAATCACCAGCGTATTGATGCTGAAACGGATTTTCGGCCTGATACTTCGCGCCCTCCAGCGCTTCGTCGACTCCATTGTCACACTGATTAAAGTGCTGTTGAACTGCCCGGACGACACCTGTATCAGTAAGCGGGCGAAGTCCGGCCATGTCCCGTTTAAAACCCCAACGCCGGGTAAAATTGCGCACCTCGTTATCGACTCTACCGGGCTCAACGTGTTGGGTCAAGGGGAGTGGAAGGTAAAAAACACGGTCAGGAAAAACGGCGGATCTGGCGAAAACTGCATTTGGCCGTAGATACACAAACACATGAGGTCATCTGTGCTGACCTTTCCTTGAGCAATGTCACCGATATAGAAGCCCTCCCAGGTCTCATCTGTCAGAGGTACCGTAAAATCAAAGTCGCCTCGGCGGATCGGGCTTAGGATACGCGAGTGTGTGATGATGAGTTAAGGGGCAAGAAGCTCAAGGCGTTAATACCGCCCAGCAGCGGAGCCCGTTATTGGTCGGCAGACTATGCAGAGCGAAATCAAGCGGTGGCGAACCAGCGCGTTACCGGAGACAACACACGGTGGAAAAGTATCACAGGCTACCACCGACGTTCGATAGCGGCAACAGCGAGGTACAGAGTAAAACAGCTATTTGGTGGTCACCTATCGCTGCGAGATTATGATGGACAAGTTGCAGAGGCGCTGGCCATGATCTGTGCATTAAACAAGATGACGTTCGCCCTTGGCCGCGGCGTTTGGCGCACAGATTGCCTAGCCGAACCACCGCGTTGTGCTATTGATTGGCGACGGTGCTGCGCAGATTACCGCGCAAGAACTTGGATCGATGGTGCGAGATGGGCTGAAGCCAGTGATCTTCTTGTTGAACAAAGAGGGGTATAACATTAAGCGTGCAATCCGCAGCCCTGAACAGCGTTACAACGATATTGCCCAGTGTAACTGGACACTATTATTGCAGGCGCTGGCCAACGAACATCCGGTACAGACGCTGCACGTCACTGAACCGGAGCAACTGCAGCAGGCACTGCTTGAAGTGGCAGATTTTCGCCAATTAGCTTTTATTAAAGTGTTACTGCCAAAGATGGATATCCCAGAATTGCTGAGTTTCATCTCTCGAGCTATCCAGAAGAGCAACACTGTTTTGTGAACAGTGTTTATGCCAATCCAGAACTAGCGATTAGTGATGAGCCGTTGCCGAACTGCAACTGAACCCGCACTTCTGATTTTATGTAATATAGGCGTTTTACTATTAAGCTCTGGCAATTCCTGCACCGCGATCATTTTCTACTGTAGTGGGAAATGGGGATCAGAACCGCTGTTTAGGAATGCAACACTAGAGTTAGGAAGATGGCCTAACTAAACTTGCTGTAGAGTGCAAATGTTTCAGCCAGCGCACAGGCACCTAGGCTGATGCTGCAAAGCGCGTTATTTTCGAGTATCATCTGCGCCGTGCAGTAAATCAGTCACCTCCCGAAAGATAGGAAAGTACACAATGCCAGTGTTACATAACCGAATTTCTAATGAGGAACTAAAGGCGCGCATGCTGGCTGAAACCGAGCCGCGTACCACAGTTTCTTTTTATCAATACTTTGTTATCGACGATCCCAAAGCGTTTCGTGACAACCTTTATATCCAGTTCGACAAGATAAAGGTTTTCGGCCGCGTTTACGTGGCAAAAGAGGGCATCAACGCGCAAATTAGCGTGCCACAAAACAATTTTGCTGCTTTCAAAGATGTGCTGTTTGCCTCACACCCGGCGCTGGATAAGGTGCGTCTAAATATCGCGTTGGAAGATGACGGCAAATCCTTTTGGGTGTTGCGCCTGAAAGTGCGTGAGCGCATTGTGGCTGACGGCATTGATGACGATAGTTTTAACCCGGCAAATGTTGGTGAATATCTGCAAGCCGATCGCGTTAACCAAATGATCGATGATCCAGATACGCTGTTTGTCGATATGCGCAATCACTATGAGTATGAAGTGGGTCACTTTAAAAATGCCATTGAGGTGCCTTCAGATACCTTCCGTGAGCAACTGCCGATGGCGGTTGAGATGTTACAGGAAAGCAAAAACAAAAACATTGTCATGTACTGTACTGGCGGTATTCGCTGTGAAAAAGCCAGCGCCTACATGCGGCATAACGGGTTTGAAAACGTTTACCATGTAGAAGGAGGGATTATTGAATATGCGCGCAAGGCGAAAGAGCAAGGGCTATCGCTGAAGTTTGTCGGCAAAAACTTTGTGTTCGATGAGAGAATGGGCGAACGGATAACTGATGATGTGATCGCCCATTGCCACAAATGTGGCATACCATGCGATACCCATACCAACTGTAAAAATGAGGGTTGCCACCTGTTGTTTATTCAGTGTCCGATTTGCGACGCCAAGTTTGAAGGCTGTTGCAGTGAGATCTGCCGCGAAGAGCTGGAGCTACCGCGTGAAGATCAACACGAACGTCGCGCAAAGCGTGGGAGTGGCATAAAGATCTTTAATAAGGCGAAAAGTCTACTGCGTACCACGATGCACCTTCCAGCACAAGAAAAAGCCGGGTCGGCCAAATGATGATGCCGAAGTCTTTCAGCTTGATCTTGCCGCTGGCTTCAAAGCCAGCACAGTAACCGTCCCAAGAATCATTCCCTTGACCAATCAGCTTGGTAGCCAGCCCGTGCAGCAGCTAAAGCACGATCACGGCCCAGGCCAGGTAAAGGGTATCGGTAATGCCAGTTTGCTCGGCCATGCTGCTGATGGTGGTGGGAACCTAAAACTAGCCGAACACGCTGATTGGCTAGCCACCTGCGGGGAGAAAAGATAGCCGTTGATCAGAATGCTAAACAGCGTTACATACAGCGTTGGTTGAATCAGGCTGCTACTGATACGCGTAAAGCGTCTGTAACGAGTCAGCAGTATGCCAATACCTTTATGGTTCTTCTGTACCTTATTATACCAAGCATAGTAATAGCCCTGCGTTACTCTCCACAGACCAAAAGCGAACATAATGTACGCAATCAGTGCCACTAGCGCGTGGATCAACAGGCGTTGTTGAATAAATCGAACATTTTGCCGGGACGAGGATCAGATCACTCTCCTTATGTCAAAATAGCGATATTCCGTGGCCCAGAAAAAGTTCAACATCACTAACTGGAAGGCTTACAACAACGCCCTTATCACTCGGGGTTCACTCACTTTCTCCGTGGATGAAACGGCACTTCACGCCTGGTACTGCGAGGCAAAACCTTCTCTGCGTGGTCGCCCACCACATTATTCCGATATGGCAATCACCAGCGTATTGATGCTGAAACGGATTTTCGGCCTGACACTTCGCGCCCTCCAGGGCTTCGTCGACTCCATTGTCACACTGATCAAAGTGCCGTTGAACTGCCCGGACAACACCTGTATCAGTAAGCGGGCAAAGTCCGGCCATATCCCGTTTAAAACCCCAACGCCGGGTGAAATTGCGCACCTCTTTATCGACTCTACCGGGCTCAACGTCTTGGGTGAAGGGGAGTGGATGGCAAAAAAATACGGTCAGGAAGATACAGAAACACATGAGGTCATCTGTGCTGACCTTTCCTTGAGCAATGTCACCGATACCGAAGCCTTCCCAAGTCTCATCCGCCAGAGGTACCGTAAAATCAAAGTCGCCTCGGCGGATCGGGATTAGGATACGCGAGTGTATGATGATGAGTTAAGGGGCAAGAAGCTCAAGGCGTTAATACCGCCCAGCAGCAGAGCCCGTTATTGGTCGGCAGACTATGCAGAGCGAAATCAAGCGGTGGCGAACCAGCGCCTTACCGGAGACAACACATGGTGGAAAAGTATCAGAGGCTACCACCGACGTTCGATAGCGGCAACAGCGAAGTACAGAGTAAAACAGCTATTTGGTGGTCACCTATCGCTGCGAGATTATGATGGGCAAGTTGCAGAGGCGCTGGCCATGATCTGTGCACTAAATAAGATGCCGCTTGCCGGTATGCCAGAAAGTGTACGCCTTGCCTGAAAGCTGCCCATTCAGGGGACTTTTTATTCCAAATCCGATTTATTCAACAACGCTGTTAAAACACCAACGGCGGCATCGTCACTGGTTATAGCATGGGCATTGTATTCCACCATGGCGTGCCATTGCGCGATATGGAATTCGTACAAGATCACCCAACTGGCCTACCCGGCTCTGGTATCCTGATGACTGAAGGCTGCCGTGGTGAAGGTGGCATTATGGCCAACAAGGATGGCTACTGTTACCTACAGGATTACGGTATGGGGCCGGAAACACCACTAGGCGAACCAAAGAACAAATATATGGAGCTTGGCCCACGCGACAAAGTCTCCCAGGCGTGCTGGCCGAACCATCGCCACCTCACGCGGCGATGTAGTCTATCTTGATCTGCGCCATCTGGGTGAGACAAAGCTACTGGAGCGGCTACCGTTCATCTGCGAGCTGGCCAAAGCCTACGTCGGCGTGGATCCGGTGCAGACGCCGATCCCAGTACGCCCAACTGCGCACTACACCATGGGCGGCATTGAAACCAACAAGACCTGCGAAACCCGTATCAAGGGGTTATTCGCGGTTGGCGAGTGCTTTTCCGTTGGGCTGTATGGTGCCAACCGCCGCGATTCCAATTCGCTGGCCGAGTTGGTGGTATTCGGGAAGGTAGCCGGTGAACACGCCGCACGATGGGCGCTGGAAAGCGGCCCGGCCAACAGTAGTGTACTTGAAGCCAAAGGACGCGATGTCGAGACCTGACTGAGCAACCTGATGAAACAAGAAGGCAACGAAAATTGGTCGAAGATCCGCGACGAGATGGGTCTATCGATGGAAGAAGGTTGCGGTATCTACCGTACGCTAGATCTGATACAAAAAACCATCGATAAGCTGGCGGAACTGAAAGAGCGCTTCAAACGGGTCAAAATCACCGACAAAGCCAGCGTATTCAACACCGATCTGCTATACACCATCGAGCGGGGATACGGCTTAGAAGTTGCCGAATGCATGGCGCCCTCCGCTATCAATCGCAAAGAATCACGCGGTGCGCACCAGCGTCTGGATGAAGGCTGCACCGAACGTGAAGATGTCAACTTTCTCAAGCACACGCTGGCGTTTCATAACCCAAATGGCGTACCACACCTAGAGTACAGCGATGTGAAAATCACCAAACTGCCACCCGCGAAACGCGTTTACGGTACTGAAGCCGATGCGCACGAGAAAAAGATTAAGGAGCAGGCCAATTACTGAGATGACCCCCCTAAAAATCGAAGTCATGCGCTATAATCCAGAATGCGATACCGAACCGTATTTCGAGACCTTCTCGGTGCCTTACGATGAGTAGACTTCGCTGCTCGACGCATTAGGTTACATTAAGGATAACTTGGCACCGGATCTCTCCTACCGCTGGTCTTGCCGCATGGCAATCTGCAGTTCATGCGGCATGATGGTCAACCAAGTGCCGAAGCTGGCCTGCAAAACCTTCTTGCGTGAATACAGCGACGGCATGAAGGTCTAAGCACTGGGCAACTTCCCGATCGAGCGCGATCTGGTGGTCGACATGACCCACTTTATTGAGAGCCTAGAGGCGATGAAGCCCTATATCATCGGCAACAACTGCAAACCGGAGGAAGGCGCGAACGTGCAAACCCCAGCACAAATAGCAAAGTATCACCAGTTTTTCGGCTTCATCAACCGTGGCCTGTGCTATGCCGCTTGCCCGCAGTTCGGCCTCAATCCGCAATTTATCTGCCCGGCAACGATCACCTTGGCGCAGCGCTACAACCTGGATAACTGCGACCATGGCAAAAAACAGCGTATGGTGCCGCTCAACGACCAGAATGGGGTCTGGAGCTGCACCTTCGTCGGCTATTGTTCCGAAGTCTGTCAGAAACACGTTGATCCGACCGCCGCCATTTAGCAAGGCAAAGTAGAAAGCACTAAAGACTTCATGATCACCATGCTGAAGCCGCAATAAGGAAGAAAATTTGCAATGAAAACTCAACGTAAGCCCTATGTGCGCGCCATGACGCAGTCCTGGTGGCAAAAACTTGGATTCTATCGCTTCTATATGCTGCGCGAAGGCACCTCGGTGCTAGCGGTATGGTTTAGCATCGTGCTGCTGTATGGCGTGTTCGCGCTGCAAGGCGGCGCGGACAACTGGGCCAATTTCGTCGGTTTCCTGCAAAACCCGTTGGTGCTACTGATTAATGTGGTCGCCCTGCGGGAGGCGATAATGCACACCAAAACTTGGTTCGATTTGGCACCAAAAGCCGCCAATATCGTGATTAACAGCGAAAGAGTGGGGCCAATGCCGATCGAGGACTATGTGTGGTCACCCTGCTAGTCAGTGTGATCATTCTGGCCGTGGCCCTGATGTAATACGGAGGAAATATGATAAATCAAGCACCTGAACGCTCTGACGAGCCAATTTTCTGGGGATTTTTCGGCGCTGGCGGCATGTGGAGTGCGATAGCCGCGCCAGCCATGGTGTTGCTAGTCGGCATTCTGCTTCCGTTGGGACTGTTCCCCGGCGAAGCGCTGAGCTATGAAAGAGTGCTAGCGCTCTGCCAAATACTGATCGGCCGCCTATTCCTGCTGCTGATGATCATTCTGCCACTATGGTGCGGCCTGCACCGCATCCATAATGCGATGCATGACTTGAATATCCATCTACCAGCCGACAAATGGGTGTTCTACCGCCTGGAGGCGATCCTCAGTATGGTCACTCTGATTGGGGTCATGGCCTTGTAAGCCCTCCTGGCGGCCAATGTCGTTGGCCGCCTCTCCCAACCTCTTAATGACTGCTGAACTTCAGGCCAAGAATACCGATCATAATCAGGCACAGGCTGATAATACGAGCGATGTTGGTCGACTTGCCCAACAGTACCATCCCCATAATCGCCGCCCCTACCTCACCGATGCTAGTCTATACCGCATAGGCGGTGCCAGTAGGCAACGTTTTCATAGCGTGCGCCAACAGCAACATGCTGATTACCATCGCGGTGATGGTGATGATGCTGGGGGTCAAACGGGTGAAACCCTAGGTGTATTTCAGACCAATAGCCCACACCACTTCGAGCAAACCAGCAATAGCACTTTAAGTGGGCAAGCCGCGTCCTAAACTGCGTAAAATTTATTAAGGCTTGCGGTCTAATACCGTCTTTCTTAGCACGAATACATAACTATACCCTAAATAATTCGAGTAGCAGGAAGGTGGCTGTGCAGTGAAAAATCGGTTGGGAAGTGATTTGAACAGCGCTTGCATGGGCACGGGCTGAACCTCAGAAATGAGATTGATTAGTCCCCACCAGTCAGTGACTGGGGTGAGCGAAGAAAGCTCACTCATAGGCAACTCGATGTATGACGGGTATATCTAATGATCTTAGCTGGCTGTAAGCGATATAGCCTAAACACCTTCGCCAGAACCGTGAAACCTATTTACAACCGCTAAGGAACATAAGTAATCACAGGGTGACCATAGCCAGCAGAGTTTTCTCCATCATGTGGAGTATGCCAACGTGCAACAGGCAGGGATATAACCGAGGAGGAACAGTGGTTCCTCTGCCTTGCCAATTATTTAACGCGAGAGACGTACTCGCCACAACGGGTGTCAACACGGACCACTTCGCCAATCTGTACAAACAACGGTACCTTAACCACAGCACCGGTACTCAGGGTTGCTGGCTTACCACCAGAACCTGCAGTATCACCTTTCAGCCCTGGATCGGTATCAGTGATTTCTGCTTCGATAAAGTTTGGTGGCTGAACAGCGATAGGACAGCCGTTCCACAGCGTGATAATACATTCCGCATTATCCTGGAGCCACTTTGCCGCATCAGAGACGGTTTTTGCTTCAACCTGATGCTGCTCAAAAGTCTCAGGGTGCATAAAGTGATAGAAATCACCGTCGCTGTACAGGTAGTTCGTGTTGGTATCAATAACATCTGCGCCTTCACAAGAATCGGTAGATTTAAAGGTTTTTTCCACGCGGGTGCCAGTCAACAAACGGCGCATTTTTACGCGGGCAAACGCCTGGCCTTTACCAGGCTTAACGAACTCGCTTGACTCGACAGCGTAAGGTTCGCCCTCGAACATTATTTTAATACCCGGACGGAAATCTTTGCTAGAATATGTCACCATGATAGCCTTCTCAATATTTGAACTGTTAGGAAAAAATGACCCATATTCTAACCCAAAATACAGCTTATAGAGAAGATTGGTTACATCAACTCGCCGATGCTATTACCAATACTGATGAATTACTGCGGTTTTTGTCATTGAGTACACATCCAGAACTGTCACAGGGGCACGATGCACGTCGGCTGTTCGCGCTGCGGGTGCCGCGCGCTTTTGCCGCGCGCATGCGGCCAGGCGATGCCAATGACCCGCTGCTGCGTCAGGTGCTCACTGCCAAAGAAGAATTCATCAATGCTCCCGGTTTCACCACTGATCCGCTGGATGAACAGCGCAGCGTAGTGCCGGGTGTGCTGCACAAATACCGCAATCGCGCGCTGCTGCTAGTCAAGGGAGGGTGTGCAGTCAACTGTCGCTACTGCTTCCGCCGCCATTTCCCGTATCAGGACAATCAGGGCAACAAGGCTAACTGGCGTCAGGCGCTGGATTATATCCGCCAACATCCAGAACTGGATGAAATTATTTTCTCTGGTGGCGATCCGCTGATGGCGAAAGATCATGAGTTGGGCTGGCTGATCGACGAGTTGGCGGCTATCCCGCACCTAAAGCGCCTGCGTATTCATACCCGCCTGCCGGTAGTGATCCCGGCGCGCATTACGCCTGAACTGTGCCGATGGCTATCAGCATCGCGTTTACAGGTGCTGATGGTCACCCATATCAACCATGCCAACGAGATTGACCGCGAACTGCAAGCTGCCATGGCACAGTTGCGGCTGGCCGGGGTGACACTGCTCAACCAGAGTGTACTAATGCGTTGCATCAATGACGATGCCGACACGCTGGCGGCGCTAAGCAACGCGCTATTTGATGCCGGTATTCTGCCCTACTATATCCACATGCTGGACAAGGTACAGGGGGCAGCGCACTTCATGGTGAGCGACGACGAAGCACGCACTATCATGCAGTCGCTGCTGAGCAAAGTTTCCGGCTATCTAGTGCCGCGCCTGGCGCGCGAAGTGGGCGGCAAACCGAGCAAAACGCCGCTCGACCTGCATCTAATACAAGATTGAAGTACGCCGCAGCGGCAAAAAAGGAGAAATGCCTAGGTATTTTTTTCAGACTGCTGACAAAGTACTTCTAGACCTGATAGCGATAATTTAACCACATCATCCGAGCACGATAAATCCATAGATTAAATATCATTAATTAAAAAAACACCCAGTTAAAGACATCATCTGGGGCTTGTCATCAATTTTAGTCATGTTTAGGCATTCCTCTTTTTTATTTATTAAGGGAATCCATAAACTTGGCCAACCATTTTGCTATCCAGTGGAGGCGTTGTTGAATAAATCGAACTTTTGCTTGGCCACGGAATGTCGCTATTTTGACAGAAGAAGAGTGATCTTATCCTCGTGGCGGCCAAAAGTTCGATTTATTCAACAACGCCCCGTAGATGCAGAAATACATGAGGTCATCTGTGCTGACCTTTCTTTGAGCAATGTCACCGATACCGAAGCCTTCCCAGGTCTCATCCGTCAGAGGTACCGTAAAATCAAAGTCGCCTCGGCGGATCGGGCTTACGATACGCGAGTGTGTGATGATGAGTTAAGGCGCAAGAAGCTCAGGGCGTTAATACCGCCAAGAAGCGGAGCCCGTTATTGGTCGGCAGTATGCAGACCGAAATCCAGCGGTGGCGAACCAGCGCGTTACCGGAGAAAACACACGGTGAAAAAGTATGACAGGCTACCACCGACGTTCGATAGCGGAAACAGCGAGGTACAGAGTAAAACAGCTATTTGGTGGTCACCTTTCGCTGCGAGATTATGATGGGCAAGTTGCAGAGGCGATGGCCATGATCTGTGCATTAAACAAGATGACGCTCGCCGGTATGCCAGAAAGTGTACACCTTGCCTGAAAGATGCACATTCAGGGGAATCTTTATTCCAAATCCGATTTATTCAACAAAGCCAGGCAAAGGTTACAATAAAGAAGAACTGGTGCGGCTTAATTATCATTATCTGTTCCGTGATTATTGTTCCCATAAGATTAAATCGATCGATCCCCGTCTGTTTGATCATCTTTATCGCCTGCAGGGGCTGCTAGGTACCAGCAAGCCGGTACAGTTGATTTCAGGATATCGTTCTGTAGATACCAATAACGAATTGCGTGCGCACAGCCGTGGCGTGGCTAGGCACAGTTACCACACCAAATGGCAGGCGGTGGATTTCTATATTGAAGGCATCCAACTGAGCAATATCCGTAAAGCGGCGTTAAAAATGCACGCTGGTAGTGTAGGATATTACCCACGAAGCAACAGTGTACACATCGATACTGGCCCGGCAAGGAGTTGGTAATCGTGCTGCCCATAGGTGAATAGCGCCAGCCCGCTGAGTATGGCGCTGGTGTTATTATTGGAGCCTTATGAAATATCATATTATTCCTGTTACTGCCTTTAGTCAGAACTGTAGCCTGATTTGGTGTGAACATACCCAGCAGGCGGCGCTGGTCGATCCCGGCGGGGATGCGGAAAAAATCAAAGCCGAAGTGGCTCAGCGTGGGGTGACTCTCTCTCAGATCCTGCTGACGCATGGCCACCTTGACCACGTTGGTGCCGCAGCAGAGCTGGCTGAGCATTATCAGGTGCCTATTTTTGGGCCGGACAAAAAAGATGCTTTTTGGGTGGGCTGCCTGCCAGCGCAAAGCCAAATGTTTGGTTTGGAAGAATGCGCGCCGTTGATGCCTACTCAGTGGTTGGCGGAAGGCGATGAGGTTAAGGTGGGGGAGATGACGCTCAAAGTGTTGCATTGCCCTGGCCATACTCCGGGTCATATTGTCTTTATCAACCAGCAAGCGCGCTTAGCGTTGGTAGGCGACGTGCTGTTTAACGGCGGCATCGGGCGCAGCGATTTTCCGCGTGGCGACCATCAGGCGCTGATCAGCGCCATCCGTACAAGGTTGTTGCCGCAGGGTGACGACATGGGCTTTATTCCCGGCCATGGATCTATGTCCTCCTTCGGCCATGAGCGTCAAACCAACCCGTTCCTGCGTGAGGCTACACCGCCAAGGTAAAGGTTATTATTTCCTTGCAGAAATATAAGGGGCGCGGTGAGTGCCCCCTGTGGCTATATGCCGGTATGCTTACAGCACGGCAACGATGGCTTCACACAACGGTGCCATGTTGTCTGGCGTCATGCCCGCAACGTTAACACGGCCAGAGTTTACCGCGTACACGCCAAATTCATCACGCAGGCGTAGAACTTGTTCTTTGGTCAGACCGCTGAATGAGAACATGCCGTTCTGGCTGATGATAAACTCAAAGTCCTTCTGAGCGACTTTCTCCTGTAAGGTATTCACAAACAACTGACGCATACTGTGGATACGCTGGCGCATATCAGTCAGTTCCTGCACCCACAGTGTACGCAGTGCGTCGTTGGTTAGGATGGTAGCTACTATGGCTGCCCCATGAGACGGCGGGTTTGAATAGTTAGCGCGAATAGCCGCTTTCACTTGGCTGAATGCGCAATCGGCGGTTTCAACGTCTGTGGCCATCAGAGTGCAGGCCCCCACGCGTTCATTGTACAATCCGAAATTTTTCGAGTAAGAACTTGCGACGATCAACTCCTGATGTTGGACAGCAAAAATACGCAGGCCCTCAGCATCTTCTTCCAGACCCTTGGCAAACCCTTGGTATGCAAAATCGAACAGCGGTAACCAGCCGTGGATGGCGGAAAGCTCAGCCAATTGACGCCATTGTTCGGCGGTAGGATCGATGCCAGTCGGGTTATGGCAGCAACCGTGGAACAGCACCACGTCGTCGGCCTGTGCCTGCTTTAGGCTACCCAGCAGACCATCAAAGTCCAACGCATGATTGGCAGCATCATAGTAGGTATATTCCCGCACTTCCAGACCCACGGCGGTGAAGACGTTTTTATGGTTTGGCCAGCTTGGGTTGCTGATCCAGATGCGCTTAGCATTGGTTTGATTGGCGATAAAGTCAGCTGCTACCCGCAGGGCACCTGTACCACCGGGCGTTTGCGCGGTACGTGCGCGCTTGTCGGCGATGATAGTGCTTTGTTTGCCGAACAGCAGCTCTTGCGTGCAGTTGGCGAATGCCGGAATACCTTCAATACCGAGATAATTTTTGGTGGTCTCATTCTCCAGCAGATATTGCTCAGCTTTTTTGACGCTGGTTAGCACCGGAGTTTTACCGGTTTCATCTTGATAGGTACCAATGCCAAGGTTGATTTTATTTTGGCGGGCGTCCGTGTGAAAGATGTCGGCCAGGCCCAGGATTGGGTCGGCTGGTGCAGCAGTGATGTTTTTAAACATGTCGGGTGTTTCCAAATCTCGGAGTTAAGCAGATGGAGGGCATCAGGGTAGCGACAGTGATGGGGTTTGCCAACCGCTTGCGAAAAAAACACTGCAATAATTATGAAGTAGGTGAAGCCAACAGAAAAAACGATTGAGAAGGGGAAAGTAGCAGGATAAAAAGTTAGCGGAACGCACAAAAAAACAGAGCCGATGCCCTAATGCTGATCATTGAAGGATCGGTTGAACGATGCGCATACGGGTGTAGCAAGGGTTCATTTATGGCCCTTTTTTATGCAACTATCTCAAGCACGCGGCATCATCAATCTTAGCGCTCCAGAGCAGCTTAAACCCTTTGCCGACTTGCTGCCTGCCAGCCTGATCTGGCAAGCATTAACTCCTACTGAGATGTCACTTTTCACAAGCGCAAACTTCCACTGGGATCTAGGGTGTAGCTGGGCATCGGTATGGCAGTATTCAGCCAGTATCCTGTTTCCCAGACCGTTAATCTCAAGGATACTGTCGATTGCGTTATCCGGCCACGCGCGTGAATGAACTTTATGCGCAGCGTTGGGAGATAGAATGAGGACACCCTGAGGCCAAACAGGGCCTGTTGGGCGCATATTCAATAAAGTTTGGTGTTTTGCTTATCAGCCATTGTCGGGGACGATACCGGGTCATTTAAAGCACTTTTATGAACAGACCTGTTAATCTGGTATTACCTTTCGGTGGACGCGAAATTATCCCAAGAGGTTAGGGCAGGATTAGTCAAATACCTATCAAAAACAGTGTCGATCACCTTAGGTGATTGGCATTAAGCCGAAGCTTTATTTTTAACTAAGTATACCCGCCATACTTCACGTTGCTTGTGCGCTAGCTTTCCTCGCTTACCCCAGTCACTGACTGTTGTATGCTCCTGGGTATCCATAAACCTCATCCCTGAGGTTCCGCATGCGAGGCAGCACAAGCGCCGTTCGAATCGGTTCACGACCGATTTTTCGCTAGGTTGCTGCCTTCCTGCAACGCGAATTATTTAGGGTTATAAACGCTAAACCTGCGTTAAGTTCAATAACTTATAACTGGTAAACTAGACCAACAGCGACGATATTATCGGTAGTAGTGCCAATAGCTTTAGTGAACTCGTTGTCGTTCAGCAGGTTGATTTTGTAATCAACATAAGTGGACATATTTTTGTTGAATGCGTAAGTACTACCAACAGAGATATATTTAACCAGATCTTCATCATGCTCCATGCCTGCGTAGTGTATGTTCTTACCTTTAGATTGTAGGTAGGATACTGCTGGACGTAGCCCAAAGTCGAATTGGTACTGTGCGGTCACTTCTAAGTTGTGAGTTTTGTTAGCGATGCCATTCTCATAGGAGTATTTACCGAATTGCGTCATGTTGCTGGTTTCTGCGTACATTGCTGCCAGGTAAACGTTGTTGGCATCGTATTTTGTACCTACAGTCCAGGCCTCAGCCTTTTTGCCAAGCTCTTTATCATTCAACTTCTGCGTTTCGGTACGGTTAGAGGACGCATAGGCAGCACCAATGCTTATGCCTTCACCAATGTCATAAGTAGAGGATATACCCCAGCCTTCGCTGTTTTGTTCCTCGATGTCGCGCTTTTTCGCAGTGTTTTTACCTTGATACTGCAAAGCGAAGTTCAGGCCGTCAACCAAGCCGAAGAAATTGTTGTTACGGTAAGTTGCAACGCTGCCGGTACGACTAGTCATGAATTTGTCGGCAGAAGAGTAAGTATAGCCACCAAACTCCGGCAGTGAATCTGTCCAGCTCTCCACGTTGTACAGTACGCCGTAGTTACGGCCGTAATCGAATGAACCGTATTCAGCAAATTTCAAACCAGCGAAGCCCAGACGAGTTTTGCTATCTCTGGAACCTATAGATTCAGGGTGGTTAGTCATAAGCTCGTGTTCCCACTGATAATAACCAGTCAGTTGGTCGGTAATATAGGTTTCCCCTTTGAAGCCCATACGAGCATAGGATTTATCTTTATCCTCTTGTTTTTCCTTGGAAAAGTAATGCAGACCGACAACTTTACCGTACAGATCCAACTTGTTGCCGTCTTTGTTGTAGATTTCTACTGCGTTTGCTGCACCCGCAGCTAACAGAGCTGGGATCACTACTGCAAGAATGTTGTGCTTCATCATTAATTACCCTCATTGGTGTTATTCTGGCACCTGTGCTACTGCCACCAATAATCCTTTTGAACTATTGTTGATAGATTGGTGCCGACCTATGTCTGAACGCAGTCTTCCATTCACGGGCAGGTTAATCTAGAAAGAAAATGCTACCAATCTCTCGTTTTAGTTTCAAAAAGAAACCATGTGTTACAAATTATAAATTTCCGGGAGCTTTGTGATATGGGTCATTATCCATAAATGCACAAGGCCAGCGTAAATCTGGCCTTGTTTTGTAACAAATATCGTTGAAAAGGTTTTTGAACGGGTTAATTCAGAAGCTTGCATTGCGTGGGGTACGTGGGAAAGGGATCACATCACGTACGTTTTGTACACCGGTGACGTAGGCGATTAAACGTTCAAAGCCTAAACCAAAGCCGGCGTGAGGTACGGTACCGTAGCGGCGCAAGTCACGATACCACCCGTAGTCTTCTTTATTCAGCCCCATTTCTGCCAGACGCTGATCCAGCATATCCAGGCGCTCTTCACGCTGAGAGCCGCCAATAATCTCACCGATGCCAGGTGCCAATACGTCCATTGCCGCCACAGTTTTGCCATCGTTATTCATGCGCATATAGAAGGCTTTGATGTCTTTTGGGTAATTTTTCACCACCACAGGGGCCTTGAAATGTTTCTCCGCCAGATAGCACTCATGCTCGGAAGACAAGTTAATGCCCCAGGATACTGGGTTTTCGAAGGTCTGGCTGGAAGCGAGGAGGATCTCTACTGCTTCGGTGTAATCAACCTGCGCAAAATCGGAAGAAACAAAACGTTGCAGGCGAGCGATGGCGTCTTTGTCGACATGCTTGGCGAAGAATTTCATATCATCTATACGCTCATTCAAGACGGCCTGGAACACATACTTCAGCATTTTCTCCGCCAGTGTGGCAACGTCATCCAGTGTAGCAAAAGCGACTTCCGGCTCGACCATCCAGAACTCCGCCAGGTGGCGGCTGGTGTTGGAGTTTTCAGCACGGAAGGTTGGGCCAAAGGTATAGATTTTTGATAGCGCGCAGGCGTAGGTTTCGCCGTTTAACTGGCCGGATACAGTCAGGAAAGCTTCTTTGCCGAAGAAGTCTTCGCTGAAATCAGTAGCACCTTGGTCGGTGCGCGGTAGGTTTTCCAGATCCAGCGTAGAAACGCGGAACATTTCGCCAGCACCTTCGGTATCAGAGGCGGTAATCAGTGGGGTAGATACCCAGAAAAACCCATTCTCATGATAGTAGCGGTGAATAGCCTGTGCTAAGGTATGGCGCACGCGCGCCACAGCGCCGATCAGGTTGGTACGTGGGCGCAGATGGGCTACTTCACGCAGATACTCAATGCTGTGGCGTTTGGCTGCCATGGGATAGGTGTCTGGATCGTCTACCCAGCCGACCACTTTGGTAGCAGTGACCTGCAACTCGAGACTTTGGCCTTCACCTGGCGATGCGACAACCTTGCCGGTGACTTCAACAGAACAACCAGTGGTCAGGTGTAGTACTTCATCTTGATAATTCGGCAGAGAATGATCAACCACAGCCTGTAAAGGATTAAAGCAGGAACCGTCATAGACGGCCAGAAAGGAGATACCTGCTTTAGAATCTCTCCGGGTACGTACCCATCCACGCACGGTGACTTCACTGCCAACTTCAGCACGACCATGCAGTACATCGACTACAGGCACTACGCTCATAGATTTCTCTCTTCAATATTTGGTTTAGAATTGGCTTATAGCCCAAGAATATGGGGATGTTTGCTATGTTACTTGCCGCAGGGCAGAGCACAAGCAGAAATCGCCAGATGGTTGCCACATTTCTTGGTGCTATATCCGGCAAAGAAAGCGTCAACGGGTTTTTTTCACCAGCGGCAGAGATCGAAGGCTTTGACGAAGGCTTCATCCTGACAGATGGTTTTCCCTGTACTATCGGAAATCTTGGCTACCGGTTTGCCTTTACATTAGACCAATTTAATCACGATATTCAGCGGCTTGACGCCTGGAATATCGCAGGTTAGGTGGGTGCCAATGCCGAACACCAGATTGATGTGCTTGTAGAAGTGGCGGTACAGCGCCTGTGCCTTATCCAGATCGAAGTTATCCGAGAACACCAGTGTTTTACTCATCGGGTCGATGCCAAGTGCCCGGTAATGTGCGATCACTTTTGTGCCCCATGCGAACGGATCGCCCGAATCGTGGCGCAGCTCTTGGTAACGTTGAGCGAATTGCGGGCCAAAATCGCGTAGGAAGGCATCCATGGTGATGCAGTTGATTAGCGCGATGCTGAGCTGATCCGGATATTCATCCAGCCAAGCCTGCAACGCAGCGCGCTGGCTGTTGGCTAAAGCCGGGCTGATCTGCTAGTGAGCCTTGAACCACTCATGCGCCTGGGTACCAACCGGTGCCAGATCCCACTGATGCGCCAGATCATAATTGCTGGTACCTGCCAAATACGGGAACTCTGCCTTCATGGTGCTGACAATCGCCTGCTCCACGCCCTGTGAGAAACGGCGACGCGTGCCAAAATCCACCAGCTTGAAACGCGAGATATCTACATCGCTAGCCAGGGTTTTGAACTGTAACAACTTGCTGCGCAGATGGGCGACAGCCAGTTCCGGGGTGACCTCTGGCGAGCGGTGGCGGTGTACCACCTCGCTGATTACCGCCAGTAGTGGCACTTCCCACATGATCACCTCGCACCACGGCCCGGCGATACGTATCTGTAGTTTGCCACTGCGGTTTTAGATGCTCACCTGCTGCGGATGGTAGCGAAAATCTCGCAGCCAATTCAGATAGTCGTGGCTGAAGAAGGGGAGTCCTGAGAGATAGGCAAATTCCGCGTCGGTCAGTGCCACTTGGCTCATTAGTGGGATCTAATCGGCGTACTCACCCAGCAACTCGTTACCACGACAGCGGCATTCCGCTGCAACGCTGATTGTGGGATAGCGGTGCAACACTGCTTGCTGCATATGAAACTTATAGGCGTCAGTATCAAGAAGTGATGTCAAAATGGGGAAAGCGTATTGAGTCATAGCGTGTTACAGCACCCTCGCCAGATGTATTATCTTATCAATCAGTTAGTTGAATAATTTTTTTTATTTTACTTGCAAATAATTTATGCAAAGTGGAAAACAAAACAGGACTAAGGGCCTATCCCGGTAGGCGTACATTACTTGTCGGCCAGTTTGCACAGGGACAGCACATAACAACCGTAGCGTACAGGGGTACGTGAGGATGGTGAGCGCTGCGCAGGTATAAAATGGCAAATAAAATAGGGCGTTGTTGAATAAATCGAACATTTGGCCGGCACGCGGATCAGATCACTCTCCTTCTGTCAACATAGCGACATTCCGTGGCCCAGCAAAAGTTCAACATCACCAACTGGAAGGATTACAACAACGCCCTTATCACTCTCGGTGGATGAAACGGCACTTCACGCCTGGTACTGCGAGGCAAAACTTTCTCTGCGTGGTCGCACACCACATTATTCCGATATGGCAATCACCAGCGTATTGATGCTGAAACGGATTTTCGGCCTGACACTTCGCGCCCTCCAGGGCTTCGGACTCCATTGTCACACTGATCAAAGTGCCGTTGAACTGCCCGGACGACACCTGCATCAGTAAGCGGGCGAAGTCCGGCCATGTCCCGTTTAAAATCCCAACGCCGGGTGAAATTGCGCATCTCGTTATCGACTCTACCGGGCTCAACGTCTCAATTTCAACGCTTGAGCAGAAATCTTTCATGTTTATCATGGAAGCTATATCGGCAGTGTGTGAAAATAGAAGGAAATCTGACTTGAGGATATAGGTATGGTAAACCGTGCATTGGTGGAAGAACAACGTGAAGATACCCGCCTGATCATCGAAGAACTGCTGGAAGATGGCAGCGATCCACACGGGATATATACCATAGAGCACCATCTCTCTGCTGAAAAATTTGAAGCACTTGAGCAGGCTGCCGTGGAAGCCTTCAAGCTTGGCTTGGAAGTGACTGACGCTGAAGAGCTGGAAATTGAAGACGGTTCACTGGTGATGGGCTGCGATGTGATCAGTAAAGTTGGTCTGAACGCCGAACTTATCGACATGCAGGTGGAGAAATTGGTGGCGCTGGCGGAGCGCTATGGTGTCAACTACGACGGTTGGGGTACCTATTTTGAAGATCCGAACGCGGACGACGAAGATAGTGATTTCAGCGACGACGACGAAGGTAAGCACCACTGATTAACTGTATTGAGCCTGTACATAAATTTGTGTAGTTGCATGATTTTGATATGTTCAATCCAGCATCAAATGAAGGTTAATTTATGGACGAAAACAGTTGCAAGTTCTGGCTAACGAACTAGTCAAAAATCTCAAAACCCATGAGGATCTTAGCCAGTTCGATCGCCTGCTGCAGAAAATTAGCGTCGAGGCTGCTCCCAACGCTGAAATGACTCACCACCTGTGCTACGATAAAAATCAGCCCAAATCTGGCTCCAATACCCCGCAATGACTACTCGACAAAGATCGTAACCACTGTTGATCGCCCGCTGGAGCTGCGTATTGCACGCGATCGCGAAGCAACCTTTAAACCGCAACTGGTGAAGAAAAACCAGATCCGTATTACGGGGATGGATAACCAAATCCTGTTGCTTTACGCCAAAGGCATGACCACGCGAGAGATTGCCGCTGCATGTAACACGCTATGTTCCCGTAATTCAATGCACATACGTCAACTGCAGTAGGTCGCATCCATTTCTACACATAATCTCGCAGCGACAGGTTACCACCAAATAGCTGTTTTACTCTGTACCTCGCTGTTGCCGCTATCGAACGTCGGTGGTAGCCTGTGATACTTTTCCACCGTGTGTTGTCTCCGGTAACGCGCTGGTTCGCCACCGCTTGATTTCGCTCTGCATAGTCTGCCGACCAATAACGGGCTCCGCTGCTGGGCGGTATTAACGCCTTGAGCTTCTTGCCCCTTAACTCATCATCACACACTCGCGTATCCTAAGCCCGATCCGCCGAGGCGACTTTGATTTTACGGTACCTCTGGCGGATGAGACCTGGGAAGGCTGCGGTATCGGTGACATTGCTCAAGGAAAGGTCAGCACAGATGACCTCATTTGTTTCTGTATCTACGGCCAAATGCAGTTTTCGCCAGATCCGCCGTTTTTCCTGACCGTGTTTTTTTTACCTTCCACTCCCCTTCACCCAACACGTTGAGCCCGCTAGAGTCGATAACGAGGTGCGCAATTTCACCCGGCGTTACGGTTTTAAACGGGACATGGCCGGACTTCGCCCGCTTACTGATGCAGGTGTCGTCCGGGCAGTTCAACGGCACTTTGATCAGTGTGACAATGGAGTCGACAAAGCCCTGGAGGGCGCGAAGTGTCAGGCCAAAAATCCGTTTCAGCATCAATACGCTGGTGATTGCCATATCGGAATAATGTGCTGTGCGACCACTCAGAGAAGTTTTTGCCTCGCAGTACCAGGCGTGAAGTGCCGTTTCATCCCCCACGCAAGTGAGTGAACCCCGAGTGATAAGGGCGTTGTTGTAAGCCTTCCAGTTGGTGATGTTGAACTTTTGCTGGGCCACGGAATATCGCTATTTTGACAGAAGGAGAGTGATCGGATCCTCGTCCTGGCCAAAAGTTCGATTTATTCAACAACGCCCACCCTGCGGCCATCGGCTAAAGTAATGTTTATCTGGCACGCAATCGCGTATCGCATCGCTGTCAGTTGATCTATTCTTATAGGCGCAAGGAGCGCAGCAAAAGGCAGGGAGTACGATGAAAAAGCAGGTTGATAACAGGGGTTATGTCACATGGCAGTAGGGATCCAGAATAGAGGCTTCACACGTTGGTGGCTGCCAGTATTGGCGTTGTTTATGGTTATGCAACTGAACGCCTGTGGCGATAAAGAGCCAGAACAACGCAAAGCGTTCATTGACTACTTACAGAATACGGTGATGCTCAGCGGGGCTAGACTCCCCGCACTGAGCGAAGATCAGCAAAAAAAGTTCAGCAACTATAAAGGTAACAGTGATTACGCCATTTTAGTCGGCTTTTCCCAACAGATGGCGCGGGTATGGCGTTGAAACAGCCAGATGATCTAAAAGCGGTGTACAACCAGGTTTATGACAACATCGTCACTGTGCCAACTTACGCACTGATGCCAGCGATCCCAACCACCACCAGCTTCATCCAGGATCTGGTACACATTGGGGATTTTTTGCAGGCTTAAGGCAACCAGCTGAGCTTCAACAACAACGGTGTGCAGTTCCGCACAGCTCAGCAGGCGACGCAATATAACGCCATGATATTGAATCTGGTGGCCAAACAGCAGGATTTACTGAAAGCACAGCAAATCATGCAGCCCTTAATGCAATAAGTTCTTTTTATTCAAAACCCCAGGCCGACTGCAGACCTGGGTTAATTCCTCTCAGCCTTTCCAATAACTCACGCACTGCTAGCTCCCACAACTCAATTAATCGCATTGCTATTCCCCAGCGGGAAAATACTCCCAGGGAAAGTCACTTTCTAAATACCTGCGCCTAATACCGCTCCACTTTCGTTAAGCCAGGTTTATTGCCTGTTAACGGTGAGGCGGCTTTCATAAAATGACCCATATTTTTTAGCAATTGCCATCTCGTCCGGCAACGGTGATTGCGTGTAACTGTCTCATGTAAAGCCAACCACAGGAGCTCTATCCTGTTTACCCATGGAAAGTAAAATGGCTGATAAATAACAATAAAATTCGGGTTGCGCCGCAACCAGCTCAACGTTTCTTTACTCTTGTGAATGATGTAATTATCGACAATCAGCGTAATGGTTTTGGCACTTCGGTATGTGCTTCTCAGCTTGCGTAACAGGCTAATGAATAAACCCGAGTTTTTATGGTTTCCACTGACATAATCAACTCTTCCGGTTCCTGCATAAAGGGCACCCGCGAGGTAATGCTTTTCATTCTGTCCCGGTGTCGTGATGCGTTTTTGTTGACCCTTTTTCTGCCAGTCAGCACCTATTTTAGGGTTCATATCGATGTCTACCTCATCTTCGTAAAAGACGGGATGTTGCAGCCGCTCTACGCCACACAATACCGGCTCTCGGCAACCAGCGCCGAAGTGAGCCAGGATGTAACGTTGAGTTAAATAATTTATTAATTTCAATCGTTAACATCTCAGTATTCCACCGAGAGCGCAGATAGCCAAAGTCCTGTGGAGAACGCTGAACGAGCAAATCAAGCATCTTCAACATCGCCTCCGTGGGCCATTTTCGGGGGCGTCCAGGTGAAAGGCTTGCCAATCCTTCATAGCCGCCCAATGTGAACAAATTAACCCATCGTCCGACAGCGGCACATAAGGTTTTACCTAGGTAATTCAGCGTGTAGCCACGGTGTAACATCAACATGGCGATAAGGCGTCTGGCATAATTTTTATCTGGTGTTTTCTGGATAATTTTTTGTATCTGACGTCGTTCATGTCGGGGTATGGGTGCTATGTTCGGCATTACTCAGTCCGGTTGTGAGGGGTTGTGATGTTTGGCGATTGATCAGATCGCTCAAACCGGATTAAGTTCCTTCAGTGATCTACTATTTAACGCAGGTATTTAGTGAAAATGCGGCCGATGATAAGATCCTCTTTAGGCCCAGATACGATGGCCTATTTATCGTCATAAGGTACTCTTTTACATATGAATTATGCACTGGAATTATCGCAATTGGCCAAGAACTATGCCGGTGGTGTAAAGGCATTGCGTGGCATCGATCTGAATGTTAAGGTATGGAATTTTTATGCCCTGCTGGGGCTAAACGGGGCTTGAAAATCCACCACCATCGGCATTATCAGCTCGCTGGTCAACAAAACCACTGGCAAAGTGCAGGTTTTTGGCTATGACATCGATAAAGACATCGTTAACGCCAAACGCTAACTTGGGCTAGTCCCACAGGAGTTTAACTTCACCATGGCAGTTAGGATAGCAAACCAACTGGGGTAGGCGGGCAGTACAATGAGCAAATAACGGGCGGGTCGCCCGTTATGATGCTCAAGCGACCTGAACTGGCAGCGCTTTCGCCTTGCGCAGCAGGTGGTTGTTACCCTCGAAGTAGGCTACTTTGGGATGGTGCTGGTGGGCATCGGCCTCGCTCATCTGCACATAGGAACAAATGATCAGCTTATCGCCAACGCAGGCGCAGCGCGCTGCCGCGCCATTAACCGAAATGATGCGTGAACCACGCTCGGCAGCGATGGCATAAGTGGAGAAGCGTTGGCCGTTATCAACGTTATAAATATCGATGGCTTCATATTCCAGAATGCCCGCGGCCGTCAAAAAATCTTGGTCGATGGCACAGGATCCTTCGTAGTGCAAGTCGGCTTGCGTGACTTTCACCCGATGTAGCTTGCCTTGCATCATAGTACGTATCATAACTTTACCTAATTGAATATCAGCCTTCACAGGCGTTGAGTTAAACATCTGTTCCGCATCCTTTACCTCTGATCCTTATCGCCCCGATTACCGCTGTTGCCTGCTTTCCAGCGCATCGACACAGTGACGATCCCACATAAAATGGCTTACAGCGTCAGATCAACCTGTTGATTTTCGATCAGACGTGCCTGACCCAACCAAGCGGCCATCAATACCACCGCGCGGCGGCTATCGGCTGTCAGTGGCTGTAGGCTATCGGCATCGCGGATAAACAGCGCATCCGGGGTAAAACCGGCGGCACGGAGTTGTTCTGCCGTTTGTTCCAGCATCTCATCAATGTGGCGTTCACTATTGACCAACTGCTGCGCCAATCCATTCATGATCTTGTGGAGCTGCGGTGCGATTTTACGCTCGTCTGCGGTTAGGTAGCTGTTGCGCGAACTGAGCGCCAAGCCGTCTTTGGCACGCACGGTAGGCACGCGGACGATGTCAATATCGTAGCACATATCCGCCACCATTTTACGGATCAGTACCCACTGCTGATAGTCCTTTTCACCAAAGCAGGCTAGATCTGGTTGCACCAAATTGAATAGCTTGCTGACAATAGTGGCGACGCCGCAGAAATGTCCGGGGCGGCTGGCCCCTTCCAACATGGTAGCAATGCCCGGTACATCGACGTAGGTTTGCTGTTCCAGCCCCTGTGGGTAGATATCGCCTGCTACTGGTGCGAATACCAGATCTACACTGCGACGGGCCAACTTCTCACAGTCTTCCTGCAAAGTGCGCGGATAACGCGCCAGATCGTCTGGTCGTTCGAACTGCATCGGGTTAACGAAAATGCTTACTACCACGACATCGGCACGGGCGTGCGCCTCATCGACCAGCATCATGTGGCCATTATGCAGGTTGCCCATGGTCGGCACCAGCGCAATACGCTTACCGTCCTGACGCCAGCGTCGGATCTGTTGGCGCAGCAATGGCAGGGATTCAATAATAATCATTAGGCACTCCTTTAGATCGGCCATTTTACTTGCCTGTGGGTGATTGGCCTGTGCCGCTCTCCTCACATCGGGAACTGGCCACCGCTATCACACCTATTAAGCACCTATCTCATTAGGTTATTTTATTTGCCATTTTGGCCCTGGGCAGTGCTCACCATCCCCACGCATGCTATATACGCTGCGGTTGTTGTGTGCTGTCCCTATGCAAACGGATTGCAATACGCCTAATGGGATAGATTAAACCTGTTGTTAATTCAAAGAGAGGCCTTGCTCTCCTGCCTCGATATATTGCCGCACTGCCATACGTATATTGCCGCTATACGCCAGGAAGTTTTTAGCAAATCTCAGCGTGTGGTCACTGATAATACCTAAAACATCATGCATCACCAGGATCTGGTCATCGGTAGCGTTACCCGCACCGACGCCAATGACCGGAATGGACAGCGCCTCGGAGATTTGGCGCGCGAACTTAGGGCACGTATGCCAACACTAACAGTTGCATGCCAGCCTGCTTATCGCGTCCCTGTACCTTGTAGCCGCCAAAAACGTTGACTGACTGTGGTGTCAGCCCAAAGTATCCGCATACCGGCACTGCGCATTCGGTAAGCATTTTCACCGTTTCACATAGCCAATTACCACCTTCCAACTTCACCATGTTGGCCCCGGCCCGCATCAGCTCGGCGGCATTGGTGAAGGTCTGTGCCAGGGTGGCGTAACTCATGAAGGGTAGATCGGCTAGCAATAAGCAGGCTGGCGCGCCTTGGCGCACTGCGCGGGGTATAGGCGATGGCGGTAACAGTGACTGGCAGCGTGGAATTGTGACCCTGTAGCGTCATACTCAGCGAATTGCCGACCGACAATGCCACAGCACCATGCTGTTTTCCGGCACGCGTTTCAGGCAGTTGGCGAGCGATTCGCCATCTGGGAAGACGATATTGGGGGCGATTTCAGCTAGCGGATAGAGCATGAACTCACGCTCTTTCAGGCCATAATGCGGCACCGTTAGGCGATCGGTGTCAATAACTTGATCGTCATACAGCATGATGTCCAAATCGAGAAGGCGTGGCCCCCAACGTTCATCCTTAGGTATGCGCCCTTGATGACGTTCTATCGCCTGAGTGTGATCAAGCAGTTGTTCAGGTGGCAACAGGGTATCCAACACCACCACCGCGTTAAGGAAGTCCGGTTGGTTCTGTGGCCCCAGCGGCTTGGAGCGGTAAAGAGATGAACAAACTATCAGCTTGGTGCGGGGGAGATGCCCAAGTGCCTCAAGAGCGGCGTTAACCTGCTGTAGCGGCTGTGCCAGGTTGCTACCCAGCGCGATATAAGCGCGAAACATTATGCTCCCTTTTTACGCGGTACCCGACGGCGCGGTGCTGGTTCGTCACTTTAGCATGGCCTTCTGACGTGCTGGCGTGGCGAGCTGGAACTCACCCCACCACTCGGACAAGTGCAGCATTTCCTGATTGCTTTCAACTTCGGCGCGCAGCGCCAGCAAATTATAGGCGTCGTAGAACTGCGGGTGATCCATTAGCTTATGCGCGCGCTTGCCTTGGCGGCGGGTTAGGCGTAGCTGCAACTGCCAGATGTCGCACACCAGTGTGGTAATGCGTTTTGGAATGGCCAGTGAACGACACTGTTCATCCAACACATCGTTCATCGCCAATGCGAAGGCGTCGTAATATCCCAGGCCGCTTTCCTGCGCTAATTTCTGCGCGTGCTCAAGCAGCGGATGCCATAGCATGGCGGCGAACAAAAACGCCGGGGTGACGCCCATACTGTTCTGCAAGCGGTGGTCTATATTCTTCAGCGCCAGCACCAGTGTGCGTTCCATCCATGTGGCGTGATTTGGCGTAAAGTGGCGCGCAATCAGTGGGAACAGCGGCTGGAACAGTTGGTATTCGCACAGCTTCAAGTAGGCGGGGTAGCCGTAGCACGCCATTAGCAGTTTGATGGATTCTTCGAACAGGCGCGCGGGTGGGATCTCGTACAGCAGCGAGGCTAGGCGCGGGATAGGCTCGGCGGTCTCATCGCTGATTGTCATGCCCAACTTGGCGGCGAAGCGCACCGCGCGCAGCATGCGTACTGGATCTTCACGGTAGCGTGTTTCTGGATCGCCGATCAGGCGGATCACGCCCTGCTGCAAATCGCGCAGGCCATCAACGTAATCACGCAGCGTGAAATCTGCCACGCCGTAGTACAGGCTATTGATGGTGAAATCACGGCGTTGAGCGTCTTCTTCAATAGAACCGAAAATGTTGTCGCGCAGCAGCATGCCGTTTTGTGCCTGCTGGGAAGAATTCTGGTCATATTCCGGGGTTTGCTCATGGTGCCCACGGAAGGTGGCGACCTCAATAATTTCCGGCCCGAACATCACATGCGCCAAACGGAAACGGCGGCCTACCAGGCGGCAATTGCGGAACAGCTTGCGTACCTGCTCTGGCGTAGCGTTGGTGGTGATGTCGAAATCTTTTGGTTTTTTCCCCAATAAAAGGTCACGCACACTGCCACCGACCAGATAGGACTCATAGCCGGATTTGTTCAGGCGGTACAGCACTTTCAGCGCGTTCTCGCTGATGTCTTTGCGCGAGATAGAATGCTGTTCGCGCGGGATGGTGGTCATAGAGCTAGTTCCTTGCGTGGCGGGAAACGGCGGACGTTTACGCGCCACAGAGCGGCTGGCTGGGGCTGTTGCTCTGCCATGATTAGCGGAACGTTGTGGCGGCGCAGTGCGCTCTTCTGCCGCCGTGCTTTTTTTGCAGGCCAGGTTTTTATCGCTGACCTGCGTTTCATCGCGGGGCAGTTTGTCATCGCGGATGAGTACATTACGGCAAAAAAAATTGGCTACTCGGGTAAAAATGGTACACCTCGTTAGTCACGGATAAAAATGGAACTGACAAAAAATTGCGGCTAATCATAGCTCACCCTGTCTCCTTTGAGAATGTCGATGTGTTTTTAACCAGAGCGATAGCGTCCTGGGACGGCACGTTTTCCCGCTTCCAGTGCGCGACTGCCCAGCTCAATAATAACGACAGGTCAAGATCTTGCCAGCTTTCCGGCAACGGTTGGCATAGAAATTTTAGCGCGGCAACCAGCACCGGGCGCGGATCGCCACCGGGCAACACAGGCGCATGATTCTGCTTCGATAGCTTGATGCCATTGACACCCAGCGCCAGAGGCAGATGCAGGTAAGAGGGCACTGGGAGCTTCAATTGATTATACAGCGCAATCTGATGTACCGTCGGCGCGATCAAATCGGCACCGCGCACGATTTCGGTAACGCCCTGGAAATGATCGTCGATCACCACCACCAAATTATAGGCAAACAGCCCATCGCGGCGGCGAATGATAAAGTCCTCGCTGGTTAGCGCCGGATCGGTGCGCTGTTCGCCCTCCAAACCATCATGAAACGCATAGACCGGGGCGAATTGACGCAAACGGATGGCGGCACCCGGAGGACCGAAATGCAAATCACGGCCATGGCCACCGATGTGCTGAATGCGGCTACGCGGACAGGTGCAGTAATAACATAGCCCCTGTTGTTGCAACAGATCCAATGAGGCATGGTAGGTATCATGAGGTTGGGATTGGTAAATGACGTGACCATCCCAGAAAAGACCATAATGTTCTAATGCAGATAAGATACGGCTGGCAGCACCGGTGACTTCGCGTCGGGGATAGACATCTTCAATGCGCACCAACCACTGCCCACATCGGGCGCGGGCTTGGAGGTAGCTTACGAGAGCGGCAATCAGCGAACCAAAATGCAGATCCCCACAGGGCGAGGGGGCAACGCGCCCCACATAATGACTTTCTTGCATATCAGAGATGAAAGGCTCACCCTTTTTCTGTGCGGCGCACGAAACGGTAATCTACTCGTCATATTTCAAGCTGTGTCGGTGTAGGCTGTGAAAATCACTGACTAAAAAAGCTCATAGGGATGTACGCCTTTGCTGCCTTTATGCCACCAATCATTTAGCGTATACCCGTCATACTTCAAGTTGACTGTGCGTTAGCTTTCCTCGCTTACTCCAGTCACTAAGAACCTGCCCCGTTAGGCTATTTTACTTGCCATTTTGGCCCTGGGCAGTACTCACCCTCCTTAAGTACTGCGTGTACGCTGCGGTTGTTGCGCGCTGTCCCTTTGCAAACTGGCTGCAATAATAATGTACGCCTACTGGGATAGGCTGATTCTGGGGTAGGCACCTGGGCCGCAGAATAAACCTTATGGATGAGGTTTATTCTGCGGCCCAGAGCAGGCGCGGTTCAAATTGCTTCCTCTTCCTGACCGAATTGTCGCTTCGTTGGCGCTTTACTGCAACTCGGATTATTTAGGGTATATAACTTTATTAGCCAGCCATCTGTTTCTCGCGGATTTCTGCCAAGGTCTTGCAGTCAATGCATAAATCAGCGGTCGGACGCGCTTCAAGGCGGCGAATGCCAATTTCCACGCGGCAGGATTCACAGTAGCCGAAATCTTCGTCTTCCACTTTCTTCAGCGTTTTCTCGATCTTTTTGATCAGTTTGCGTTCACGGTCACGGTTACGCAGTTCGAGACTGAACTCTTCTTCCTGCGCGGCCCGGTCCACCGGGTCAGGGAAGTTGGCAGCTTCGTCTTGCATATACGATACAGTACGCCCCACTTCTTCTCTAAGCTGATTACGCCATGCTTCAAGAATACGCCTGAAATGCGACAACTGGGCGTCGTTCATGTACTCTTCGCCTGGTTTCTCTTGGTATGGCTCAACCCCAGCGATGGCGAGAATGCTCAAGGAAGAGGTTTTACGGTTTTGCCCTTCTTGCATGTTGCTTCTCCTACATACAATAAATACGCGCTCGCGCTATTGAATCCCCAATACGGGGAAAAACAGGCCGCTATAAATAACAGAAGGAAGGTAGGTTGGCAATTATTCCTATCACCCTCTTGACAATGCTGTGAAAGGAGACGTACTTGACGATATGCTAATCGGTTGTCAACTTCATGTTTAACTGCTGCTATCGATAAAAAACGGTAACTTATTGTACAGAGATATACCGTCAGGTGATAATTTAGCGCCATAACAAATGACTTCGACTCCCAATTTATGCACTTGTGCCAACAATGCCGCATAACGTGCATCTATGTGATGTGCAGGTATGACTTGTTCAATACCACTGTGCAACACGGCAAAGAACAACACTGCCCTTTGACCACGTTCAATCACGCTGAATAACTCACGCAGGTGTTTTTGCCCTCTTAGCGTTACCGCATCAGGAAAATACCCACATTGTTGTTGCAGCAATGTCACTGACTTCACTTCAATATAGCAGTCAACCCGGTTTTCTGCCTGTAATAACAAATCGATACGGCTATTCTCACTGCCGTATTTCACCTCGCCGCATATTTTACTGTAATCAAATAATTCATTGATTAAATTCTGTTCAATGGCTTCACGCACCAGAGTGTTAGCACGCAGCGTATTGATGCAAATCCAATCACCCTGTTGGGTATGCGTTAGCTCCCAACTGTGGGCGTATTTGCGCTTGGGGTTGTCCGAAGTGAAATACCAGACAATATCACCCGGCGTGGCGCAACCGGTCATGGCACCGGTATTGGCACAGTGCAGTGTCAACGTTTTCCCTTCTGGGGTAATGACATCAGCCAGAAAGCGTTTGTAACGCTTAATCAGCGTGGCGCAACGTAGCGGCGGGGTAAAAATCATCCGGCTGCCTGATGAGCCAAAGCCCATTGTTCGAACGGGGGAGAACCGTTGACAAAAAACCACTGATATAAGGAAAAGGTTGCGGCACGCAAGCTCATCACCTGCTGCGGCAGTGCTTCAGACAAGAGCAAAGCGAAAAACACGTTGGACATAGCTACTCAATTAAATAATGAAATACTGGGTGTAATGCTACAATGTACGCCGTTTAATGTTAACCACCACGGAGAATTCTGTATCTTCACTGCCAGTCAGCGCGGTACTGGATGAATTGCTCACTGCGCTACACTCTGCTACGCAGGTGTTACTGCATGCCCCGACCAGTGCTGGCAAATCCACTTGGCTGCCGCTGCAAATCCTGGCCAACGCCGGATTGCCAGGCCGTATAATCATGCTGGAGCCACGGCGGCTAGCGGCGAAAAACGTTGCCTACCGGTTGGCACAACATTTTGGTGAAAAACCTGGCCAAACGGCGGGTTACCGTATGCGCGCAGAAAGTAAAAGTGGGCCTCAGACCCGGCTAAAGGTGGTGACTGAAGGCATTCTCACCCGCCTGCTACAACAGGATGCTGAACTGCCGGGCGTCTCACTGGTGATCCTCGACGAGTTCCATGAACGCAGCCTACAGGCTGATCTGGCGTTGGTGCTGATGCTCGATGTACAGCAGGGGCTGCGCGATGATCTGAAAATGTTGATCATGTCGGCGACCTTGGATAACGCCCGGCTGGTGTAACTGCTGCCAACAGCATCGGCCGTGGTCTCCGCAGGGCGCAGTTTTCCGGTTGATCGCCAGTACCCACTGCTGGTTAGCTATAAACGGTTGGAAGACGGTGCGGCGGCGGCAGTAAAGCGCTTGTTGGCTGAACAACCTGGCTCACTGCTGTTGTTTCTGCCGGGGGTGGCGGAAATCCACCGAGTATTGGAACGCCTCAACGGAGAGGTACCCGGTTATACCGATGTATGGCGCGTTGCCGTTGGCGCAGCAACAGCGAGCGATCCAACCGGCAGCGGCCGGTCGGCGCAAGGTGGTGCTGGCAACTAACATCGCCGAGACCAGCCTGACGATCGAAGGCATCCGGCTGGTGGGGTGGATAGCGGTCTGGAACCGGGTATTTGCTGGCACCTGTTTGCCAAAGAGCAGGCGGAACGCGCTGCCGAACAGGCATCACCGGAGATCTTGCACAACGATCTCGCCAGTTTCTGGCATGAGCTGCTGCAATGGGGCTGCCATGATGCGGCTCAATGGACCTGGCTCGATTGGCCGCCAGCAGCGGCGTTGGCATCGGCTAAAGTATTGCTACGCCAGTTGGTGGGTGCCACCAACGACAGTGATAAATTAACCGCTCAGGGGCGGCAGATGGCCGCACTGGGATGTGAACCTCGTTTGGCGGCGATGCTGACTGCCTGGGCGATGTTGGGTGCCGATGGTCTGGCTACAGCGGCAGCATTGGCTGCCCTGCTGGAAGAGCAACCGCGTAGCGGGCAAAAGGACATTGGCTATTGGCTGAGCCACCCAAAGCCGCACTGGCAGCGCCGCGCCGGTCAGTTTTCCCGGCGCTTTTCGCAGCGGCCGGGACAGCTCGACATGAGTTTGGCTGCACGCCTGCTGGCACATGGATTTGCCGATCGCATCGATCAGCGGCGTGGCAAGGATGATCGCTACCTGTTAGCCAACGGCATTGGGGCAGCGATGGATCTGGATGAAGCATTGTCGCGTGCGTCCTGGCTGATAATTCCCCGTTTGCTGCACAGTGATAACAGCCCGGATGCGCGCCTTATGTTCGCGCTGCCGGTGAAGGTGGAAGCATTGGTGGCACAACTGCCGGCTATAGTGTCACAGCAAACGACTGTGGCATGGGACGAAGAAAAGGGTAGGCTGCGTGCCTGGAAACGCCAGCAGATTGGCAGCCTGACGCTATGCGCCCAGCTGCTGGCTAAACCGGCGGATGAGGCGCTACAGCAAGCGCTGATCGATTGGGTCCGTGCACAGGGGCTGGCGGTGCTTCACTGGGATACCGCCGCCAACAGCTAGGGCGACGATTGCAGTGCGCGCAAAGCTGCCTACCGGTGGCCAACGGAGCTTTGCTGGATGGGCTGGAACAATATCTGCTGCCATCGCTGAACGGCGTGCGCGACTTGCGTGGGTTACAGAAGTTGTTGAATAAATCGGATTTTGAATAAGGAGTCCCGTGAATGGGCAGCTTTCAGGCAAGGCGTACACTTTCTGGCATACCGGCGAGCGTCATCTTGTTTAATGCACAGATCATGGCCAGCGCCTCTGCAACTTGCCCATCATAATCTCGCAGCGACAGGTGACCACCAAATAGCTGTTTTACTCTGTACCTCGCTGTTGCCGCTATCGAACGTCGGTGGTAGCCTGTGATACTTTTTCACCGTGTGTTGTCTCCGGTAACGCGCTGGTTCGCCACCGCTTGATTTCGTTCTGCATACTGCCGACCAATAACGGGCTCGCTTCTCGGCGGTATTAACACCTTGAGCTTATTGCCCCTTAACTCATCATCACACACTCGCGTATCCTAAGCCCGATCCGCCGAGGCGACTTTGATGTTACGGTACCTCTGGCGGATAAGACCTGGGAAAGCTTCGGTATCGGTGACATTGCTCAAGGAAAGGTCAGCACAGATGACCTCATGTGTTTCTATATCTACGGCCAAATGTAATTTTCGCCAGATAAGCCGTTTTTCCTGACCGTGTTTTTTTGCTATCCACTCCCCTTCACCCAACACATTGAGCCCGCTAGAGTCGATAACGAGGTGCGCAATTTCACCTGGCGTTGGGGTTTTAAACGGGACATGGCCGGACTTCTCCCGCTTACTGATGCAGGTGTCGTCCGGGCAGTTCAACGGCACTTTGATCAGTGTGACAATGGAGTCGACGAAGCCCTGGATGGCGTGAAGTGTCAGGCCGAAAATCCGTTTCAGCATCAATACGCTGGTGATTGCCATATCGGAATAATGTTGTCGGCGACCACGCAGAGAAGGTTTTGCCTCGCAGTACCAAGCGTGAAGTGCCGTTTCATCCACCGAGAAGGTGAGTGAACCCCGAGTGATAAGGGCGTTGTTGTAAGCCTTCCAGTTGGTGATGTTGAACTTTTGCTGGGCCACGGAATGTCGCTATGTTGACAGAAGGAGAGTGATCTGATCCTCGTCCAGGCCAAAAGTTCGATTTATTCAACAACGCCTATTGAGTCCTTGGTTAACTCCGGAGAACCGCTGGGGCTGGAAGCCGGTTCCAAATCCGAACTGATGGCGGTACTGGCGCATATGGTTATGGCCCGGTCAATGATCGTTTGCAATTGTTACAAAGACCGCGAATATATTCGTCTGGCGCTGATCGCTCAGAAGTTGGGCCACAACAAAGTGTACCTAGTGATCGAGAAAATATCCGAGATCAACATGGTGCTGGAAGAAGCCGAACGGCTGGGCGTGATGCCACGTCTCGGTGTGCGTGCGCGTCTGGTGTCGAAGGGTTCCGGCAAATGGCAATCAAGCGGTGGCGAAAAATCCAAGTTTGGCCTGGTTGCCGTGCAGGTACTGACGTTGGTAGAGACCCTGCGCGCAGCGTGCCACCTCGACAGCTTGCAACTGCTGCACTTTCACCTGGGTTCGCAATTGACCAACATTCGCGATATCACTATCGGCGTGCGTGAATCGGTGCGTTTCTACGTTGAACTGCACAAGCTGGGCGTCAATATTCAGTATTTCGATGTGGGTTGTGGTTTGTGCGTCGATTATGAAAGAAAATGTTCGCAGTCTGACTGTTCGGTGAACTATAGCCTGAACGAATTCGCCAACAGCTTGATTTGTGGTATCGGTAACGCTTGTAACAAGCACAGCCTGCTGCATCCGACGGTAATCACTGAATCCGGCCGTGCTATGACCGCGTACCATGTGTCATTGGTGTCAAACATGTTCGGCGTAGAGCGCCATGAGTTCAGCGAGCTTCTGCCACCGGCGGAAGACGCGACGCGCGTGCTAGAAAGCATGTGGAAAACCTGGTTGGAAATGAACCAGCCAGAGAATCGTCGCTCGCTGCGCGCATGGCTGCATGCCAGCCTGATGGATCTGCATGACGTGCACACCCAATACACTCAGGTCACGCTGGATCCGGCCAAACGCGCTTCTAGTGAGCATCTTTGACATCCTCTCCGGCCTAAAGGACGGGGATTCCTACAGCGTTCAGACCGAAAGCTGACTCGCCTGGGTGGGTTCCTGCTTTAACGGGCGGGGTCTGACTGCACTATCCCTCCATTGGCGTTCGTGGTGTATCCACATATCTGACACACAAATTTACTTTGCGACAGGCGGTTTTCTTTCGCTGTATGACCGCAGCATGCACCCCGCTGGCTGGTATATGCCGCAGATACTGCTAGTACCTGTGCTCTTCGCCAGAGCTGCTTGTACTCAAGTTGACGACGCATTTCATACCATCCCTGACCAGTATCGAGCGGTTTAAGCCTGATCTAGCTCTGACGTTTCGCCCGTGCTGCTCTGCCGTGCCTGTTGCCGACTTTGACATGTTACTGACCTTCAAGTCTTCAATGACGATCATTGCGTGGTTTTTGCAGATTTCACTGGTGATTTTATGAAGGTAGTCGCGCCGAATATTGGCAATGTGCGAGTGTAGATGCTGGATTTTTCGCTTATGTTTCTGCCAGTTGGCGCTGAATTTTACCTTTCTGCTTAACTGACGCTGAAGTATTGCCAGCTTGTGCTGGCTTGTTTTGAAGCTGTTGACGGGCGGGTATACCGTGCCATCTGAAAGCGTAGCGAGTTTGGTGACTCCGGCATCCACTCCGACCATTGACGCTGAGTTATGAACGGGTTCAGTAACTTCGTATGCTGTCTGGATGCTGACGTACCATTTGCTGCATGACTGGCTGATGGTGACATTTTTCACTTCACCTATAATTTCGCGGCTGTTGCGGTAGCGTATCCATCCCAACTTTGGCAACGATATACGACTATTGGCTTGATTGAGCTTCACACCTTGTGGGTAGCGCAATGCACCATTCTGCACGCGTTTTTTTAAACGGGGGAATGCTGCACGCTTCTGGAAGAAATTATTGTAGCCGCGCTCTAAATCTTTCAGTGACTGCTGCAACGTCTGCAATGGAGATTCTTTAAGCCATTGTGTTTCAGGATCGGATTTCCAATTAATGAGCCATGAGGTCATTTTCGTATTGGTCTTAACTGAAATTTGAAGGCTTGAAGTCGTTTCATTATCACTATTATACTTTGGTCTATGACAAAAGAAACCGATATTTGCCGAGGAAGACACTGCATTTTCCTGATGCATGTTCACTTGGTATTCGTTGCCAAGTATCGACGAAAAATATCTGATCAGGATGCCATAGAAAAGCTGCGCTGCTACTTTTCTAGCGTATGTGCTGACTTTGATGTTGAGCTGGTCGAGATGGATGGTGAATGCGATCACGTGCATTTGCTGATTAACTACCCGCCAAAGCTGGCAATATCAAACTTGGTCAACAGTCTTAAAGGCGTTTCTAGCAGACTGCTTTGCCGTGACCTCCCCGACATAGCCCAGCGCTATTACTACAAAGGTGTTCTGTAGACACCGAGTTATTTTGCAAGTAGTTGCAGTGGTGCGCCGATATCGATCATACGGCAATACATTGAGCAATAGCAAACACCCAGTTAGTCGGAAAACCGCGCCTTATATCCTCGCCATTAAGGACGGGGCTTTACGGCGCACCAGGTAAATCCTTTTAGTGGACGCCCGCTGCCCGTCAAGCTCCTGATGCCTAACCTGCATGGGGTGTTTGGCACAAATTGTTTTCATCTTGAAAGTAATCGGCAGATAACGCCTGGGTAAGCGAGGCTGCAGATATGTGCCAGCAAGGCATTCTGTGCGGGCAAGCATAGAGAGAAGATCTCACTTAATTGGTGCACAAATTCGTTCACCTCTCTCTGTGCCTATCCCGTTTTCTGGAAACTAAATCGGAGTTTTTTATTTTCGCTGACAATGAGCCTTAGTCGTCGAGAAAGCTGCGTAGTACTTCGGAACGACTTGGGTGACGCAGCTTACGCAGCGCCTTAGCTTCGATCTGCCGAATACGCTCGCGGGTAACGTCAAACTGTTTGCCCACTTCTTCCAGAGTATGGTCAGTGTTCATATCGATGCCGAACCGCATACGCAGTACTTTCGCTTCACGCGCGGTTAAACCAGCCAGTACGTCGTGCGTAGCAGAACGCAGGCTTTCCGAGGTCGCAGAATCCAGTGGTAGTTCGAGGGTAGTATCCTCAATAAAATCGCCCAGGTGTGAATCTTCATCATCACCGATCGGCGTTTCCATGGAGATAGGCTCTTTAGCGATCTTCAGCACTTTACGGATTTTATCTTCCGGCATCAACATACGCTCGGCCAGCTCTTCCGGCATCGGTTCACGGCCCATCTCTTGTAGCATCTGACGCGAGATACGGTTGAGCTTGTTGATAGTCTCAATCATATGCACCGGAATACGGATGGTACGCGCCTGGTCGGCGATAGAACGGGTGATAGCCTGACGTATCCACCAGGTGGCGTAAGTAGAGAACTTGTAACCACGACGGTATTCAAACTTATCTACTGCTTTCATCAGGCCGATATTGCCTTCCTGGATCAGATCCAGAAATTGCAAGCCACGGTTGGTGTATTTCTTCGCGATGGAAATAACCAGACGCAGGTTGGCTTCAACCATCTCTTTTTTCGCGCGGCGGGCTTTCGCTTCACCGATTGACATGCGGCGGTTGATATCTTTAACCTGCTCAATGTTCAGGCCAGTTTCTTCTTCGATTTGACGCAGTTTCTGCAGGCTACGCTGTACGTCTTCCGCGACGTCCTTCAGCTTCTCCGACCATGGCTTAGTCATTGCCTGTGCCTTTTCGAACCAGGCATCGGAGGTCTCGTTGCCAGCAAACAAAGTGACGAAGTTTTTCTTCGGCATTTTACACTGTTCCACGCACAACTTCATGATGGTGCGTTCCTGCGTACGGACGCGATCCATCATGGTGCGCATGCTGTAGACCAGGAAATCGAACTGTTTTGGTACCAAGCGGAACTGCTTGAATACTTCGGACAGTTTCAGGATCTCTACTGCTGCGCTGGCGTGGCTACGGCTGTTCTTTCTGATAACCAGGCGAGTCGTTTCGTACTGATCGCACAAGTTAGCAAATTTCTGGCGCGCCAGTTCTGGATCGATGCTGTTGTCATCTTCAGCGTCGTCGTCTTCATCATCCTGCTCTTCGGTCGATAGTTCAGAACCAATGTGTGTAGCGGTAGGGGCGATATCCTCTTCCGCATCTGGATCGATAAAGCCGGTGATCAGATCAGATAGGCGAGCTTCACCCGCCGCGACGCGATAGTACTGCTCTAGCAGGTAGGTAATGGCTTCTGGATATTCAGCAACGGAACACTGCACCTGATTGATTCCGTCTTCAATGCGCTTGGCAATATCGATTTCGCCCTCGCGCGTCAGCAACTCCACGGTACCCATTTCGCGCATGTACATGCGCACTGGATCAGTAGTGCGGCCAATTTCAGACTCAACGCTAGACAACACCTGAGCAGCAGCTTCCGCTGCGTCTTCATCGGTATCGGTGGTGTTCTCGGCCAGCATTAGATCATCGGCATCCGGTGCTTCTTCCATCACCTGGATGCCCATGTCGTTAATCATCTGGATGATGTCTTCGATCTGGTCGGAGTCGACGATATCTTCCGGCAGATGGTCATTGACCTCAGCATAGGTCAGATAGCCTTGCTCCTTACCACGGGTGACAAGCAGCTTTAGCTGTGACTGCGGGTTTTGCTCCATAAGACGGTTCCACACTTAAGAGTATTTGGGTTGGTGTCGGTCGGCGAAACCGCCAACAATAGCATTTGGGTATTTTTGTTATTGCCGCGCCCCACTATGGCGGCATATTGCAGGGCTATGCCCTCGCATTTATCAGCACTTAAGCAGTTGGTGTTCAGTTTTTCTTCGCTAGGATTTGGTTAAGCGAACTTACTTCTTCGCGTTCTTCCTGGCTCAGTCCATGGGTTCTGGCTTGTGCGATCAGTGCCTCCAGCCGCTGTTCCAATACTGATTCATACAGGCTGGCTAACGTATCCAAAAAGGTTTGCTCCACCCTGTCATCAACGATCATATGGTTCCATGTCGCCAAGGTTTCAAGCTGCTGGATTAATTTGTTATCGCGATAGAGCTCTAACAATTGCCCAGTGGTCAACCCCGGCTGCGCCAAACAGGTCTGTACCAGTTCGACAAACAACGGCAACCCCGCCTGTTTAGTCTGCTCCAATCCTTCAAGCGAAGGGATAAGTGTAGCCAGCCGTGGGTTTTGCACCAGTAACCCTATCAGTATACGCATGGTTGTGCGTTTTAGTTGGGGTGCCTGGTAAGGGCTTGCATTTTCAACCTGCTTACTTAGCAACTTCTCCAGTTGGAATTCATCAGGCATACCTAATTTTTGACCCAGTTGTTGTCGCAAATACAGACGCAATGTTTCACTGGGTATTTGGCTTATCATCGGAATTGCCAACGAACTCAGCTTGGTTCGCCCGTCCGGGCTGCTCAGATCCACTTGTGGCATCAAAGTTTCAAACAAGAAAGTGGAAAGTGGCTGTGCCAGTTCCATCCGTTGTTCGAAAACTATCTTGCCCTCTTTGCGCACTAGCGTGTCCGGGTCTTCGCCATCGGGCAAAAACATGAAACGCAACTGCCGCCCATCGTTAAGGTAAGGCAGCGCGGTTTCCAGCGCACGCCAGGCAGCTTCACGGCCAGCTAGGTCGCCATCGTAGCAACAGATAACGTTATCGGTGGCACGGAACAGCAGTTGAATATGTTCAGCCGTCGTTGAGGTTCCAAGTAAGGCGACCGCATAATCGATATCGTACTGCGCCAACGCCACCACATCCATATAGCCTTCCACGACCAGCACCCGTTGCAGGGTAGGATGGCTCTGCTGCACTTCATACAGGCCGTACAATTGCCGACCCTTGTGAAATATTTCGGTTTCCGGAGAGTTCAAGTATTTCGGAATGCCACCACCCACCACGCGTCCGCCAAAGGCGATCACCCGCCCGCGTTTGTCACGGATAGGGAACATCACGCGCTCACGAAAACGATCATACCATCGCCCCTGATCGTTAGTCACCAACATGCCAGCATCGTTTAAAGCGCTGCGCGCATCGTTATCGCGACCAAAGCGCTTCAGTGTGATATCCCATCCTGCTGGGGAAAAGCCCATGGCGAAGTGGCGGATAACGTCATCACTCAACCCACGCTGTTGCAGGTAGTTGCGCGCCAACGTGCCAGCGGGCTGATGCAATGACTGCTGATAGAATGCGCTGAGTTGTTCCATCAGTTGATACAGGCTTTGCCGCTGATGGCGTTCGATTTGGGTCAGCCCGGTACCTGCCTCGTAGGGCACTTCCAGCCCGTGCATGGTCGCCAGTTCTTCAATGGTTTCGACAAACTCAAGCCTGTCGTAATTCATCAAGAAATCGACGGCGTTACCGTGCGCACCACACCCAAAACAGTAATAAAACTGCTTTTCGCCATTAACGGTAAAAGAAGGAGTCTTTTCATGGTGGAACGGACAGCACGCATGATAGTTTTTGCCTTGCTTTTTCAGCTTCACACGTGCGTCGATCAGATCGACGATGTCAGTGCGAGCCAGCAAGTCATTGATAAATACGCGCGGAATTCGTCCAGCCATAAGCCCTACTTCACTAGCCTATAAACGAGAGCAAGCCGCGCATTCCTTTCGGAAATGCACGGCCTTCGTATGCAACTACTCGGTCTGCGCGATGTTGAAAATCAGAAAATCACGCGGCGGGATAACGACATCCCCGAAGAATCAATACAGACGAGTGCGGCGTGCGTTTTCGCGAGCCAGTTTCTTCGCGTGACGTTTCACAGCAGAAGCTTTGGCGCGCTTACGTTCGGTAGTCGGTTTCTCATAGAACTCACGACTACGAACTTCAGCTAAAACACCCGCTTTCTCGCAAGAGCGTTTGAAACGACGCAGAGCAACATCAAATGGCTCGTTTTCACGTACTTTAATTACCGGCATGTGCCTTTCACCTCGATAAAATTCGGTTTGCTGCTGACCAAGCGCCAGCCTTTTTAAAATGGTGAGATATTCTACTTCAACGGATACTGCTTTGTAAAGCACCATAGAAAATTGAATAATGCGCCACTGTGTTAAAACACGCGCAATTTTGCATCGGGTGCTGATTATAGACCCATCATAAAAAATGCGCGTTTTTAATCAAACCGGCATGTATCTCATATCGCAGGGATCATCAACAAGAGTGTGTGCTGGCGACAGGATACACGGCGCTGGCGGTAAATGGCGACGTTTGTGGTAGACTGGCAGTTGCATGTTAATGGTGGAAAATGTAATGCGAGTACTGGGTATAGAAACATCCTGCGATGAAACCGGAATTGCAGTGTATGACCAACAAGCCGGTTTATTGGCTAACCAATTATACAGTCAGGTAAAGCTGCATGCCGACTATGGCGGCGTGGTGCCGGAACTGGCCTCACGCGACCATGTGCGCAAAACCGTGCCGCTAATCCAAGCTGCGCTAAGGGAAGCTAAGATGTCCGCAACCGATATCAACGGCGTTGCCTATACTGCCGGGCCAGGCCTGGTGGGGGCACTACTGGTTGGAGCCACCATAGGCCGCGCGTTGGCTTTCGCCTGGAATGTGCCAGCGGTGCCAGTACACCATATGGAAGGCCACCTGTTGGCACCGATGTTGGAAGACAACCCACCTGCCTTCCCTTTCGTCGCGCTGTTGGTCTCAGGGGGCCATACCCAATTGATCAGAGTCACTGACATAGGTAAATACGAACTGCTGGGCGAATCGATCGACGACGCTGCTGGCGAGGCATTCGATAAAACCGCCAAACTGCTTGGGTTGGATTATCCCGGTGGGCCGATGCTGTCAAAGATGGCACAGCAGGGGGTGGCAGATCGCTTTACCTTCCCACGGCCGATGACCGATCGTCCGGGGTTAGACTTCAGCTTCTCTGGGCTGAAAACATTCGCTGCCAATACCATTCGATCCAACGGTGGTGACGATCAGACTTGCGCCGACATCGCCCGTGCTTTTGAGGACGCAGTGGTGGATACGTTGGCAATCAAATGCGAACGCGCATTGGAGCAAACCGGTTTCAAAAACTTGGTAATGGCTGGCGGTGTCAGCGCCAACCGCACGTTGAGAACCAAACTGGCGGCGATGATGCACAAACGCGGTGCAGAGGTGTTCTATGCCCGCCTACAATTTTGTACCGACAACGGTGCGATGATCGCCTATGCCGGCATGGTGCGGTTGAAAAGCGGTGCTGACCAGGAACTGAGCGTTTCGGTACGGCCACGCTGGCCGTTGGCGGAACTACCCGCTGTGTAAAGCAGAGGGTCGGGTGATCCGATCCTTCTGTTATTTATCTTCGGTTTTTTCGCTGTCTGTCGCATCGCTCTTATTCTTGCTGAGCTTACCCCAAATTTTCCCTTCCTGGCCACGCCATAGGCGCTGGATATTATCGTGATGGCGTACCAAGATCAGGCAAGAGAGCATTGCCACTGGAAAGGTAAACTGTGGTTTGAGCCACCAGACGTAGAACGGCGCGATCAGCGCACTCAATACGGCACCCAACGAAGAGTAGCCACTGAGTAATACCGTTAGTAGCCAGGTACCGGTCATCAGACCATCCAGATCCCAGCCGATCGGCGCAATAGCACCAAAGGCTGTTGCTACGCCCTTGCCACCACGGAAGTGTAAGAGTACCGGGTAGATATGTCCCAGGCAGGTGGCGATCGCCGTCAGCCCCAGATACAGCGGAGGAACCTCCAGCTTGTACGCCAGCCAGACTGGCAACATGCCTTTCAGGATATCAAATGCCAGCACCAACGCTGCCCCAACTACCGCAAGGCGACAGCCAATGCGCAAGACGTTAGTCGCTCCTGGATTCCCTGAGCTAAATTCACGCGGATCGGGCAACCTAGCGATCCGGCACACCAGGATCGCACTGAAGACTGAGCCGCACAGATACGCAAAGATAATCATGCCAAGCGCGGTAGCACTCATAACGCGATTCCGTTTAATAATGGTCGTTTTACTCGCAACATCTATGGATAATACGCATATTCCGCTGGAAGTGGTATCCGGCAAGGCCAAAAACAGAGAATGACGTGATGGATATCGTTTTTATTGAAGAGCTTACCGTAATTACTACCATTGGTGTTTATAATTGGGAACAAAGCATCCGCCAGAAGCTGGTGTTCGATATCGAAATGGGCTGGGATAACCGTAAGGCCGCAGCCAGTGACAACATCAACGACTGCCTGAGCTATGCTGATATCAGCGAAGCTATTATTCAGCACGTCGAGCCAAATCGTTTTGCCCTGGTGGAGCGAGTAGCGGAGGAGATATCGGAGATTTTGCTTCAACGTTTCAATTCGCCCTGGGTTCGTATCAAGGTCAGCAAGCCGTGCGCTGTGGTATATGCCAGCCGGGTTGGTGTGATTATCGAACGTGGCACCCGTCCTGCGTAATATTTTGGCATCCTCTGCTCGGCTCGATCGGCATTCATTCTGACGGTACCGATGATAATCGTTACCCGCAGTTTGGATGGGTATAAGAGCCTATTCCAGTAGGTGTACATTGTTGTAGCCAGTTCGGACGCAGACAGTGCGCAACAACCGTCGCGTACAGGGGTAAGTGAGGAGGGTGAGCACTGCCCAGGGCCAAAATGACAAATAAAATAACCTTATGGGATAGGCTTTAAGCATCTGCACTTCCTTACGATGGATGATTTACCGATTTTTGCCGTCAGTTTCGTGACCGCTTTTGCAGTGGGTCAGACGCATCTCATTAGTGCCGTTTGCCCTATCTCTATTAGCGCGAGCGTAGCGCCCTGGCTTATAGGGTCTTCATGTAAGCCGCAATGCTACCCAGTGATGCGGCTTCCTCATTGCTGGTCGCGCATGATGTTTTGGATGAGCTTCCACTCAGCCAGCGCCTGTTGGCGGCGGCGTGTAAGCTCATCGCGGATCGCTATGCCCTGTAGCCCTCTGGCTACGACCTCTTTAATCGATACTGCATTTGCCACCTGATACGCCTGACGTAGATAGTCGCCCTGCGGATACAGATTATTCTCGAAGCCAGTGCGGCCACGGATGTCCGCCTCGCTGGTTAGAATCATCTTCTCTAGCCGCTGCGGATTACGCCACACGTCAATGGCGTCAAACAGCTTGAGTAGTGTTTGTGGCCGCAGCTTGTTCACCGTATGAATCAGGTCGTGATATTCTGCCACAAGTTTGGCCAGATCGCGCACTGGATTAGGTATCCGCAAACGCTGGCAAAGCTCTTCCACCAGCCGAACGCCAGCCAGCCCGTGGCCGTGATGGTGCGGCAAGCACTTCTGAGGCGTTAATCCCTTGCCGAGATCGTGGCACAGTGCGGAGAAACGCACCTCAACTGCCGGGCTGAGCTGAGCAGCGATGGCTAGCGTCATCATGGTGTGAACGCCGGTGTCGATCTCTGGATGCCACTTAGCAGGCGCTGGAACGCCGAACAACGCGTCGATCTCTGGGAATAACACCGCCAGCGCATCGCAGTCGCGCAGCACTTGGAAATAGACCTGTGGATGCTGGCTCTGTAGCGCCTTTTCGGTTTCCTGCCACACCCGCTCGGCTGTCAGCGCTACCAGTTCGCCGCTGTGCGCCATATGGCGCATCAATTCAAGGGTTTCCTCTGCAATGCTGAATCCCAGATGGGCGAAGCGAGCGGCGAAACGCGCCACGCGCAACACACGCAGGGGATCTTCAGCAAAAACATCGGAAACATGCCGCAGCACATGTGCCTGCAAATCGGCCACACCTCGATAAGGGTCGATCAGCACGCCCTCCGAAGAACGGGCAATGGCATTGATGGTCAGATCGCGCCGCAGCAGGTCTTCCTCCAGCGTGACATCCGGCGCGGCACAGCAAGTAAAACCAGTGTAACCGTGGCCAGATTTACGTTCGGTACGCGCCTGCGCGTATTCTTCATGGGTATCGGGATGGAGAAATACCGGGAAGTCTTTACCGACCTGCTGATAGCCGATTGCCAGCAGTTCCGCCGACGTGGCACCCACCACGACCCAATCGCGGTCAAACACCGGGATATCAAGCAGGCCATCGCGAACCGCACCGCCAACCAGGTAAATCTTCACAGTTAACTCCTGAATTTGTCTTGATGCTTTGTCTATCAGATAGCATAAATTGGCGACGAAATGTCCGCAGCAAATGCAAACGGAACAAGACTGAAATCAGTTCATCCAACGGTTGTTTTTTTGTGACGCGGGATCAAGTGCGACAACAACAGATCCAACAGCAGGCCAGCACCGGCAGCGCCGCCGCCATACATAAACCATTTCAGGATAATAGTGCGCTGCTTGTCGTCGAGTTGCAGATTGACGGCGTTAACTTTCTTTTTTGCGACCAACAGTTGGTTTTTCAGATCTTGGTTTTCTTACTGCAATCTACTGATAGTGCTGCCACTGACCGCCACCTTCTGCTGCATTTCTTCGGTGTGCTGGTTCCAACGGTTGTCGATGTTGGCCAGTTTGTCAGTTAGGGTTTTCACCTGCTGTTCCAACTCCTGCACGCGGGTGCGCAAGCTGTGCGTCTCGCTCAGATGCTCGAGAGGGATCCAGGTGATGCGGCCTTTATGATCGCGGATATGACCGTAGTCGGTGCTGTCATTCACGCTCAATAAGGTGACTGCTTCACCGGCATTCAAGGTGCCGGTAATACGGTACTGGTTGCCCGGACCGCTTTGGACATAAGTGCTCAATTCATCAGAAATATAGCGTTTATCTTCGGCATGTGCGCCAAAAGGGATGCTGAAGCTCAGCACGGTTAGGCATATTAGGCGTAATTTCTGCATGAGTTCTTCGTTTCTGTGTGAATTTATGGGGCATATGGGGCAATAGTAGAGCGTTAAGTCTGGCGAAGCAACGCAAAAACTGGATCGGATACACGTCATTACTGCTACTGATTCTGTGAGTTGCGAAGTGTTTCATTACATAACAAGTTTTTTCTGTAATTAGCAAGACTAAGCCGCTGGGGATCACGGTAAGATAATGGCAATGGGTGCCATCAGGCAAATGCGGCAGGCTAGGCTGTCGCTGTGAAAACAGACGTGAATGCTTAACTTATTGGTGTAAAAGACTTATGACTGTTGAAATAGAACTAAAACTTATTGCTACCCCGGCAGCGGTCACCGCATTGCCGCAACAACTGGTAGCCTGGCCAAACCAACATGCTACGCCACAAAAACTGACCAATATTTACTTTGAAACCGCTGATAATTTCCTACGCAGCCAGGATATGGGCCTGCGTATTCGCGGTTTTGACGACAGTTACGAAATGACCCTTAAAACTGCAGGCAAGGTGCTCGTCGGCCTGCATCAGCGGCCAGAATATAATATGTCCATTGCTACACCGGTGCTGGCGCTGGAACAGTTCCCGGTAGGTATCTGGCCGCAGGGCTGCGATCTCACCGCGCTGCAACAGGCGCTGCAACCGTTGTTCCGCACTGATTTCATGCGTGAGAAGTGGGTGGTGAATTACGGTATAAGCGAGATTGAAGTGGGTATCGATCAGGGTGAAATCAGCGCAGGTGAACTGAGCGAGGCCCTGTGTGAGATCGAATTGGAACTCAAACAGGGCAAAACCGCAGATCTGTTGGCATTGGCCAACGGGCTGGCGGAACACGGTGGTTTGCGCCAAGGTAGCCTGAGCAAGGCGGCGCGCGGTTATCACTTGGCGCAAGGTAATGTAACGCATGAGCGCCGTCAGCTGAGAGTACTGAAACCAGCAGCCAAATCCAGCGTTGAGCAAGGCATGATCGCCAGCGTTGAACTGGCGCTCAGCCACTGGCAGTACCACGAAGAACTATGGCTAGGCGGCGACTTTCAGGCTCGCCGTTCGGTGCTGGAAGCGATAGCGCTGATACGCCAGGCCCTAGTGATTTTCGGTGGTTTGGTGCCGCGTAAGGCCAGTGCCGATCTGCGCGCTCGTCTGACCACGCTGGAGCCGTTGCTGGTGGATAACACTGTTCAGCCGCAGGTATTGTGCTACAGCGCGCAGTACCTACAATGTAAGTTGGCGCTTACATCATGGTTAGTAACCCGCGACTGGCGATCGTTCGTCGGTGTTAAGGGACAGGCTAAGCTGGACGATTCCTTCAAGCGTTTCTGCGACATCATGTTGGGGCGTAGCGCTGCCGAGCTGAGAGCAGCCTTTAACCACACATTGAATGACGACGAATATCAAGAGCAATTACCGAGTCTAACGCGCAACCTGTCAGCGTTTACGCTGCTTTCGGGGATTTACCCCGACGAGCAAACCGATCCTTACCTCGCCAGTTGGCACGAGCTGTAACTCGCTGTGGCCGAACGCCGTCAAAGCGGGTATAAAGCCAGCCGTAAGCAGGCTTTATCGCATGCGCCATTTTGGTTAAACGGCGCACTTTGATAATGAAGCCGACCTGACAGGCTGCAAAACAAAATGGATTAACAATATGTTGCCACTCTCAGCAGAGTTGCAAGCTCAGGCAAAGCAGGTTGTGCAGCATTTTTGCGAAGTTCACGGCGCAAGCTATCTGTTTAGCCCCCAGGAACAGTGGGTGCTGGCGTCAAGTAACTTTTTCAGCGAGATGCTACTCGGCCAGCCAACGTGGCTGGAAAGGCTGCGTCAGCAGCCACGAACGCCGGATGAGTGGCAGCATTATACGGCCTGGCTACAGAAGGATCTGGAAAAGGTGCACGATGAGGCAGGGCTGATGCACGTGCTGCGCCTATTCCGCTGCGAAATGCTGGTGCGCATAGCCTGGGCGCAGGTGCTGCGCCAATGCACCACCGAAGAAACGCTACAGCAGCTCAGCGGGCTGGCGGAAACGCTGATTTTCAGCGCGCGCGACTGGCTGTACTGCAGTTGCTGCGATGAATGGGGTACGCCGTGCAATGATCAGGGCAAACCACAGCCGCTGTTGATCCTCGGCATGGGCAAACTGGGCGGTGGCGAACTGAACTTCTCTTCAGACATCGATCTGATTTTTGCCTACCCGGAAAACGGTCATACCCGAGGTGGCCGACTCGAACGGGATAACGCCCAATTTTTCACTCGCCTTGGCCAGCGACTGATCAAGGCGCTGGATCAGCAGACCATCGACGGTTTAGTCTATCGCCTGGATATGCGCATGCGGCCATTGGGAGACATCGGCCCACTGGTAATGAGTTTTGCTGCACTGGAGGATTATTATCAGGAGCAGGAGTGCGACTGGGAGCGCTACGCCATGGTGAAAGCACGGCTACTCGGCGGCTCGGAATATAGCTACAGCAAGGAATTACGCGAAACTCTGCGGCCATTTGTGTTTCGCCGCTATATTGATTTCAGCGTGATCCAATCGCTGCGTAATATGAAAGGGATGCTCGCACGCGAAGTGCGCCGCCGTGGTCTGAAAGACAACATCAAGCTGGGCGCGGGCGGCATTTGGGAAATCGAATTAATCACTCAGGTTTTCCAACTTATTCGGGGTGGGCGCGAACCGGCGTTGCAGGGTCGTTCGCTATTGCCGACGCTGCAAACCTTTGGCGAGTTAGGGCTGTTGGAAGCCAGGCAAGTACAGGCGCTGAGCGCCAGCTGTCTGTTCCTACGACGGCTGGAAAACCTGCTACAGGCGATCGCTGATCAGCAGACGCTGCCGCAAGATGAACTTGACCAGGCGCGGCTGGCGCACGGCATGAGGCTGAAAGATTGGCCAGCGTTACTGACGGTGCTGGATAGGAATATGCAGGCGGTCAGGGCGGTATTTAGTAACTTCATCGGCGACGATGGCGCTGATATAGAAGAAGATCTCCACTATCAGCAATACCACCGTTTATGGCAGGATAGGTTAGAAGAAAATGAGCTGGCCCCGCCGACGCTGCACCTGGGCGAACAAACGCGCCAGCAAATACTGTAAATTATCACCCACTTCCGCCATGACATCGATAAACGTACCATTGGCCAGCGTGGTCGCAACGTGCTCGATCAACTAATGCCGCGTCTACTTGCGGAGCTGTGTCCACGTCAGGACGCGCCAACAACACTACTGCACCTGACATAACTGCTGTTGAGCATCGTCACCAGCACCACCTACCTTGAGCTACTGGTGGAATACCCTGCGGCGTGCAACCATCTGATCCGCTTGTGCGCCGCCTCGCCGATGGTCACCAACCAGCTATCACGTTATACGCTGCTGCTGGACGAATTGTTGGAGCCAGCCACCCTGTATCAACCCGTTTCCCCGGATGCTTATCACAGCGAGCTGCGCCAATATCTGCTGCGAGTGGCTGAGGACGACGATGAGCAAAGATTGGAGGCGTTGCGTCAGTTCAAACAAGCGCAACTGCTGCACATTGCTGCCGCAGATATCGTTGGGGCGCTGCCAGTGATGAAAGTGAGCGATCACCTTACCTATCTGGCAACAGCAATTATCGACGCCGTGGTGCAACAAGCCTGGGGCAATATGGTGGCCCGCTTTGGTCAACCGAGCCATTTGCAGGATCGCGCCGGTAACGGCTTTGCGGTGATTGGCTACGGTAAACTGGGCGGCTGGGAGTTGGGCTACAGCTCCGATCTTGATCTGGTGTTTCTGGTGGATTGCCCGCCGGAGGTGACAACAGACGGCGAACGCAGCATTGATGGCCGCCAATTCTATCTGCGCCTGGCAAAGCGTGTGATGCACCTGTTCAGCACCCGTACTTCATCCGGCATTTTGTATGAAGTGGACACCCGCCTGCGGCCTTCCGGCGCAGCTGGCCTGCTGGTCAGCACCCTGGGGGCGTTTGCCGACTATCAGCAGCACGAAGCCTGGACTTGGGAGCATCAGGCTCTGGTACGGGCGCGCATCGTACACGGCGACCCGCTATTGCACCAGCAATTTGACCACCTACGCCGCGAAATCCTGTGTAAAGTGCGCGAACGGGGATTGCTTCGGCGTGAGGTGCGTGAAATGCGCGAAAAAATGCGCCGCCACCGGAGCAACCAGCAGCGCGATATGTTTGATATCAAAGCTAATGAAGGCGGTATCACCGATATCGAATTTATCGCCCAATATATCGTCTTAGGCTATGCAAGTACAGAACCACGACTGACACGTTGGCCTGATAACGTGCGCATCTTCGGGCTGATAGCCAATGAAGGCATTATGCCAGAGGAGGAAGCGTGTGCGCTGACCACAGCCTACGTCACCATGCGCGATACCATCCATCATCTAGCGTTGCAGGAACACTCTGGCAAGGTCAGCAGCGCACTGTTCGCCACCGAGCGCCAACAAGTACGCATCAGTTGGCTTAAATGGCTGAGCTGAGGCTGACCTTGCGCAATACGTTTTGCTGCTATTACAGACGTCTATGCTAATATCGGCGGCATAAAAATTTTGTGCTTCTTTGGAGTTATCGGATGAAAGTTACACTACCTGATTTTCGCCACGCTAGTGTACTGGTAGTAGGTGACGTCATGTTGGATCGCTATTGGTATGGCCCGACCAGTCGCATCTCACCGGAAGCCCCGGTGCCTGTGGTCAAGGTTGATACTATTGAAGAGCGTCCCGGCGGTGCGGCTAACGTGGCGATGAACATTGCTTCACTGGGTACCAATTCACGTCTGGTGGGGCTGACCGGCATCGACGATGCAGCGCGAGTGCTCAGCGCCAAGCTAAACACCGTGAACGTGTACTGCGATTTTGTCTCAGTGCCTACCCATCCGACCATCACCAAGCTGCGCGTACTATCGCGCAATCAGCAGTTGATCCGTCTCGACTTTGAAGAGGGCTTTTCCAACGTCGACGCGCAGCCAGTATTAACGCGCATCCAGCAGGCATTGCCGCAGATCGGTGTGCTGGTGCTGTCAGACTATGCCAAAGGCGCGATAAGCCAAGTGCAAAACATAATCAAACTGGCGCGTGCCGCCAAGGTGCCGGTATTGATCGATCCGAAAGGCTCTGATTTTGAACGCTATCGCGGCGCTACGCTGCTAACGCCGAATCTGTCCGAATTCGAAGCAATAGTAGGCCATTGCAAGGATGAAGCCGATCTGGTGGAACGCGGCATGAAGCTAATGGCTGACTTTGCGCTATCCGCGCTGCTGGTAACCCGTTCAGAGCACGGCATGACCTTGCTGCAACCGGGCGTTGCGCCACTGAATCTTCCCACCCAAGCTCAGGAGGTGTTCGACGTCACCGGTGCTGGCGATACCGTGATTGGCGTGTTGGCCGCCGCTTTAGCCGCCGGCAACTCGCTGGAAGAGTCCTGTTTCCTGGCCAACGCTGCCGCTGGCGTGGTGGTCGGCAAGCTGGGAACTTCCAGCGTTTCGCCGATCGAGCTGGAAAATGCTGTGCGTGGCCGCTCGGGAACCGGCTTTAGCATGATGACTGAAGCCCAGTTGAAAACCGCCATAGCGCAAGCACGTCAGCGTGGTGAGAAAGTAGTGATGACCAACGGTATTTTCGACATTCTGCACGCTGGCCACGTTTCCTATTTGGCCAATGCCCGCAAGTTGGGTGATCTGTTAATCGTAGCGGTGAACAGCGATGCTTCTACCAAGCGACTGAAGGGCGAAACTCGCCCAGTCAACGCGCTGGAAAACCGCATGATCGTGCTCGGCGCACTGGAGGCAGTAGACTGGGTAGTGCCGTTTGAGGAAGACACTCCGCAACGTTTGATCAGCGATATCTTGCCAGATTTGCTGGTGAAAGGCGGTGACTACAAGCCGGAAGATATCGCCGGTAGCACAGAGGTATGGGCCAATGGCGGCGATGTCAAAGTGCTGAACTTTGAACAGGGCTTATCAACAACCAATATCGTCACCGCCATCAAAGAGCGGCACGCTGGAAACGGTGGTGAGGATGAGCAGTAGCCCACTTTGCCGAACTAACGAGTATGATGTTCGGCCATTATTTGGCTAGGGTTGCGGAACCGCTCGCAGTCGGTCAGGCGGCAATAGGGGCGCGATGCTGCGCGCCCAACGAGAATTATTCTTCTTGCTTGGCGGTAGATGCCGCATTCAGCTTGTCTTCCAGACCGGTTATGCGCTGTTCCAGCAACGCTAGTTGCTCACGGGTACGTAGCAGCAGTTGAGTCTGCACGTCGAACGTTTCGCGATTGACCAAATCCAAACGAGCCAGTTGTGACTGTAGCACCTGGCAAATTTTCTTCTCAACGTCTTCCCCGAATTCATACACGCCTTTAGGCATGGATCCATGAACCTGGCGTGCGATCTGTTCAATTTTTTTCGGGTCAATCATGGCGTATCCCTTTCAGAGTTTAATAGCTACCCTACTAGTGTAATGCGAGTGGCCCGCCGAATAAACTCTAACTCCCCCGCCACCTGTGGCTGCATGATGTTTTTGCTAATTGCCCTGTTTAATCATTAGCGCTATAGTCAACCCGCTTATTCTCAGGGCGGGGTGAAAGTCCCCACCGGCGGTAAATCACCTGCTACGGTGAAAGCCCGCGAGCACTCAACAAGTCTGTTACAAGCGGGTTAGAGGTCAGCATATCCGGTGTAATTCCGGAGCCGACGGTGATAGTCCGGATGGGAGAGTAGCGATATCTGTTGGGCTTGTGACAGCTTACGTTGCTTTTAGCTATTGCTAGCTACCCCTCAAGATCGCCCTGATTCTGGTAATCCATAATTTTCTAATGAGGTTTTTTACCATGAATCAGACACTACTTTCAGATTTCGGCACACCGATAGAACGCGTTGAACGCGCTCTCGATGCATTGCGCAACGGGCGCAGTGTTATGGTGCTTGATGACGAAAACCGTGAAAATGAAGGTGATATGATTTTCGCCGCTGAAACCATGACGGTTGAACAAATGGCGCTGACCATTCGCCATGGCAGCGGTATCGTGTGCCTGTGCATCACCGAAGATCGCCGCCAGCAGCTCGATCTGCCGATGATGGTGACCAATAACTCCAGCCAGTTCCAGACCGCTTTCACCGTGAGCATTGAAGCGGCACTGGGCGTTACCACCGGGGTTTCCGCGACGGATCGCCTGATCACTATCCGTGCAGCCATTGCCGATAACGCCAAACCGGGCGATCTAAACCGCCCAGGCCATGTCTTCCCGCTGCGAGCGCAACCGGGTGGCGTACTGAGCCGCCGTGGTCATACCGAAGCGACTATCGATCTGGTGGCGATGGCCGGTTTCAAACCTGCCGGTGTGCTGTGTGAACTGACCAACGATGATGGCAGCATGGCGCGTGCGCCGGAAGTGATGGCATTCGCAAAGCAGCACGGCATGGTAATGCTGACTATCGAGGATCTGGTGGCTTATCGCCAGGCTCATAAGCAGAAAGCCAGTTGAGGTGAAAACGCCAGCCACTGACTGGTGTTTTCCGATTCAGAGCCTTCGTCAACCAAGAATGATATGCGGATAGAAGCGCGACATATCTTGGGTGATCAGTTGACGATCTTCACGTAGGCCGATGCCACAGGGCTGATCGTCAACCAACCAACTGCCGATAAGTGTGTAGCTGCCTTCAAACTGCGGCAGCGGATGGAACTGTTGAACAATTATACCTTCTTCACCATAGGGGCCTCCAACGCACGCGACTTGCTGGCCGTTTTCGACAATCTGGATATTGGCACCCTCGCGTGAGAACAGCGGTTTGGTGACATAATGCTCCAGCGGCGGATGTGCATCTTCAGCAAAGTAGGCTGGCAGTAGGTTCGGATGATTCGGGAACATTTCCCACAGCAGTGGCAGCAGCGCCTTATTTGAGATGATGCTTTTCCAAGCAGGCTCCAACCAGCGCACACCAGCGTCCTCCAACTTGGTGGTAAACATCTCGCGCAGCATAAACTCCCACGGGTAAAGCTTGAACAGGTTGCTGATCACCTGATCCTGTAGATCGGTAAACTGGCCTTTCTCGCCTAGGCCAATCTCTTCCATAAACAGGAACTCGGTCGCTAGGCCAGCTTCTGACGCACAGTCTTGCAGATATTGCACGGTGCCACGATCTTCCTCACTGTCTTGGCAGCAAGCCAAGTGCAACAAGTCGAAGCCATGATGCGCTTTCAGATCAGCGAAACGTTCAATCAGTTTTTCCTGTAGGCTGTTGAACTGATCCGCTTGTGGAACCAGCTTGCCAGCCTTGATCTGGTCTTCCAGCCACAGCCATTGGAAGAAGGCGGACTCATACGGCAAGGTTGGCGTATCAGCGTTGTTTTCCAACAATTTAGGCGGGTTGACGCCATCGTAGGACAAATCGAGACGCGAATACAGCGAAGGCTGACGGGTGTGCCAGGCTCTGCGTACAAAGCCCCAAGTGTGTTTCGGGATGCGGAATTTAGCCATCAGTGCATCGCTGGTAACTACTCTCTCCACCACTTTTAAGCACATCTGGTGCAGCTCAGCAGTGGTGCTTTCGATCTCTTCAATCTGCGCCAGTGTGAACTGATAATAGGCATCTTCACACCAGTACGGCTGGTCGTACATTGTATGGAAATGGAAGCCGAATTCAGTGGCTTTTTCGCGCCAGTCCGGGCGTTCGGTAATGGTAACGCGCTTCATGCTTTAGCCGCCCATACTGCGAGAGCCGGAGGTGGCGCTGCGGCGTTGCATACTGTTATATTTGGCGACGGTTTTGCCGAAGCCGCCACGGGTGATGGTATGGGTGACCGCAGGCTTCGTGGCCATGGCGGTTTTCGTCACAGTCGTAGTGCGCCCACCGGATGTCGCCGTGCCATAACTTTTGCCGGTAGCGTCAGCGAACTTGCCATTGGCCGGGCTGGCAGAGTTTTGGGAGGTGAACAGCGGCTGCTGAGCAAAGCCAGCCCCCCCCATCATGCGGCCCATCATGTAACCGGCCATCAGCTGCATCCAGACGCTGCCGCTGCTTTGAGATCCTGCCGCCACGCCAGCCTGCGCTGGTGCCTGGGTACACTGCGCGTCACCAAATTCGGCGACGCAGTCTTCACGGGTGGCGTATTTTGGCGCGGTTTTTTCGGCTTCTTTCAACGCGTTATGGTAGGTCGTGGTGCACTGCTCGCGCATGGAAGGATTCGAGCGCGAACAGTCGTCAGCATTTTGATACATGGCGACGGTTTCGTCGCTCTTCTCGCAGCCAGCCAGCATAAAGACTGCACTGATCGCCAGGGCCAAGGGTGCCACAGGGTAGCTGCGCCAAGATTTGCGGAACATTTCTTGGTTGATGCTTTTTGTCCGTTTCATCGTTATTAATCCCATCATTTGGGCTGTCTTTGCCCTTTCCGAGTAGTGAGGCTAAGGATAGGGGAAAAAGGGTTAAAATTAAAGCTTAAGTAGAGATGGAGGTAAAAAATGGGGCATAGCAGATGCCAGGTCCCATAGGCAGTAGCGCATGCGTCAGTGACGGAATGGATCACCGCTGTTGCGCGCTGGTTGAGTGGTATCGGTGGCTGGCCCGTCGCCGTTATAGCTATTGGCATAGGCGTTTTACTCGGTGGTGGGGAGAGCCAGTACCTCTGGAGAAGTGGAAACAGGTTTGCCCAGCGCACCATTGAGCACCAGCAAATCATTTTCATTCAGCGTCCCGAGTGAAGATTTGATGTTTAGCTGGTTGATCAGATAAGTATAACGTGCGCTTGCGAGTTGCTGCTTAGCGTTATACAGCGTGGTAGTGGCATTCAACACGTCAACGATGGTGCCAGTTCCCACCTGATAACTGGCTTCCATGGCGTCCATGGAACTTTGAGCGGAAACTACTGCCTGTTTGTAGGCGTTGATGCTGCTGATCGACGCGTTCACGTTATTAAATGATGAACGCACAGTTTGCACCAGGCTGCGGTGTGCGCTTTCCAGCGATTCACTGGCACCGACAAAATTATACTGTGCCTGCTGTACCTGAGAGTTAGTCGCACCGCCACTGTAAAGCGGCAGATTGATGATCAGGCCAATTTTATTCTGACCAGCGTTGCTGTCAGAGTCGCCGCTGCTACTAGAACCGCTATATTTGGTATTGGCAATACCGGTGGATGCACTCATATTAATGGTCGGCATGTAGCAGGTCTGCGCTAAACGGATCTGCTCACGGGCCAAATCCTGGCTTAAACGCGCGGAAAGCAGGCTCAGATTACGCGCTTCCGCCTCTTTCAGCAGGTTATTCACCGCTTCCGGGCGCTGGGTGCTGAATCGGTCAGTATCCAACGAGGCCAGCTCCGGGTAGAAGGTGCCGGTCATCTGGCGCAATTTTTCCAACGCATTATCTAACGTATTGCGCGCGGTGACTTCAGACGCCAGCACAGTGTCGTAGTTAGAGCGGGCGTTCTGTACGTCAGTGATCGCCACTAAGCCTACGTTGAAGCGTTGAGTAGTTTGATCCAGCGTGCGGTACACCGCTTGTTTTTTCGCCTGTGTATAGGACAGCGCATCGATAGCACTCAGCACACTGAAGTAAGCGGTGGCAGTATCAATAATCAAACGCTGCGAAGAGGTCTGAAAGGTGACGTCAGAGATACCCGCGGTTTTTTCCTGGAACATCAACACGCGCCATTTCGACATATCAAAAATGGTCTGTGTCAATGCGAGAGAACCGTTAGTCATAGTAGAGTTGATATTATTGGCATCGCGGTAGCCACGATCATAAGCATAACCCGCGGTCAGACTGAGCTGTGGTAAGAGCGGGCTGCGAGCTTCGTTGATTTTTTCGAATGCAGCGTCACGGTCAGCAGCAGTTTTGCGCAGTTCTGGGTTGCTTTCCCTGGCCTGTTTGTAGACCTGTAACAGGTTCACTGCCTGGCTCATTGCACTTAAGCAGCCCAGGCTTAGACCGATAAGAAAGGGGAACATTTTCTTCATTTGCATTCCTTTTTGTGCAGCAATATTTCTATGTTAACGCTGACGATAAACGAATTGAGTTGCTGATTCTAGCAGGGCCAGTTGTGCTCATCAGGTGGCTGAATGTGCCACCTGATATAACTTTTAGCTTTCAGCGTGCCTAGCCGCCTACGTTATACCTGATATCATGGCTGACGATTTGGCATAAAGCAGCGGCAAATTATCTCGTGGTTTTTTATCATCAAATCTGTTTATTTTATCGCCATATTAACGCAGGAGCATGAGCTTATGAACCGTTCGCAGCCGTCGCCCGTTACTTTCGACAAAAAAGATGTAGACATTATTGCCTGTGAAACGCTGTACCGTGGTTTTTTTTCACTCAATTTATACCGGTTTCGCCACCGCTTATTCAACGGCGAAATCAGCGCGGAGATTCAACGGGAGATTTTCGAGCGTGGGCACGCGGCGGTGTTGCTACCCTATGACCCAGTGCGCGACGAAGTAGTGCTGATTGAACAATTGCGCATCGCCGCTGTCGATACCAGCCATTCACCTTGGCTGCTGGAAATAGTAGCAGGAATGATCGAGACCGGCGAGAGCATCGAGGATGTATGCCGCCGCGAGGCGCTAGAAGAGGCTGGCGTGGATGTTGGGCGTTGCAAGCCGGTGCTGAGCTATCTGGCCAGCCCAGGGGGGACCAGCGAACGCTTGTCGATCATGGTCGGCGAGGTGGATGCCGCTACCGCCAAGGGTATCCATGGGTTGGAAGAAGAAAATGAAGACATCCGCGTCCATGTGGTCAGCCGTGAGCAGGCTTATTGCTGGGTTGAAGAAGGCATGATCTATAACGCCGCATCGGTGATTGCACTACAATGGCTGGCGTTGCACCATAAATCGTTAAGAAAAGAGTGGGTCAACTAATGGAACAGCACTATACCCCTGATTTCCGTGCAATGATGAAAGTGTACGCAACCAACTATGCGCAATGATGTCGTTTGCTGCCACACAACGACAAAGTGGGCGAAACAGTGACTTATCAGGTGAACGCAGCGGCGTTGTGGAATAAATCGAACTTTTGGCCGGGACGAGGATCAGATCACTCTCCTTCTGTCAAAATAGCGACATTCCGTGGCCCAGCAAAAGTTCAACATCACCAACTGGAAGGCTTACAACAACGCCCTTATCACTCGGGGTTCACTCACTTGCTGGGGGGATGAAACGGCACTTCACGCCTGGTACTGCGAGGCAAAACCTTCTCTGCGTGGTCGCCGACACCATTATTCCGATATGGCAATCACCAGCGTATTAATGCTGAAACGGATTTTCGGCCTGACACTTCGCGCCCTCCAGGGCTTCGTCGACTCCAGTGTCACACTGATCAAAGTGCCGTTGAACTGCCCGGACGACACCTGCATCAGTAAGCGGGCGAAGTCTGGCCATGTCCCGTTTAAAACCGCAACGCCGGGTGAAATTGCGCACCTCGTTATCGACTCTAGCGGGCTCAACGTGTTGGGTGAAGGGGAGTGGATGGCAAAAAAACACGGTCAGGAAAAATGGCGGATCTGGCGAAAACTGCATTTGTCCGTAGATACAGAAACACATCAGGTCATCTGTGCTGACCTTTCCTTGAGCAATGTCACCGACACCGAAGCCTTCCTAGGTCTCATCCGCCAGAGGTACCGTAAAATCAAAGTCGCCTTCAAGCGGTGGCGAACCAGCGCGTTACCAGAGACAACACACGGTGGAAAAGTATCACAGGCTACCACCGACGTTCGATAGCGGCAACAGCGAGATACAGAGTAAAATAGCTATTTGGTCACCTGTCGCTGCGAGATTATGATGGGCAAGTTGCAGAGGCGCTGGCCATGATCTGTGCATTAAACAAGATGCCGCTCACCGGTATGCCAGAAAGTGTACGCCTTGCCTGAAAGATGCCCATTCAGGGGAATCTTTTATTCTAAATCTGATTTATTCAACAAAGCCATTCCATCGTAAAAATGTATAGTGCGCTGTGAAAATTGGCGAAGATGAACCATAATAATGAAGTGCCACGAAATTAACTTACGAAAAAAGAGACCCATTGATGACACAACCTCAACATCGATACGATTTACCACGGATTATTTTTGGTGTGCTGTTTATCGCCACCATGATCATCGCCAGTTTTTGGATTATCCAGCCGTTTATTCTCGGCTTATCCTGGGCTGCGATGGTGGTGATCGCAACCTGGCCATTGCTGATCAAGTTGCAAAAGCTGCTGTGGGGGAGACGCTCGCTGGCAGTGATGGCCATGACGCTGCTACTGATCTTGCTGTTCATTCTGCCAATTTCTCTGATGATCGGGAGCCTGGTGGATAACAGTGGCCCGGTTATCGCTTGGGCCAGCACGCTCGGCAAGCTGCATATGCCTGATCTTGTCTGGCTGCAATCCCTACGGATGTTCGGTGACAAGATCTATAACAGTTATCATGCCTTGGTCAATGCTGGCGGTGCCGCGCTGCTGGCAAAAATGCAGCCGTATTTTGGCCAAACTGCCACCTGGTTTGTCGCGCAGGCGGCACATATCGGCCGTCTGCTACTGCACTGCACGCTGATGCTGTTGTTTAGCGTGATACTGTATGCGCGTGGTGAGCAGGTGGCGCTCGGTATCCGCCATTTTGCGGTGCGTTTAGGCGCTGAGCGCGGCGATGCAGCGGTATTGCTGGGCGGGCAAGCGATTCGTGCAGTGGCGCTGGGCGTGGTGGTGACAGCCCTGGTACAGTCAGTGTTGGGAGGGATCGGCTTGGCACTGAGTGGTATCCCCGCCACCACTTGGCTGACGGTGCTGATCTTTATCTGCTGCGTGGCACAATTGGGACCGCTGCTGGTGCTGGTGCCAGCCATCATCTGGCTGTACTGGAGCGGTGATACCACTTGGGCTACGGTACTTGTGATATGGAGTTGCGTAGTCGCCACGTTGGATAACGTACTGCGGCCAATGCTGATCCGCATGGGGGCTGATTTGCCAACGCTGCTGATCCTGTTAGGAGTAATCGGCGGCCTGCTGGCCTTCGGTTTGATCGGCCTATTTATCGGCCCGGTGGTACTCGCTGTGTCCTACCGCTTACTCACAGCCTGGATGGATGAAGCAGCTAAGCCGACCACCACGCTGCAAGATGTAGCGATCAATCTGGAAGAGAGCTAGCCCTCCTGCTACTGCTCAGTTCGCCGGGCAGTATCTCTATTATGTCTATCTTATTACTCCCCGTCGCTTTGAGTCGGCGTTGTTGAATAAATCGGATTTGGAATAAAGAGTCCCCTGAATGGGCATCTTTCAGGGGACTCTTTATTCCAAATCCGATTTATTCAACAACGCCACTTTTATAGCGTATGTACTGACTTTGATGTTGAGCTGGTCGAGCTGGATGGTGAATGCGATCACGTGCATTTGCTGATTAACTACCCGCCAAAGCTGGCAATATCAAACTTGGTCAACAGTCTTAAAGGCGTCTCTAGCAGACTGCTTCGCCGTGACCGCCCCGATATAGCCCAGCGCTATTACTGCAAAGGTGTTCTGTGGACACCGAGTTATTTTGCAAGTAGTTGCGGTGGGGCGCCGATATCGATCATACGGCAATACATTGAGCAATAGCAAACACCCAGTTAGTCGGAAAACCGCGCCTTATTATCCTCGCCATGAAGGACGGGGCTTTACGGAGCACCAGGTAACAAAAAATAAATACTTATGCAGAAATTTTTTGCCCAACTGATTAGCGTAAAAAGGTTAATCCAGAGTGATATGTGATCCTGATCACACAATTATAGACGATGAGTTTATATTTCTAAGTTTGCACCCATTATAGTACATTAGGCGACACGCAAACGGGACGAGCAATAAACGCGCAACCTTAACCTTTAGATTTAGTTTACCGCACGGATTGACACAATTCCGCTTGACGCTTGGTAAGGTTTTTGTAATTTTACAACGCATCCTTTATTCACTAACAATAGCTGGTGGAATTATGACTATCAAAGTAGGGATCAACGGTTTTGGCCGTATTGGTCGCATTGTTTTCCGTGCTGCTCAGGAACGTTCTGACATCGAAATCGTTGCAATCAACGATCTGTTGGACCCAGAGTACATGGCTTACATGCTGCAGTATGACTCTACTCACGGCCGTTTCAACGGTACTGTAGAAGTTAAAGATGGCCATCTGGTTGTTAACGGCAAGACTATCCGTGTTACCGTAGAAAAAGACCCTGCTAACCTCAAGTGGAACGAAGTGGGCGTTGATGTAGTAGCGGAAGCGACTGGTATCTTCCTCACTGACGAAACCGCACGTAAGCACATCGTGGCGGGCGCAAAGAAAGTTGTAATGACAGGCCCGTCCAAAGATGCGACCCCCATGTTCGTTCGTGGTGCTAACTTTGAAAAGTACGCTGGCCAGGATATCGTTTCTAACGCCTCTTGCACCACCAACTGCCTGGCTCCACTGGCTAAAGTTATCAACGATAACTTCGGCATCATTGAAGGTCTGATGACCACTGTTCATGCCACCACCGCAACTCAGAAAACTGTTGATAGCCCATCTCTGAAAGACTGGCGTGGTGGCCGTGGTGCCTCCCAGAATATTATCCCTTCTTCTACCGGTGCCGCTAAAGCGGTAGGCGTAGTTCTGCCTGAGCTGAAAGGCAAGCTGACCGGTATGTCATTCCGTGTTCCGACGCCAAACGTATCGGTAGTTGACCTGACCGTGCGTCTGGAAAAACCCGCTACCTATGAAGAAATTAAGAAATTCATCAAGGATGCTGCTGAAGGTTCGATGAAAGGCGTGCTGGGCTACATTGAAGATGATGTGGCTTCTACCGATTTCAACGGCGAAACCCTGACTTCCGTGTTCGATGCCAAAGCCGGTATCGCATTGAATGACAAATTTGTGAAACTGGTTTCCTGGTACGACAACGAAACAGGATACTCCCACAAGGTTCTGGATCTGATCGCTCACATCTCCAAATAATGGCATGATGGCAAGCGGGTGAAAGAGGGCGACATCAATGCCGCCCTCTTCGCTGCTGTTTAGCCGAACAAGAGGCCAAATAATGAACGAGAAAATTTTCAGCCTGCCCGTAACCACACAAATCTCTCCTTATATCAGCCAGCGCTAGCTCGATGAATTGGGTATAGTGGTTGTTTCACATCCCAAGGTTCGGGAGGCTGTTGCCCTAACAGGGCGCACAACTATTAGGCCTGGCAACCCAGTGGCACTAAGCCAATAATCTGGCTTAGCGCTAATACCCCTTTCAAAACAGGCCAAGCGCTCCATGGCGGCGTGCCAATCTGCTGGCCTTGGTTTGGAGCTGTAGCACAACCGTTCGCACCCAGCCCTTGTGCATGGCGGGCCACGATGAGGACGAGAACGGCGTTATTCTGACCTTCACGCTGAAAGACAATGAACAAACCTATAAGCGGTGGCCGCCCGCTTTTACGCTGATTGCCCGCTTCAAGTTGGGCGTGAAATGTGAGATCTAGCTGGAATCGTACAGCGACTATCAGGCGACTGCTGCGCTGCATACCTACTTCCAAATCGGCGATATCGCGCAGATACAAGTGGCGTCCCTTGGCGAAAACTATATCGATAAAGTGGCAGGTGGTCTCCCAGAATGTCAAACTGGCAACCTGCGGTTTATCGGCCAGACAGACCGTGTCTACAACCAACCAGAAGCTCTCAGCTTGATCACAGATCCAGCGCTACAACGCACCCTTGAAGTTTATCACCATCATATGAGTGATTTGATCGCCTGGAACTCTGGGGTTGAATTGTCATGCAGCATGCCGGATATGACCAATGACGGTTATAAAACAATGGGGTGCGTGGAAACCAGCCGCATCAGCAAGCCACTAGTCGCTGCTGGCGAACAACCCGCACGTCTAGCAGTCACCCTCTGCAGCAGGAAAAACACCTAAGCTTTTCAAGGTAGCAACATATTGCTATCTTGCCAGCCTACGTCCGGTAACCACCAATAACGTGCAAAATAGGCGCGCAAGCACCCTTCGAATTAACGTTAAATTAGATGGTATAGCTTGCAGAAGCAACCCGGCATAGGATTTATCCACCTGCTGTTATCCAACCTAAGCAAAACCTGCTCTCGTACCTGTACCATAAAGCCGAAAGGCAATCCGTTAGCTAACCCCATAGAGCCAGCGCCGGCTTGTTCCGGCATGCAACCAACATCCGGTTATCTCATTGATTCTTATTGCTATCAATTCAGTACTCCAGCTGGAACGCTGATAACCAAAGTCACCCGGTTAATGCTTTACGAACGCGCGCAGCAGTTCGCAAATGTGTTCAAACGGCCAGCGACGTCCACGTCCGGCAGAAAAAGACCTAAGGCCCTCCACACCATATAGCGCAAAGCGTCCAACGGACGAACGGGCGCAGCAGAGCTTTCTGGCGACGTCACTGACTCTGTCACCCCGATGCACAGTAAAAAGACTGGCGGCACGCCAATGGCCATTCGCTTTCGTCCCGCCGTACGGGAATTCACCACGCGGGTATAGCGCAATCTGGGGATTTCTGCCGCCGAGCTGGTCAACATGGTGGTCGAGGGAGTCATGCTCCATACACTGACCCCACGTCAAGCCACCGTTACGCATATGTATGACCGCTTATGGCAGTTGATGGACGCACACAGGCTGAGCCTGACAAACGTGGCTACGCTTCTGGCTGATATAAACATGGGGGTTAGCGTGCTGGAGAGCCGGGAGCGCAAGCTGGATTACCTGACCACGCCAGTTATCGGTCATATCGCAGCCTTGTTTTGCGTCTCCCCCGACTGGCTTGAAGGCACCGGTGACCATCCAGTAAGGCCGGTCATGCTGACCCATTGCTCCGAGGTGGCTGACCCACTTTTTTCGGCCAGCGAAGTAACCGCTCCCACCATTAACCTGGTGCGCTGGGAAAGCAACCCGCCAATGTACGGTACTATCAGCCACAAAGACGACATTATTTTCTGCATCAGCCGCCTGAATAAGATCAACGGAATTAACCTTCGGGTGATTGATTTCACCGGCGTCATGCGCAATACAAAGATAGAGAATAAAGGCACGGATGCGTTTCTGGCTTTCTGTGAAACAGTGGCGTTGTTGAATAAATCGAACATTTGGCCGGCACGCGGATCAGATCACTCTCCTTCTATCAAAATAGCGACATTCCGTGGCCCAGCAAAAGTTCAACATCACCAACTGGAAGGCTTACAACAACGCCCTTATCACTCGGGGTTCACTCACCTTCTCGGTGGATGAAACGGCACTTCACGCCTGGTACTGCGAGGCAAAACCTTCTCTGCGTGGTCGCCCACCACATTATTCCGATATGGCAATCACCAGCGTATTGATGCTGAAACGTATTTTCGGCCTGACACTTCGCGCCCTCCAGGGCTTCGTCGACTCCATTGTCACACTGATCAAAGTGCCGTTGAACTACCCGGACGACACCTGCATCAGTAAGCGGGCGAAGTCCGGCCATGTCCCGTTTAAAACCCCAACGCCGGGTGAAATTGCGCACCTCGTTATCGACTCTAGCGGGCTTAACGTGTTGGGTGAAGGCGAGTGGATGGCAAAAAAATACGGTCAGGAAAAACGGCGGATCTGGCGAAAACTGCATTTGGCCGTAGATACAGAAACACATGAGGTCATCTGTGCTGACCTTTCTTTGAGCAATGTCACCGATATGGAAGCCTTCCCAGGTCTCATCCGTCAGAGGTACCGTAAAATCAAAGTCGCCTCGGCGGATCGGGCTTAGGATACGCGAGTGTGTGATGATGAGTTAAGGCGCAAGAGGCTCAGGGCGTTAATACCGCCCAGCAGCGGAGCCCGTTATTGGTTGGCAGACTATGCAGAGCGAAATCAAGCGGTGGCGAACCAGCACGTTACCAGAGACAACACACGGTGGAAAAGTATCACAGGCTACCACCGACGTTCGATAGCGGCAACAGCGAGGTACAGAGTAAAACAGCTATTTGGTGGTCACCTGTCGCTGCGATATTATGATGGGCAAGTTGCAGAGGCGCTGGCCATGATCTGTTCACTAAACAAGATGACGCTCGCCGGTATGCCAGAAAGTGTACGCCTTGCCTGAAGGCTGCCCATTCATGGGACTCTTTATTCCAGATCCGATTTATTCAACAAAGCCGCAAAAGCATGCGGATGTGGGAAAACCATGATCTGGATGACAATAAGGATAAATCATGAACAAAACCGTGAATGTACCAAGCTATTTCCAACCAACCTACAAAGAAGTAACCGTCAAAGTACCCACCGGGAACACCAAACGATTTCTTGGACTCATTAAAAGGTTTACCCTATCTGTCACCGATCACTACCGAGGAGCTAGCGATGAAACTGTTCTATAAAGCGGCTGCCTGTTATCTGTCTGCGCATATCGTCTTGCGTGAGGCTGGCCTGGATTTTACGGCGGAAAAAGTTGATTTGGTGCAGAAGAAAACCGAGAGCAGCGCAGATTATCTGATCATCAACCCTAAAGGACAGGTGCCAGCAGTGCTGCTTGATGATGGCAGCCTGCTGACCGAGGGCGTGGCCATCGTACAATATTTGGCTGACTGCGTGCCGGATCGCGATCTGATGCCAGCAGCAGGCACCCTGTCGCGCTACCATGCGATTGAATAGCTGAATTACATTGCTACCGAGCTGCACACGGGATTCAGTCCACTGTTCAATCCTAAAACGCTAGATGAGTACAAGGCCATCGCCCGAGCCAAGCTTGAGCAACAGTTCAGCTATTTGGACTCGGTGCGGGCTAAACAGCACCAACTGCTAGGAAGCCGTTTCAGCTTGGCAGATACCTATCTGTTTACCGTGCTGCGCTGGGCGATGACCTTGCAGTTTAATACCAAACACTATGCCCATCTGATTGCTTGGTTTGATCGCATCGCCGCGCGGCCAGCAGTCATTGCGGCATTAAACGCCGAAGGGATGAAGTTAGCTGTGTCCGGTAAACATCACGGACCCGGTTCATGGGCTGTTTACAATTTCACCGCTTTAAATTCACAGCGCGGTTGTACGATCATATCCTGTGCGGCAACAACCTGCAGTTCATATTCCCCCATTTGCTGAGTTGTCAGTATCACCTCATACACTGAGGCAGCGGTGTGCTCTAATGCCTTGTCCAGCGTCTTTCCTTTTAACAAATTCACCAATAGCAGGCCGCTGGTCAGATCGCCCACGCCAACTGGCTGCCGCGTACCGAAGTCTACCAGCGGTCGGCTGATGTGCCAGGCTTCATCCGCCGTCACTAGCAGCATTTCGAAAAAATGATGACGATAACCGGCGCGGCTTAGATGCTTGACTAACACTCGCTTAGGCCCTTGGGCGATCAAAGCATGAGCAGCGCTTACCGCCTGGCCCACATTGCAGATCTTCCGCTGGCTCAACAGTTCCAGCGCCAGTAGATTTGGCGCGCTGATGTCGCTGCACGGCAGCGACTGCTCACAGTGGAACTTAGCCACACCCGGTGCCACGATACAGCCCTTTTCAGGGTGCCCCATGACCGGATCGCAGAAATACTAGGCGTTCGGATTAGCTAGCTTGACCTGACGCACAATCGCTAAAATATGGCTACCTTGTTCCGCCGAGCCCATATAGCCACTCAGTACCGCATCACAGTGCTTTAGTTGAACAATATCAGCGATCCCCTGAACGATTTCGCTGAGGTAGTTAGCTGACATCACGCAACCAGCCCATTTGCCGTACTGGGTATAATTGGAAAATTGCACGGTGTTTAGCGGCCAGACGTTAACACCCATGCGACGCATGGGAAAAACCGTTGCGCTGTTACCGGCATTACCAAACACCACATGTGACTGGATAGAAAGAATGTTTTTCATCTCACCGTGCCTTGCTTAAAATTAAGGGGCCGCCAACCCTCATGTTCTAATTATTTCCAGTCCACCAAGCAATAATGCTTTTTACCGCGACGCAGCAACGTGTAACGGCCAAACAGACGGTCTGCATCGCTGAAGGTGTATTCTGCATTGGATTGCTTCTCGCCGTTGATGCTCACCGCATTAGAAACGATCATGGTGCGCGCCTGGCCGCGCGACGGCACCAATTCAGCATTTACCAGCGCCTGTTGCAGATCAGCATCCCCTGAAAGCTTGATAGTTGGCATTCCGTCCTGCGCCAACTGGGCAAAGTCCGCCTCGGTCATGTCGTGTAACGCACCGGAAAATAGGCTTTGAGTGATACGCTTAGCAGCAGCTAAACCTTCGGCACCGTGCACCGTGCCAGTCGCTTCCTCCGCCAGCACGTACTGGGCGCGCGGGGCCTGATCGCTGTTCTTGTCTTCTTCTTCTAACGCATTGATGTCTGCCAGGTTCAGGAAGGTTAAAAACTTCAGGAAACGGTAAACATCGGCATCTGCCGTGTTGATCCAAAATTGGTAGAATTTGTAGGGGCTGGTTTTCTCCGCCGATAGCCAGACTGCGCCACCTTCGGTCTTGCCAAACTTGGTGCCGTCCGTTTTGGTGATCAGCGGCACAGTCAGGCCGAACACGGGTTTCTGATGCATCCGGCGGGTCAGATCGATTCCAGAGGTGATGTTGCCCCATTGATCAGAACCGCCGATCTGTAACTCTACTTGATGGCGGTGATACAACTCGCTGAAATCAAAACCCTGCATCAGGTTGTAGGAGAATTCAGCGAAGGAGATACCAGAGTCATCACGATCCAGACGCTGCTTGACCGCTTCCTTGTTAATCATCTGGTTCACAGAGAAATGTTTGCCGATATCGCGCAGGAAAGTCAGCACGTTCATGCCGCCGAACCAATCATAATTGTTGGCGGCGATGGCGCTGTTGCTGCCGCAGTCAAAATCAAGGAACGGAGAAACCTGCTGGCGGATTTTTTCCCCCCACTGGTTCACCGTCTCGCTGGTGTTTAGCTTACGTTCAGTTGCCTTAAAGCTGGGATCACCGATCAGGCCGGTGGCCCCCCCCACCAATGCGACCGGTTTATGACCAGCCAATTGGAAACGCTTCAGGCACAGAAGGGGAACCAGATGACCCAAATGCAAGCTGTCCGCAGTCGGATCGAAACCGCAATACAGTACAATTGGCCCTTGCGCCAGTCGCTCTATTAATGCATCCTCATCCGTTATCTGGGCAACGAGGCCCCGCTCTTGCAGTTGTTTAATCAAGTCGCTACTTGCCATCAATGACTCCATGTATAAACGAATGCACCTTTACCGGTACAAGCTCCTTCGCCCTGCGGCGAAAACAAAAATCAGGGTAGCGCATAGGATAAAGCGCTGCCGATGCCAGTGCCAGCACTCAACAGGGATTTTCTTTCTTCAGGGCGCTAGGCGATCAATTTTCCAGTCATTTTCGCTCCGCTGATACAGGAAACGGTCATGCAGACGGTGGGCACCGCCCTGCCAGAATTCGACTGAATCGACTTTTACACGAAATCCTCCCCAAAAACTCGGCAATGGTACCTCACCTTGTTGGAATTTATGCTTAAGTTCGAGGAATTTGCTTTCCAGCACGCCGCGTGTGGAGATGCGCGATGACTGTTGGGAAACCCAAGCACCAATCTGGCTGTCTTTTGGTCGGCTGTGAAAGTACTTCAGCACATCCAGCGTTTTCAGGCGTTCCACTTTGCCGAGGAAGATCACCTGGCGTTCAAGCATGTGCCACGGGAACAGCAGGCTGATATGCGGATTTTGCGCCAGTTGCTGCGCTTTGCGGCTACCTAGGTTGGTATAAAACACTAAACCTTTATCATCAAAATGTTTCAACAACACGATGCGCTGATAAGGTTGTCCATTTTCGTCTACGGTAGCAACGCACATGGCGGTAGGATCGGCCAGACGTGCATAGCAGGCTTGCTTCAACCAGCGTTCGAACAGGTCAAGCGGATTGACACTCAGATCGTTGCGACTCAGGCCGCCACTGGTGTATTCACGACGCAGGTTCGCAATATCAAACCCATTGTTTCCATTCATAAGCTTTACCAACCAGCCAAAAAATATGGTTACATGCTGAAGCGCTCTAACACCACCATAAGCCACTCAGCTAGCCTGTACACAGTCGCTTATCATTACCCTGCCATTACGCTCGACATGGGTGTTCCCCCTTACGATTAGAAAGTGTACTTGCCATCGTTATACTTAACGCCAGCCCCTCTTTCAGGTGCAATAACTAACCACCCAGTAAAAAGCTGACCTCGCTCGCTTTAGCGTCCAATGCTGCCGGCAGCGGCGTGGTACTGCACTGATAATATAACGTTTGATTATTTTATGGCATAAAAAACGGCAAGATGACAGCACTAACGCGCCGGTGACTAATATGACCTTTTGCATGTTATTGCTTCTTAGAAAAATCAATCCAGGCATGTCTATGCCTAACGGAGCTAACAGTCAGTTAAAGGCAAAACCGGATAAATTCCACACAGTAGAGTAGCGTTTCAGCGTTTCACGGCTGGCACCCGTTACCGACGGCAGGTTGCCGGATAGGCCGGCTAGCGTGCGGAACGCTAGCCAGGCAAACGCCAGCGCTTCCATACTCATCACCGCTGATGCCGAAATTGTCGGTCAAACTGACCTCGGTACCCGACAGCATCGCCGACAGCCGGGCCGTCAGCAATAGATTGCGCACCCCGCCACCGCATACTAGCAGACGCTCACATCCCCCGGCCAATTGCACTTGCTCGCAGAGGGTGATAGCCGTCAACTCAACCAGTGTGGCCAGTACGTCAAGCGGGCTAATCGCCGGTGATCCCGCCAGTTGTTGTTCCAACCAGGCGATATTGAAATATTCGCGACCCGTGCTTTTTGGCGCAGGCCGCGCAAAATAGGGGGCAGCCAGCATCTGCTGTAGCAACGGCAAATAAACGCGCCCCTGTATCGCCCACACCGCTTCCTTGTCATAAAGTTGTGAAAAGTGTCGCCAAACCCAGGCATCCATCAGCATATTGCCCGGATCGGTACCGAAACCACGCACCGGTATGCCGGGCAACAGTAAGGAGAGATTGGCAATACCGCCGATGTTCAACACTACGCGGCGCTCTGTCGGATGCGCCAACATCGCCTGATAAAACGCTTGCACCAGCGGTGCACCCTGGCCACCGTAAGCCATGTTAAGCCATGTCGCGCCTGCTGAAATCGCCAACGGTGGTGATATTGGGCACCGCAGCGATACGGTTGTTATCGCACAATTGCATCGAAAACCGCGTATTCCCTTCAGGTTCATGCCACACCGTCTGGCCGTGGCAGCCGATGGCCGTAATGTGTTGCGCCGGGATACCGGTTTGCTTTAGCAGGCCGAGCACCGCTTCACCAAATAGCGTTCCCAACTGAGCGTCCAACTGACCAACGGCGGCAAACGTGGTCTGCTATCCCTGGCACATGGCCAAAATATCTTGCTTCAATTGGATCGGCATTGGCCTGCTGTGCTACCCTGAGCCAGTCCAATACCAATAGCTACCAATCCAATACCAATACCATATTGATTCCGTCCAAGCTGGTGCCAGACATAACACCTAATGTAATGATAATGGCCTGACTTCATAGAAAAATCCTATAGCCCAGCATGGGGAAGGAAACAGTTGACTCGACAAATAAACCAGAATTAAAAGATTAACGCCATGAATTATTATGCCTTTTTTATCACTATGCGCCTGATATTGGTTTGCCAAGCTGGGTCAGCTTTGATTACCCATGGGCGTTGTTGAATAAATCGAACTTTTGCTTGGCCACGGAATGTCGCTATTTTGACAGAAGGAAAGTGATCTGATCCTCGTGGCGGCCAAAAGTTCGATTTATTCAACAACGCCGCTGTATGCAACAATGGAAAGTGAGGAATGGTGATATACGTTGCTTTAAACCATACTTTGTCTATCATTTTAACTGAATCTGGCTTGGAGATATTCCCCAGATTATGAGCTATTAAATGAGGAGTTTTATATGATCAAACGTCTTATCGTCGTTGCTATCGCCACTGTGACTCTGGCGGGCTGTGCCAATGATTCCATGTCCGGCGACGTTTACAGCGCCTCACAGGCCAAGCAGGTGCAAACTGTACGATACGGTACGCTGGTTTCTGTGCGTCCTGTCAAGATCCAAAACCAAGGCGGCTCCAACATGATTGGCACCCTTGGTGGAGCCGTACTGGGTGGTTTCCTCGGTAACACCATCGGCGGCGGTTCTGGTCGCAACCTCGCGACCGCAGCAAGCGTAGTCGCTGGTGGCGTAGCAGGTGATCAGGTTGGTGGAGCGGCAGGTCGTACTGATGGCCTTGAGCTGGAAATTAAAACCGATCAGAAAGACGACGTGGTGGTAGTCCAGAAGCCTGGCACGACTAAATTCACACCAGGGCAGCGCGTGCGTATGGCTCAGAGGGGAGATACGATCACCGTCTCGCCATTGTAAGCTGGCCACAAACGGAAAAACCGCGGGTTCAAACTGCTGACAAAGTGCTTTCAAATTCGGTGGCTGTTATTGAATCGCCTCACCCAAGTATTATAAATCAATAGGTTAAATATTATCAAAAAAAACCAGATAAACATCATCTGAGGTTTGTCATCAATCCGGCTTTGTTGAATAAATCGGATTTGGAATAAAGAGTCCCGTGAATTGGCAGCTTTCAGGCAAGGCGTACACTTTCAGCATACCGGCGAGCGGCATCTTGTTTAATGCACAGATCATGGCCAGCGCCTCTGCAACTTGCCCATCATAATCTCGCCGCGACAGGTGACCACCAAATAGCTGTTTTACTCTATACCTCGCTGTTGCCGCTATCGAACGTCGGTGGTAGCCTGTGATACTTTTCCACCGTGTGTTGTCTCTGGTAAGGCGCTGGTTCGCTACCGCTTGATTTCGCTCTGCATAGTCTGCCGACCAATAACGGGCTACGCTGCTGGGCGGTATTAACGCCCTGAGCCTCTTGCGCCTTAACTCATCATCACACACTCGCGTATCCTAAGCCCGATCCGCCGAGGCGACTTTGATTTTACGGTACCTCTGACGGATGAGACCTGGGAAGGCTTCCATATCGGTGACATTGCTCAAAGAAAGGTCAGCACAGATGACCTCATGTGTTTCTGTATCTACGGCCAAATGCAGTTTTCGCCAGATCCGCCGTTTTTCCTGACCGTATTTTTTTGCCATCCACTCGCCTTCACCCAACACGTTAAGCCCGCTAGAGTCGATAACGAGGTGCGCAATTTCACCCGGCGTTGGGGTTTTAAACGGGACATGGCCGGACTTTGCCCGCTTACTGATGCAGGTGTCGTCCGGGCAGTTCAACGGCACTTTGATCAGTGTGACAATGGAGTCGACAAAGCCCTGTAGGGCGCGAAGTGTCAGGCCGAAAATCCGTTTCAGCATCAATACGCTGGTGATTGCCATATCGGAATAATGTGGTGGGCGACCACGCAGAGAAGGTTTTGCCTCGCAGTACCAGGCGTGAAGTGCCGTTTCATCCACCGAGAAAGTGAGTAAACCCCGAGTGATAAGGGCGTTGTTGTAAGCCTTCCAGTTGGTGATGTTGAACTTTTGCTGGGCCACGGAATGTCGCTATGTTGACAGAAGGAGAGTGATCTGATCCGCGTGCCGGCCAAATGTTCGATTTATTCAACAACGCCACTAAAACCTGCTAAGTGACAACATTTTTGGTGATCCTCGCTGACAATTCCGATAACCGTTGAAACGAGTGAAATCGCCCCGATATACTTAATAATACGCACTCTTGCTCAAGCGGGCGCTACAATTTGTAGAGTTCTCAGCAGCAATGAAAAATGAGTGAAAACAGCTTGAATGACGCAAGCAATACCCTATAGCAGCACACTGGAGCGCAAACATATGCAAAAAACTAAATTGAACGAACTGCTTGAATTCCCCTGCCTGTTTACCTACAAAGTGATGGGGCTGGCACAACCGGAGTTGGTTGACCAAGTAGTTGAAGTGGTGCAGCGCCACGCCCCTGGGGATTATAAACCACAGGTAAAACCAAGCAGCAAAGGCAACTATCACTCTGTTTCTATCACCATCAACGCTACCCATATCGACCAAGTAGAAACATTGTACGAAGAGCTGGGCAACCTTGAAATTGTCCGCATGGTGCTGTAAATCTGACGTAAAGCCTGATTTATCAACCTGGAGCAGCCGATGGTGTGCCTAGGTTGCACATTTTGAACATCTAAATGCTGGTCGCAGGTCAGGGTGCCCGATATAATAGCTTTCTCCTTACGTAACCTGGCAATGACTCTTTTGCAACCAGACAAGCTCATTTTGCGTCAGTTGGGGCTGCAGCCCTATGAGCAGGTATCCCAAGCCATGCACACCTTTACTGACAGCCGCACCACAACCATGCCCGATGAACTTTGGCTGGTGCAGCACCAGCCCGTGTTTACCCAAGGCCAGGCCGGTAAGGCGGAACATCTGTTGATGCCAGGCGATATTCCAGTGATTCAAAGCGATCGCGGGGGTCAAGTGACCTACCACGGCCCAGGGCAGCAAGTCATGTACGTGATGGTCGATCTGAAACGCAGCAATGTTGGCGTGCGTCAATTGGTCACAGTCATAGAAGATACTGTGATCAATACCCTCGCCCATTTCCGCATCGTATCCTGCGCCCACCCGGATGCACCCGGTGTGTATGTCGGGGCGCAGAAAATCTGTTCATTGGGGCTGCGTATCCGTAAAGGCAGTTCATTCCACGGTCTGGCTCTGAATATAGCGATGGATCTTAGCCCCTTCCAACGAATCAACCCCTGCGGTTACGCTGGCATGCAGATGATACAAGTCAGTGCGCTGGCACCCCACGTTGGCATTGAAGACGTACGCCCAATCCTGGTACAGGAATTTGTTCATTTACTCGGCTACCAAACGGTCGAACTTCGTAACTGGAATGTCCACGAATACCTATAAAAAATATTTATTTTCATAAAGTTAAGCGCTATTTTTGCCTTTTCAATCATATCAAAAACCAATAGTTGTGATCTAACAAAATCAAATAGTTTCATGATGGTTTTTTTAACCAAATCAGACAGCTTGGTATCATGATGATCGAGGTAAAGGATGGACGACAATTGCAATTTCACACGGTGATGAAGGGAAGCTACATTGACTCTGCACCTGCAAAATCAGGGGCCGGGACTGTAAACCCGCCGGAGCTCACCGCGACATAATGACACGCCGCTAGTGTGTTTTTTTATGGCGCAATTCAGCTGCATCTCAATGATGGGCTGGATGGGGGAGCTGCAAGGCTCGCCGGGGGGTGAGTCCGGTTTTGCAGCCAAGTATTTACTCATCAGCAGGATGCCGAGAAAATGTTGGCCGTATTAAGCGAAATTGCCTGCACGGAGCAGGCCAATCCTTACGAACATTAACAGTCGCATTAAACCGATTGAGGGCAGCGTGTAACTGGCAGACGATTTTATCTTCGCCTGCCAGGCAGGAACATTGATTTTCCAGCTTGGCCTAGGTTAAGCTCTGTTTTAGACATTGGCGAGGGTCTCACCGAGGTGTTTCTTGCACGCAATGTTGATCTCTTGCGATCTGCCAAATATAATCATTTAAATAAGTAAGCGCTGCTAATGATGCCCGGGCAGGCTTATGCTGTGAACATTATCACTTCTTAACAATCTTACATACTGTACAAAGATGAGGGATAATCACCCCACATTAAATAAATTTTATCAGGGGCCGGTTGAAATTTAACCCATCGAATTGATTGTTATGCGAGCAACTCTGTCCGCGCACGGGCGCGGTTGCGGTTAATGTAAAAAAACAGCATCTTCTTTACCTTAAATTTCAGGCATAATGCCCGGTCGCGATAGAGACAGCGCGTTATAGCATGTAAGACGCTTGTGTATAGCGTTATTTTGTCAACAACAGCGGTGCAATATGCAAGTTTTTATTATGCGTCACGGAGAGGCGGTACTGGATGCGGCCAGCGATGCGGTAAGGCCACTTACCCTTTGTGGGCGCGATGAGTCTCGCCTGATGGCAGCCTGGCTAAATACTAAGTCTGTAGATATTGAACGGGTGCTGGTCAGCCCCTATCTGCGGGTCAAACAGACACTGGCAATGGTGCGAGAGGCCATGAGTCTGCCGGAGGAAGAAGTACTTCCTGAGCTGGCGCCGAACGGCAACACTGAATACGTCGGCAGCTATTTGCAGACGCTAGCGATGCAGGGGGTGAAATGTGTGCTGATCGTCTCCCATTTACCGTTGGTTGGGTATCTGGTGGCCAAGCTGTGTACGGGGGAAAGCCCACCGATGTTCGTCACTGCCTCCATCGCCAATGCCGAACTAGCGGGTAATGGCCACGGCAAATTTAAATGGCAGATGAGTCCATCGCAGGTAATAGCCAAAGTCTGAATGACCGAAGGGCGATGTCAAACATCGCCCTTCGTCGTTTCTTTCCCCTTATTCCGCCAGTTCGACCAGCAGCAGAATAGCTGCATTGCCGCCCCATTCCTTAGGTGCCTGGTAGAACGCCAGCACACCGGGGTGCTGCACCAACCACCGCGGTGTTTGCTGTTTGAGAATGTGTTTGCCATGGCCATGCATCACACAGGCACAATGTACATTCTCACGTTTGCAAGCGGCGATCATCGCCCCCAACTCCTGCTTCGCCTGCCTCTGAGTTAGGCCGTGCAGATCGAGAAACAGATCCGGTGAATAGTCGCCCCGGCGCAGCTTTCTCAGTTCGAACGGGTTGCAGCCGGGGCGGACATAGTGCGGTGGGCCCTCCTCTTCCAGTAACGGCTGATATTCATCTGAGAAGTAATAGCTAGCGTTAACCTGCTCTTGCAGCAGCCGCGACGGCGCGATCTGTTTAAACTTTGGCTTGGGCTGAGAGTGGGCGACAGCATCCTGTGGCAGTTTTTTCACGTCTGCAACCGACTCTCTGAAGAGTTGCTGTTCATCTTTGCTCAAAGGGAACTGATTCTTCATTCTCATTATTCATCGGAAATTATTTATCCTTTTATTTTACCTCGTGAATGAATGCTATCGAAGCAAAACCCAGACTAGAGTGAAAAGCACAAGGGGTTAGAGTGATTTGTCATGGGCTTCATGGCAAACTATGCAACTAAATCATGCATTGAAGTGCCTGCCGGAGGGAAAATTGGACGAAATTTTCGTCGATGAAGCCGTGAACGAGCTGCACACCATTCAGGATATGCTGCGCTGGGCAGTGAGCCGTTTCAACGCCGCCAATATCTACTATGGTCACGGAACCGATAATCCATGGGATGAAGCGGTGAAATTGGTGCTGACAAGCCTGTTCCTGCCGCTGGATATTCCAGATGATATGCACACTGCCCATTTGACTTCCAGCGAACGCCATAGAATCGTGGAACGCGTGATCCGCCGCGTCAATGAGCGCATCCCGATCGCTTACCTCACTAATAAAGCCTGGTTCTGTGGCATGGAGTTCTATGTGGATGAGCGTGTGCTGGTGCCGCGTTCACCGATTGGCGAACTGATCAACGATCGTTTCAATGCCCTGCTCCCACATGTGCCACAGCGTATTCTTGACATGTGTACTGGCAGTGGCTGCATTGCCATCGCCTGCGGGAATGCTTTCCCGGAAGCAGAAGTGGACGCCGTGGACATCTCCAACGAGGTTCTGGCAGTTACCGAGCGCAATATTCAGGCTCATGGTGTCGAATATCAGGTGATCCCTATCCGTTCCGATCTGTTTCGCGATCTTCCCGCGATCCAGTATGATCTGATCGTTACCAACCCACCGTATGTCGATGCGCAAGATATGTCCGATCTGCCGCAAGAGTTCCGCTTTGAGCCAAAACTGGGTCTAGCGGCGGGCGACGATGGCCTGAAGTTAGTGCGCCGCATCTTGGCCTGTGCGCCGGATTATCTGAGCGACGATGGTGTGCTGATTTGTGAAGTAGGCAACAGCATGGTACACCTGATAGAACAGTATCCAGATATTCCGTTTACCTGGCTGGCGTTCAAAAACGGCGGCGATAGCGTATTCATGTTGACTAAACAACAACTGATTGATTGCAAGGCGCACTTCAGCATCTACCGAAGCTAAGCAGCATGCCTGTAAAGATAATGACTAACGGTAAGGAGCCGTGATGGCAGGAAACACTATTGGGCAGATCTTCCGCGTCACCACCTTTGGTGAATCTCACGGGGTAGCGTTGGGTTGTATCGTCGATGGCGTGCCGCCCGGTATCCCGCTCACTGAGGCCGATTTACAACACGATCTGGATCGTCGGCGTCCGGGGACTTCTCGGTATACTACCCAGCGCCGTGAACCGGATCAGGTACGCATCCTCTCCGGTCTCTTTGAGGGAGTGACCACCGGCACTAGCATTGGGCTAATGATCGAGAATACTGACCAACGCTCCCAAGATTACAGTGCCATCAAGGACGTATTCCGTCCGGGGCATGCCGACTACACCTACGAACAGAAATATGGCCTACGCGACTATCGCGGTGGTGGCCGTTCTTCGGCACGTGAAACTGCAATGCGCGTGGCGGCTGGGGCGATCGCAAAGAAACACCTGTGGCAAGCATTCGGCGTGCGGGTGCGCGGCTATCTGGCGCAGATCGGCGATGTGACCTGTGAATTGCAAGACTGGGAACAAGTCGAACGGAATCCGTTTTTCTGCCCTGCCCCGGAAAAGCTGGGGCAGCTTGATGAACTGATGCGCATTTTAAAGAAAGAAGGCGACTCAATCGGCGCTAAAATCAGCGTGATCGCTGAAAATGTACCAGCTGGCTTGGGCGAGCCGGTATTTGACCGCCTAGATGCTGACCTAGCGCACGCTCTGATGAGCATCAATGCGGTAAAAGGCGTAGAAATCGGTGATGGTTTTGCCGTGGTGACCAAACGCGGCAGCGAAAACCGCGACGAAATCACCCCGGAGGGCTTCCAGAGCAATCACGCGGGCGGCATCCTCGGAGGCATCAGCAGCGGCCAGCCAGTGATCGCTTATCTGGCATTGAAACCAACTTCTAGCATTACGGTGCCGGGTCGCACTATTAATCGCCAGGGTGAGGCAGTGGAGATGGTCACCCGTGGTCGTCATGACCCCTGTGTGGGTATTCGTGCAGTGCCGATCGCCGAAGCGATGATGGCGATTGTGTTGATGGATCACCTGCTGCGCCAACGCGCGCAGAACGGTGATGTGGTTTCCGAGATCCCACGCTGGTAATAGACCATGAAAAACTGGATGTTAGCTCTCGCAACCCTGATGGCATCAGGTTCTGCCATGGCCTTGACGCCGTGGCAGAAGATCGAGCACCCGGTGGCTGGCGCGCCGCAGGCGGTGGGCAGCTTTGCCAATGGCTGCATTATCGGTGCCCAGCCACTGCCGCTAAACTCAACGGATTATCAAGTGATGCGCATCGACCAGCACCGCTATTTCGGTCACCCAGATCTGCTGGCATTTATTCAGCGCTTCAGCCGAAAAGCTCACCAGAAAGCGTTGGGTATGGTGTTGATCGGCGATATGGCGATGCCAGCCGGCGGGCGTTTCAACAGCGGTCATGCCAGCCATCAGTCGGGGCTGGATGTTGATATATGGCTACAACTGCCACCTCAGCGCTGGAGTGAGCAACAGTTGTTGCAACCGCAACCGTTGGATCTGGCTTCCAGCAATGGCAAACAGGTGGTGGCAGGCAAGTGGCAACCGCAAATTGGCTCCTTGATCAAATTGGCAGCACAGGACGCCACAGTAACGCGCATCTTCGTCAACCCGGCGATCAAACAGCGTCTGTGCCTGGACGCTGGCGCTGACCGCGCCTGGTTGCATAAGTTGCGGCCATGGTTCGGTCACCGTGCGCACATGCATGTACGCTTGCGTTGCCCAGCCAACAGCATGGAGTGCGAAGATCAGGATATGCCACCTCCGGGCGATGGCTGCGGTAGCGAACTGGCCAGCTGGTTTTTTCTGCATAAGCCGAGCGCCAAGCAGGGCTTGCTACCGCCGTTACCACCTAGCTGTCAAGCATTGCTGAGTAATCATTTCGCAGCGGAGTAATAAATAAATGGACTGCCCTTGATAGGCTCGAGCATCGGGGCGATTCTGGTGCAGTATATGCGCGCCGATCTGTTGCGGCAGATGCTTCCGTTGCTGGTGATCGGCATCAGTCTGTATTTTTAATGCCACGGTTAGGTGAAGAAGACCGTCAGCGTCGTCTGGGGGCTTTGCCGTTTGGGCTGGTGGCTGGGGGGAGGGTGTCGGTTTTTACGACGGTTTCCTTGGCCCCGGTGCTGGCTCCTTTTATGCTTTAGCCCATGTGATACTGTGCGGTTTTAACCTTGCCAAATCCACCGCACATACCAAGGTGCTGAACTTCACTTACAACGTTGGTGGGCTAGCACTGTTTATCATCGGCGGCAAAGTAGTAATGGAGCATTGGCTTGGTGATGCTGGTAGGCCAGGTGCTGGGGGCACGTTTGGGGGCGCACATGGTGATGACCCGTGGGCAAACACTGATCCGGCCGATGATCGTCATTGTCTCGCTGGTGATGAGTGGTAAGCTGCCATAAGACAACCACGGCGCAGAAATCCAGTAGTGGCTAACGCAGCACCTATAGCAGGTAACAAGAGTGGGATTACCACTTTTTAGTGTTATAGAGTTTTTTATTTATGTTAGACACACAGGTGAACCACCAATATGCGCAGTTAATCGCAATCTTCAAGTGCTTCAGCGAGGAATACAACATTCGGCTGGTCAAGGGCAACGATGAGCCTATTTATCTACCTGCCGATAGCCAATGGTCATATCACCGCATCGTATTCGCCCACGGCTTCTACGCCAGCTGCTTACATGAGATCTCGCACTGGTGTTGGTGTATCGCCGGCGAGGAACGCCGTAAATTGTTGGATTTCGGCTATTGGTACTGCCCGGATGGGCGTGACGCGCAAACGCAGAGCGAGTTTGAAGCGGTAGAGATCAAGCGACAAGCACTGGAGTGGATGTTCTGCGTGGCGGCAGGCTTCCCATTTAACGTCAGTTGCGACAACCTAAACGGTGATTGCGAGCCTGATCGCATCGCGTTCCAACGCAAGGTGCGTGAAAGGGTGTTACGATTGCTGGAGCAGAAAATACCTACAAGAGCCGCGCGCTTTATTAAGGCATTGCAAGCGTTTTACAATACGCCACCGTTGGTGGCAGAGCATTTTCCCTATCCAGAAAATCTCAACTGACTCTATGTTTAATTGAAAATATATCCCTAATAGCTTTCAAGCTGTCGCTAGGCGGCAGGCAAACTAATCCCCAGGTGCCTATTCAGGTCAGTGACTGGGGTGACAAATATGCCGGGGACTGATTTGAACGCTGCTCACAGCAGCCCCGAACAGGGATCAGCCGAGCCACTGAACACAGACAACCACGCTACGGTTTGAAAGATAAAGGGTATTAGACGAAAGGTGATGATCGTAGAATTCGAAGCGCGTATTTTGGCGCTGATTGATGACCAGGTAGAGTATGCCAGCGATGATGAATTGTTTGCCGCTGGCTACCTGCGGGGTCATCTGACGCTAGCGGTGGCCGAGGTAGAAGATCAGGGTGAGCACAGCCGAAGCGCTGAAAACACGGGTTGAGAGCAGCCTTAATAAGGCAATTACTGCCGGTGAGCTATCGCCGCCGGATCAGATGCTTGTACGCAGCATATGGGAAAATCTGTACCAGGCCGCATTGCCTCCCACCTGAGGAGGTATCAGGGAACTGATTAGCGCGCCCCAAACACCTTGCTACACAGCACGTCTTTTCAGCAGTTTTCTTATCCACATCCGATTAGGATGCAGCGCTGTCAGCATCTGCGCATCACTCGGCAACGGTTCGCCAAACAGTTGCGCTGCCAAAATTTCCGCCGCTAGCGGTGCCGAACACAGCCCACGCGATCCTAGCCCACCGAGCACAAACAGATTCCGATACACCGGCGCATTGGCGATGATGGCACCGCGCTGACGTTGCTGTTGCAAATTCTGATACTGCGCCAGCGTAGCCTGATAATCCGGCATGATACCGATCATCGGCAGATGATCGCGGGTGGCGCTGCGTATGCTACAGCGCGCTTGCCCACCGCTGACGTCTACCTATTGCGGCCAGACCTGCTCTGGCAGGCAGCGCAGCAAGCGTGTGCGGTTTTCCTGCTGCTCGTCTTCACGGTATGCGGTAGTGGTCACCGCGCTGGTAGCTGGCACCGATGCAATGCTCATGATAAGTAACGTTGACCGGGGTCAGATAGCTGTCATAGCACAGCACCTATTTTAACTGGCTAAGCGTCGCTGACGTGGGGATATGCGAAACCTGGCTGCGCACCGCATACAGCGGTAACGCCTCGCCCGGGTGCCATCGCGGTGAGTTGGTGACTATTGGCCAGGATCACCGTGGCATGCCGCTGTTTTTCGCCGTTGGCGAAGCCTATGCGCCAGCCTATTTCTTCACGAAACCGGGCATGAGTGCGATGCTGAAAGTGGCAAATCAGCCCTTGCCGCTGCGCCAGTTGTAGCGCGTTGCGGTTCAACTCAGCTGGGCACAGCCAGCCGCCAAGAGGATAGGTAATGCCGCCAAAGCTGCTATCGATACCGCACAAATCACTTAGTGCAGCGCTATCGACCGCCATCGCCAGGGCCGCTGGCCGCTCAAATGCCAGTATTATGTTGGCTATCTTGGCATCATAGGCCAGTTGGCTGACACCGCACCACTGATGATCTAAGCTAACGCCTTTATGCAGCAAGGCTGCGTATTGACGTCGGGCGAAGGTGAAGGCAGCACTGAAGAAGTTCTCCAGTGCATTGTTGCGTCCATTCAACAGCGGGTAAAGTTCCCCTTGACGATTGCCGGAAGCCCCTTCAGCTGGGCTGTGCATCCGCGCAGTACAGTGTGACCTTGGCATTGCGCCGCAGCAAGGCCAGCGCGCTAGCGATGCCGCCACCGATAATACCGATGATATCGCCATTATCCGATGCTGCCCGATGGAACCAAGGCACTGTAGGCTGGGCGTTGTGGGTATCGGCTGGCAGCTCACCGGCCAGCATTTCGCGTTTCTGACCGAAGCCTTTGCAACGGCTTACCAGAAAACCGGCCTGCTGCAACCCACGGCGCACAAAACCAGCAGTGGTAAAAGTAGCGAAGCTGCCTTCAGGGCGGGCAAAGCGAGCCATGGCGCTGAATAGTTGCTCAGTCCACATATCGGGATTTTTGGACGGCGCAAAACCGTCGAGGAACTAGGCATCGACCTGGTTGTCAATACTGGCATCGACATGCACTAGAAGCGTGTTGATGTCGCCGAACCAGAGATCGAGCGTAATACGTCAGGCGGCCAACAGCAGACGGTGGCAACCTCGCAGGGGCCATTGGGCGCGTAGCTCTTCGGCATAAGGGGTGAGTTGCGGCCAGCACCTGTACGCTGCTGCCAGATCAGCCTGCCGCAATGGGAATTTTTCAAAGCTGATAAAGTGCAGGCGCTGAAGCCGGGCATCCGGAAACGCCTTACGAAAATCGGCGAAAGCCAGACACAAGGCTAAAAAGTTAAGCCCTGTGCCAAAGCCGGTTTCCGCCACGATAAACAACGGGCGCGGGTGATTGGCAAAGCGCTGCGGTAGCAGATTGCCGTTAAGAAACCGCTTTGTTGAATAAATCGGATTTGGAATAAGGAGTCCCGTGAATGGGCATCTTTCAGGCAAGGCGTACACTTTCTGGCATACCGGCTAGCGTCATCTTGTTTAATACACAGATCATGGCCAGCGCCTCTGCAACTTACCCATCATAATCTCGCAGCAACAGGTGACTACCAAATAGCTGTTTTACTCTGTACCTCGCTGTTGCCGCTATCGAACGTCGGTGGTAGCCTGTGATACTTTTCCACCGTGTGTTGTCTCCGGTAAGGCGCTGGTTCGCCACCGCTTGATTTCGCTCTGCATAGTCTGCCGACCAATCACTGGCTCCGCTGCTGGGCGGTCTTAACGCCTTAAGCTTCTTACGCCTTAACTCATCATCACACACTCGCGTATCCTAAGCCCGATCCGCCGAGGCGACTTTGATTTTACGGTACCTCTGGCGGATGAGACCTGGGAAGGCTTCGGTATCGGTGACATTGCTCAAGGAAAGGTCAGCACAGATGACCTCATGTGTTTCTGTATCTACGGCCAAATGCAATTTTCGCCAGATCCGCCGTTTTTCCTGACCGTATTTTTTTACTTTCCACTCCCCTTCACCCAACACGTTGAGCCCGCTAGAGTCGATAACGAGGTGCGCAATTTCACCCGGCGTTGCGGTTTTAAACGGGACATGGCCGGACTTTGCCCGCTTACTGATGCAGGTGTCGTCCGGGCAGTTCAACGGCACTTTGATCAGTGTGACAATGGAGTCGCCGAAGCCCTGGAGGGCGCGAAGTGTCAGGCAGAAAATCCGTTTCAGCATCAATACGCTGGTGATTGCCATATCGGAATAATGTGGTGTGCGACCACGCAGACAAGGTTTTACCTCGCAGTACCAGGCGTGAAGTGCCGTTTCATCCACCGAGAAAGTGAGTGAACCCGGAGTGCCACTAGTGATAATGGCGTTGTTGTGAGCCTTCCAGTTGGTGATGTTGAACTTTTGCTGGGCTACGGAATGTCGCTATTTTGACAGAAGGAGAGTGATCTGATCCGCGTGCCGGCCAAATGTTCGATTTATTCAACAACGCCCGTCGCACGGCGCGTATGCAGGCACTGGCGGTGATAAACGCAATTATCCTCCATGTACTGATAGCCAGACAAGAAAGATTCAGCACTTTGCGTAAATCCAGCAGGGACGTCATTTCGCCGACAAATCCGCATTTGTAGAATATAATCCCCATTAATGCTCTTCGGTGACCATTTTCAGCCATGGATGTCAAGATGAAAATCAGAGTTTGTCGGATAACATGCAGTGGAATATCTGGATACTTTGCCTGATACTCTGTCTCAAGATCGTCTATTTTCGGCCTGATAGATCTCCAAACTTAATTAAACAGATCTATCTTATGTTTTAAATGCCAGTAAATTGCGCCATACGTAACTCCGGCAGGAGCGGCAATATCTGTAAGTGACGTTGCAAAAACGCCACGTTCAGAGAATTCTCTCATCGCAACGTCAAGGATATGCTGCCGGGTTGCCTGTGCTTAATATTTAGTATTTCTTGCTATCACGTTGTTATTTATGGTGATTATTTTTACATACATTTTCCAACGTATGTATTATGCCGCCCACATATCATTAATATTGCAATGGGTTTTAAGGTTTGTGATCCATTGATCATTTTGAAATCGGACACTTGAGGTTTTTTATGAACAAAAACAGAGGGTCAATGCCTCTGGCGGCAGTTCTGATGCTTTCAGGCAGCTTAGCGCTCACAGCATGTAATGATACGGAAACCCAACAGCAAGGTTTCCAACACCCAGTTCCCGAAGTAGGTGTCGTGACATTAAAAGCCGCACCTCTCAATATCACTAGCGATCTTACTGGCCGCACCGCTGCGTATCGTGTCGCTGAAGTTCGTCCTCAGGTCAGCGGCATCGTCCTGAAACGCAACTTTGTTGAAGGCAGCGATATCAAAGCGGGAACGTCCTTATATCAAATCGATCCCGCCACCTATCAAGCTGCTTACGATCGCGCCAAGGGCGATCTGGCTAAGGCACAATCCAGTGCTTCTATCGCCAGCGTGACGGTAAACCGCTATAAAACATTGTTGGGTACCCGCTACATCAGCAAGCAGGATTATGATACCGCTGTATCACACCTACAGCAGGCAGAAGCGGTAGTAGTCGCCGCGAAAGCCGCTGTAGAAACCGCGCGCATTAACTTGGCATACACCAAGGTGACCTCGCCGATCTCCGGTCGCATCGGCAAATCTGCCGTGACTGAAGGGGCGTTAGTAAGCAATGGTCAGACTGCTGCGCTTGCTACCGTGCAGCAGTTAGATCAGATGTACGTTGACGTTACTCAGTCGAGCAACGATTTTCTTCGTCTGAAACAGGAAATGGTCAGCGGCACTTTGAAGCAGAAAAACGGTAAGGCTAAAGTGAAACTGCTACTGGAAAACGGCACTGAATACGCACAGGAAGGCACGCTGGAATTCTCTGATATCACCGTTGATGAAACCACAGGTTCTATCACTCTTCGTGCCCTGTTTCCTAACCCAAACCAGATACTGATGCCAGGCATGTTCGTACGCGCCCGTTTGGACGAAGGCGTGCGTAGCAATACGCTGCTAGTACCGCAGCAGGGTGTGACGCGCAATCCGCGGGGTGATGCCACAGCGCTGGTGGTCGGTATGGACGATAAGGTCGAACTGCGTATGCTGAAAGCGGATAAAGCGATTGGCGACAAGTGGCTGGTTACCGATGGCCTGAAAGCGGGTGATCACGTGATCGTCAGTGGCCTGATGAAAGTGCGCCCTGGCGCGCAGGTAAAAGTGCAGGAAGAAGTTGACACCCAGCCGCAATCTGAAGCGCAGAAGTCATAAAAAAGGATCGGATACATGGCCAAGTTCTTTATAGATCGCCCGATTTTCGCTTGGGTAATCGCTATCATTATTATGTTGGCAGGGGTGCTTGCAATAATTAAACTGCCGATCGCGCAGTATCCCACTATTGCACCACCGGCGGTGAATATTTCCGCCAATTACCCAGGTGCAGACGCCAAAACGGTACAGGACACCCTAACACAGATTATCGAACAGAACATGAACGGTATCGATAACCTGATGTACATGTCCTCCACCAGTGATTCCTCTGGTAGCGTCACCGTTACGTTGACGTTCGATTCCGGTACCGATCCTGACATCGCACAGGTGCAGGTTCAGAACAAGCTGTCATTAGCCACGCCGCTATTACCGCAAAAAGTGCAGCAACGTGGGTTGAAAGTGGAAAAATCCAGCAGTAGCTTCCTGATGGTGGCCGGTTTCGTTTCCGACGATCCAAACATGACTCAGAACGATATTGCGGACTATGTGGCCTCCAACATTAAAGACTCGCTCAGCCGTTCATCTGGTGTGGGTGAAGTACAACTGTTCGGTGCTCAATACGCGATGCGTATCTGGCTGGATCCGAACAAGCTGAACAACTTCCAACTGACCACCTCGGACGTGACCTCGGCCATTACTGAGCAGAACAACCAGATCGCTGCTGGGCAACTGGGCGGCATGCCAACTGTGCCGGGTCAACAGCTTAACGCTTCGATCATTGCGCAAACCCGTCTGACTTCGCCGGAAGAGTTCGGCAAGATCTTGCTCAAGGTGAATATCGACGGTTCTCAAGTACGTCTAACAGACGTGGCGTATATCGAGCGTGGTGCCGAAGGCTATACAGTGACTGCACGCTATAACGGCATGCCGGCCGCAGGTTTGGGGATTAAACTGGCCACCGGTGCCAACGCCTTGAACACTGCAAAAGGTGTAAAAGACACATTGGCTAAAATGAAGACGTTCTTCCCGCAAGGGATGAAGGTGGTTTATCCGTACGACACCAGTCCGTTTATTAAGATCTCCATCAACGAAGTGGTGAAAACGCTGTTTGAAGCGATCGCACTGGTATTCTTGGTGATGTATCTGTTCCTACAAAACTTCCGCGCCGCGTTGATACCGACTATCGCAGTGCCGGTAGTTCTGCTGGGAACCTTTGCTATCCTCTTGGTATTTGGCTTTTCGATCAACACGTTAACGATGTTCGGTATGGTGATGGCGATCGGCCTGCTAGTGGATGATGCCATTGTGGTGGTGGAAAACGTCGAGCGCGTCATGTCTCAAGAGGGACTGCCGCCGAAAGAAGCCACGCGCAAATCAATGGGCCAGATCCAGGGCGCGCTGGTGGGTATCACTTTGGTGCTGTCGGCAGTCTTCGTACCGATGGCGTTCTTCGGCGGTTCAACGGGTGCCATCTACTGTCAGTTTTCAATCACCATCGTGGCCGCAATGGGATTGTCGGTGCTGGTCGCGCTGATCCTGACACCAGCGCTATGCGCTACCTTACTAAAGCCGATCCCCAAAGGCGATCATGGGGTTAAAACCGTTTTCTTCGGTTGGTTTAACAACATGTTCGAAAAGAGCACTAACCACTATAGCGACAGCGTAGGCCGCATTCTGCGCAATACTGGCCGCTATATGGCGATCTACCTGCTGATCGTAGTGGTCATGGGCCTACTGTTTCTGCGCTTGCCTTCTTCATTCCTGCCGGATGAAGATCAGGGCCTTCTGTTGACCATGGTGCAATTGCCTGCCGGTGCCACCGATGCACGTACCACCAAGGTATTGGAAAAAGTCACCGACTACTTCATGACCGAGGAAAAGGACAACGTGGAATCGGTATTTACCGTAGCAGGCTTCGGCTTCAACGGTAACGGCCAAAACACCGGTCTGTCATTTATCAGCCTGAAAAACTGGGATAAACGTCCAGGGACACATAATAGAGTCGAGGCGATTGCCAAACGCGCCAACGGCGCATTCTCTAAGATTAAAGAAGGTTTAGTGTTCCCGTTCAACCTGCCGGCGATTGTCGAACTTGGCACCGCAACCGGTTTTGATTTTGAGTTGATCGATCAGGGGGGCTTAGGCCACGAAAAACTGACCGCAGCGCGTAACCAACTACTGGGTATGGCCGCTAAATATCCCAATATACTAGTGGGCATGCGCCCTAACGGCCTGGAGGATACACCTCAGTTTAAATTGATCATCGATCAGGAGAAAGCCAAGGCGTTAGGCGTAAGCATCACCACGATTAACTACACAATGGCTACGGCCTTGGGCGGTTCGTACATTAACGACTTTATCGACCGTGGTCGTGTGAAGAAGGTGTACGTACAGGCTGAAGCGCCGTTCCGTATGTTGCCGGAAGACATTAATAAGTGGTTTGTTCGCGGCTCCAGCGGCCAGATGGTTCCGTTCTCTGCCTTCTCTACGGCGAAATGGGAACACGGCTCACCACGTTTGGAGCGTTATAATGGATTGCCATCAATCGAAATTCTAGGGCAGGCAGCACCGGGCAAGAGTACCGGTGAAGCGATGCACCTAATTGAAAATTTGGCAGCCAAACTACCAAACGGCATCGGCTACGACTGGACTGGCATGTCCTATCAGGAGCGTCTGTCCGGCAACCAGGCACCTGTGCTGTACGCCATCTCGATTCTGGTGGTGTTTCTGTGTCTGGCGGCGTTATATGAAAGCTGGTCGGTTCCTTTCTCGGTCATGTTGGTGCTGCCATTGGGGATTATCGGTGCGCTGCTGGCGGCCACTCTGCGCGGCATGAATAACGACGTCTACTTACAAGTGGGGCTGTTGACCACTATCGGCCTATCAGCGAAAAACGCCATCCTGATCGTTGAGTTCGCCAAAGATATGATGGAGAAAGAAGGTAAAGGTCTGATCGAGGCAACGTTGGAAGCTGTGCGTATGCGTTTGCGTCCGATCCTGATGACGTCCATGGCTTTCATCCTTGGGGTACTACCGTTGGTTATTAGCAGTGGTGCTGGCTCCTGTGCTCAGAATGCGGTAGGTACTGGCGTAATGGGTGGGATGATTACCGCCACCGTGTTGGCGATCTTCTTCGTACCGGTGTTCTTCGTAGTGATTCGTCGGCGCTTTAGCAAGAAAGCTGAAGATCAACCACACAACCCGCCAGTTGAGCATCACTGATCATTTAGTGAACCTTTAACACAAGAAGATAAAGGGTAACCGAACGGCAAAACTCGCGTTGTGTGATTAAAATCATGTAATAAGCTGGCGGATATTAACTGAAGCTGTTTTCGACTTAGGATAATAGCTCCTGGAGGCTATTGTGGGGTCAGTGGGAGCGGGTCAGCACATCACGCAACCAGATATACGGGGTGTGGCCGTTGAGTTTGACGGTTTCCAACAGATTCAGGATAGCTGCCATCCGTTTTCTGGCAAGCAAAGACCCGGCAAAGGGTCCGTTCTTCCGGCCTACGGCTACCGGACGGTGGCAGTTTTCCATGCGATTGTTATCTATGGGTTCGCGGCCATCGTCAAGATAATGCAGTAATGCTGACCAGCGTTTCATGGTATAGTCCAGCGCTTTGCATAACCCGGAGTTGGGGGCCGTCTGCGCTTGTTGCAACAACAGCCATTGATGAAATGCATCCAGCTAGGGTTTGGCATAGTGCTGCCGCAATTGACGTTTTTTATCCGCTGACCGATGTTTGATTTTGCGCTCAAGCCTGAACAACTCATGGATAGTATCTAGAGCTAGCTTCGCCACCAGGCTTGGGTTGGCAGTGAACAGCTCAAAGAACGTGCGCCGGGCGTGCGCACGACCCCCGGTTTCAACCACCTGGCCGCTTAGAACAATGCCTGGTAACTGGCATCACCGTCCACTACCAGGGTGGCGCGCCAGCCCTGAAGCACATCGCGGGCATACTGACTACTGCGCCCCGGTTGGCAATTATAAAGCACTATCGCCCACTCAGCACCTCGTGCGGCGATATAGGGCCACAGATAACCGCGTGGGGTTTTGCCCTTGCCCTGGTCGAAGATATTTTGGTGCTTTTGGCTCAGATAACAGCGTGACTAGTTGCTGCTTAATATCGGCGGCATCGGCCTCGATATCTTCATCGAACAGCCCGCGCTGTTCCCCCTGGAAGGCTTCGCTTTTACGCCATAAGCGCCACTGACGGGCATTTTTCATTGCCTCTTCCAGTTGCTGGATATAATACAACCTGTAAGTGTCTGGCTTTGCTGCGTCTGCGGCTCTTAGTCTACGAATAATATCAACACCAGAGCGCACAGTTCATCGGGGTTTTGTGAGGCCAGCACTACATCGATATTCGTGCCCTTTTTTTTATCAGTACAATAGCATATTATCATTATAAATAAATGTATTAATTAAGATTTTATGTTATTTATAGTTGGTTAAATCCAGGCCATCCACCCGCTGCCCGTCGATGCCTTTCATCAACCCGTAGGCCTGCTCGGTTGACAGCATCCATGCGACATCACCTTGCCTTGGCCAGATAAATTCGCCCTGATGAAGACAGCGAAGACACCACCAGCCCCCGTGTTTGTCCCAGCGCAGGGCTTTGATGCGTGAGCGTGCCTTCTTGCAAAAGACAAAAGCGGCTTCCCCTTGCCAGAGTTGGTGCAGGGGGTCGGTAACGTATTACGTCAGGGTCCCGATACCCTGGCGCATATCGACCGGCTCCCGCGCCAGCCATATGTGCTGCGGCGTTAACCTAGGGACAAGGCCTGCATCACGGCCGACAACTGAGCGGTAAGAGAGCTGACAGAACATCCGTTAAGGAGGTTTAGGGTCACCGTGTCGGCGTCGTTATTCCAAGGCATAACCCGGCGTGCAGTAATATAAGGCTGCGGGAATAGCCGCGGTAGCTTCATCGTGATGATGGTTAAGCCAGTAATAAAAGGTGGCCGGGTTGAAATCATGCTGCCGACAAGAGTGCTGTTTAGTTAATCTGCTGTGTTGCTAGGCGTAGAGAGGCTGTTGCCATTCACTGTGAGAATACCGTTCTACTATGCTTCACCTCAGGGTCGTTGCGCCGTTGTTGAATAAATCGAACATTTGGCCGGCACGCGGATCAGATCACTCTCCTTATGTCAAAATAGCGACATTCCGTGGCCCAGCAAAAGTTCAACATCACCAACTGGAAGGCTTACAACAACGCCCTTATCACTCGGGGTTCACTCACTTTATCGGTGGATGAAATGGCACTTCACGCCTGGTACTGCGAGGCAAAACTTTCTCTGCGTGGTCGCCCACCACATTATTCCGATATGGCAATCACCAGCGTATTGATGCTGAAACGGATTTTCGGCCTGACACTTCGCGCCATCCAGGGCTTCATCGACTCCATTGTCACACTGATTAAAGTGGCGTTGAACTGCCCGGACGACACCTGTATCAGTAAGCGGGCGAAGTCCGGCCATGTCCCGTTTAAAACCCCAACGCCGGGTGAAATTGCGCACCTCGTTATCGACTCTAGCGGGCTCAACGTGTTGGGTGAAGGCGAGTGGATGGCAAAAAAACACGGTCAGGAAAAACGGCGGATCTGGCGAAAACTGCATTTGGCCGTAGATACAGAAACACATGAGGTCATCTGTGCTGACCTTTCCTTGAGCAATGTCACCGATACCGAAGCCTTCCCAGGTCTCATCCGCCAGAGGTACCGTAAAATCAAAGTCGCCTCGGCGGATCGGGCTTAGGATACGCGAGTGAGTCATGATGAGTTAAGAGGCAAGAAGCTCAAGGCGTTAATACCGCCAAAAAGCGGAGCCCGTTATTGGTCGGCAGACTATGCAGAGCGAAATTAAGCGGTGGCGAACCAGCGCCTTACCGGAGACAACACACGGTGGAAAAGTATCACAAGCTACCACCGACGTTCGATAGCGGCAACAGCGAGGTACAGAGTAAAACAGCTATTTGGTGGTCACCTGTCGCTGCGAGATTATGATGGGCAAGTTGCAGAGGCGCTGGCCATGATCTATGCATTAAACAAGATGCTGCTCGCCGGTATGCTGAAAGTGTACGCCTTGCCTGAAAGATGCCCATTCAGGGGACTCTTTATTCCAAATCCGATTTATTCAACAACGCCGTTATAGATATTTAATCTATTTTTATTTTACTTAGCGGAAATGTATTTTAGTAAGTAAACAATTTGATATGAGGACTGATTTCCATGGCGACTAATACCCTACATTCCTTGTCAAAACGACGTTCCCCCTTGTCTGGCCTGCTGCTGATCAGCGCACTTAACACGTTGGCCATCTGGGCTAGCAGTATTCCTTGGTTGGCGGGATTCGGGCTGGGTGCGCTGACGCTGGCGATCCTATTCGGTATTCTGGGCGGCAACATATTCTATCCTTGGCTGCAACCTCGTTGACACAGTGGAGTCCAGTTGGTCAAGCAATACCTGCTGCGGTTAGGGATCATTCTTTACGGCTTCCGGATGACCTTTCAGCAGATCGTCGATTTCGCGGCGCTACTGGCATCATTATTGACGCGCTAATGCTGACCACCACCTTTCTATTGGCCTGCTGGCTAAGCAAAAATTCGGTATTGACAGCCAGACCACCATGTTGATCAGGACCGGTAGAAGCATCTGCAGCAGTGCTGGCTAACGAGCCTTTGCTAAAAGCCGACGCCAGTAAAGTGGCTGTGGCAGTGTCTACCGTAGTGGTATTCGGCACGCTGGCAATTTTCGCTTACCAATGGCTGTATCAATTGAATGCACATATGTAGTGGCTATCGTTCACCCAGTAAACCTTCGGCATCTAAACAGGTTCCACCCTTCACGAAGTGGCGCAGGTGGTGGCCACCTGGCTCGCCATCTGGCCGGATGCCGAGAATGCGGCGGTGATCACCAAAATGATCCGCGTGATGATGCTCGCGCCGTTTCTGCTGTTGCTTTTCGGCTATATCCGCCGTGGCAGTGCTGCAAATAAGGCAGACAGATCCGCCATCACTATTCCATGGTTTGCCGTGCTGTTTATCGCCGTTGCTAGGTTGAACTCCTGCCAGTTGATCTCTGTCGCACTGGTGCAGCATTTGATTACAATCGACACGTGGGTGTTGGCGATGGTCATGTCGGCGCTGGGGCTGACCACCCACATCAGCGCAGTAAATCAGGCTGGGATCAAACCGATTTTGCTCGCTACGCTGCTATTTATCTGGCTGCTGGGCGGCGGTGCTGCAATTAACTAACTGGTACAGCATCCGCATTAATCACTCTTTGCGGCCATTCAATCAGGCTGTTATCAATGCCATAATGGCGCCGATAACACAGGAGAATAAAGATGAAGTTTGTCGGTGCACATGTCAGTGCGTCAGGTGGGGTAGATCAAGCGGTTATCCGCGCGCACGAATTAGAGGCGACCGTATTCGCCCTGTTCACTAAAAACCAACGTCAATGGCGGGCCGCTCCGCTGCCTACCAAGGTGATTGAACAGTTCAAAAACGCCTGTGCCCAGTACGGCTATGGTTCTGGGCAGATCCTGCCGCACGACAGCTATCTGATCAACTTGGGTCACCCGGTGACTGAAGCGCTGAAAAAATCGCACGACGCCTTTTTCGATGAAATGCAGCGCTGCCAACAATTGGGGTTGACACTGATCAATTTCCATCCGGGCAGCCACTTATTACAGATCGATGCAGACAAATGTCTGGCACGCACCGCCGAATCAATTAACATCGTGCTGGATAAAACCCAAGGCGTAACGGCGGTGATCGAAAACACTGCCGGCCAAGGCAGCAATTTGGGGTTCAAATTCGAACATCTGGCGGCGATCATCAATGGCGTTGAAGACAAGAGCCAGGTTGGTGTTTGCATCGATACCTGCCACGCTTTTGCCGCCGGTTACGATCTGCGTACCGAAGAGAGCTGCGAACAGACCTTTCAGCAGTTCGGCGACATCGTCGGTTTTAACTATATGCGCGGTATGCATTTGAACGACGCCAAAGGCGGGTTCAACAGCCACGTTGACCACCACTATAGCCTGGGTGCAGGCAACATCGGCAAAACGGTGTTCAGCTACATCATGCGTGATCTACGTTTCGACAATATTCCGTTGATCCTAGAAACAGTGGATCCAGACATCTGGGCGCAAGAAATTGCTTGGCTAAAGGCACAGCAATGAGCCAGGCAGAGGCATATCCTTTGCTTAACGGCGGGCGGTGACAAGTAAGGCTACCAATCTGGTGTCTCCGGTGAAAACCAGACAAAACGCCGCAGCTCATGGCTGCGCGTTTTGGTGATCTCAATGCCTAAGCCACAGTGGTAACTGGCACTTCAGCACGTTTCAGCCAGGCATAAGCTACACCCGCCAACAGTATACCTGCGGCGATGGCTACAAGATACAACAGCACTGGGGTGATGGCACCAGGGATCAGCAGTACAAAAAAACCACCGTGCGGTGCCATCAACTTAGCACCGAACACCATTGACAATCCGCCAGTCAGCGCCCCACCCATGATGCAACAGGGCAATACGCGAATCGGATCGCGGGCGGCGAACGGAATAGCCCCTTCAGAGATAAAGCACAGACCCAGCACCAACGCTGCTTTACCGCCTTCCTGCTCGGACCTGTCGAACTTGCCGCGCGCCAGCAGCGTTGCCAACCCCATCGCCAACGGCGGAACCATGCCGGCGGCCATAACTGCCGCCATAGGCGCATACACCGACGAGCTTAGCAGCGCCACACCGAAGGCGTAAGCGGCCTTGTTTACCGGACCGCCCATGTCAGAACACATCATTGCGCCGAGGATCGTCCCCAGCAGCACGGCATTGGCCGTACCCAGTGACTGTAGCCAATAAGTCAGGACTTCCATGATTTTGGCTACTGGTGTACCGACCACATAAATCATGATCAGGCCGCAAATCACACTGGCCAACAGCGGAATGATCAATATTGGCTTCAGCGCCTCCATATTATGCGGTAGGCGCAGCTTGCTGCTGATCGCTTTGGCGATATAGCCCGCTAGAAAACCAGCAATGATACCACCGAGGAAACCTGCACCGGTACTCACAGCCAACATTCCTCCGATCAAGCCAGGCGTCAGGCCAGGGCGATCAGCGATGGAAAAGGCGATAAAACCAGCCAACACTGGCACCATTAGCGCAAAGGCCGCTCCGCTACCAATTTGCATCAGCGCCGCCGCCAGCGTACCTTTGACTTCAAACGCCTTGATGCCTAACATGAACGATAACGCGATGCACAACCCTCCCGCTACTACCATCGGTAGCATATAAGACACGCCGGTCAGCAGATGGCGGTAAGGGCCATTACCCTCTTTATTTTTAGTTACGCCGCCGCTTTTTTGCGTTTGCGTCTGGAGTACTTCAGCTTCTACTAGCGCTTTATCCAGCTCCTGCACCGTTTTCTTCAGCACCAACCCAGTAGAGGTACGGTACATCGGCTTACCAGCAAACTTGCCAAGATCCACTTCAATATCAGCCGCTACGATCACCAGATCAGCCGCCGCGACTTCTTCCGGCGTGATGACACTGCCAGCACCTACGGAACCGCGAGTTTCTACTTTCACCCCCCAGCCACGCTTCTTCGCCTCGTTTTCAATGGCTTCCGCCGCCATAAAGGTGTGTGCCACGCCAGTCGGACAAGCGGTGATCGCCACAATACGTTTTCGACCAGCAGCCTTTAACGGTGCCACTGAAACGGCGGGTGCCTGGTAAACTTTTGCTGCGGTTTTAGCCTGTTCCAGGAGGGCTTGCGGTTCACCCACGGCCTGTTCAAGTTCACCCACATAAACCAATTTGCCGTTCAGCGCGGCGTCAGCCAACGCAGGTTGCCCCACCACCACCACTAGTTCGGCATCAGCCAGCGATGCAGCCAGCATCAGACCAGTTTTGGCCAAGGCGGCTTCGAGCATGCGTTTCGCCAGGTGGCTGCGCGCCTGCCCTAACGAGCTGTCTATCATCAGCAGCGTTTTCATTCTTCCTCCTTCTTTTGATTGAAAGGTTTGAGATCGACACGCGCCATTACCGCACCCAACTGTGGGCGATTAGTCACGCCAACGTTGCTTTGACTCACTGCCAATGCGGCCACAGCAGTGGCTAGGCGAAAAGTATGTTCGCTGGATTGTCGCATCAGCAGGCCGTAAATCAGGCCACCGACCATCGAATCGCCAGCACCCACGGTACTGACCACCTCACAAGGCGGTGGCTTGGCGATCCAGGCACCGGATGCGTTGACCCACAACGCCCCCTCAGCACCAAGAGAGATAACCACATGAGCAATGCCTTGTTCGCGCAACGCTTGCGCGGCGGCCACCACATCTTCCAATACTGTCAGTGGACGCCCCGCCCAGATCTCTAGCTCACGGCGATTCGGCTTGACCAGCCATGGCGCAGCTTTCAGACCAGCGACTAGCGCCTCGCGGCTGCTGTCGAAAATGATGCATGGACACTGCGCACGCAGGCGGATCATCCAATCGGTAAAAGCATCGGGATCGACACCGGCGGGCAGGCTACCGCTGACCACCACCATATCAAACTGGCCCAGCCAACTCAGGGAGTCATTTACAAAACGCTCCCAGCCCTGTTGCGTTACCTCAAAACCGGAGAAATTGAAATCAGTGACTTCACCATTTTTCTCGGTCAACTTAACGTTGATACGAGTGCGACCCGGGACTACCTGGAAACGATCGGCAATGCCCAAATCGCTAAACAGCAACTGGAAGCCATCTTGGTTGTCTTTACCCAGGAAACCACCAACGGTAACGTCGATACCTAAATCCCTCAGTACTTTGGCAACGTTAATGCCTTTACCGGCGGCATGCAGACCAGCGGTTTTTACCCGATTGACGTCCCCGCGTTCGATCTCCGGGCACAAGCCCATCAGATCGTAAGCTGGGTTTAAGGTAATCGTTGCTACTTTTCTGCTCATGCTATGCCCTCGCCCAGTCCTTCAGTAATTGCTGTGCCGATCGCCTGTAGCGCAGCTTGTGCATCCGCTCCATTGGCGGTAAGACGCAGGTGGTGCCCTTTCTTCACACCTAGCGCCACCACCTTTATTAGGCTACGGCCGTTGGCCGACTTGCCGCTGCCGTCCAAATTGGTGACAGTAATTTCGCTCTTAAACTGCTTGATCACGTTAACCAGTGCGGTGCCTGGCCGGGCATGCAAGCCATGCTCGTTACGGATCACGTACTCGGCGCTCAGCACGGTGCTCTTTCCCGCCACTGTGCTGGTCAGTAAGGACAGCACAGTACCAGCATCAGCGTTCAGTAGTTGTTCAGCTTTATTAGCCAGCAGCAAATCACTGAGGTAATTCAACACCACTATCGATTGCGTGTCGGCCACAGATAGCGTCAGCAGCAGCGCCACTTTCTCGCCGTGTTCATCGAATATCTGCGCCGGGCGGCTAACGGTGGCCGCGCTGAATAGAGCGCCCTCGCTGCTGTCACTCAACCAAATCCCCTGCCCTAAATTCAGTGGATTACGGGTGATCACCTCGCTGACAAACTGTGCGTTGACTGCGCCGATCTTCTGCAAACGTCCTGCATTCAGTGCCTGCAACGTCATCAAGCTGTCGGCGGCGACATCAAGCGTAATCAGGGAAATGTCGAACAGAAATTCAGCCGCCTGTTTCTCCCCTATCAGTAGGCTACGCAGTTCGTCTACCGAAGCGGTTTTCACTAACTGTTGAGCGACGCTGTCATCGCTCAGCACATGGGTCAGTTGACGCAGCAGCGCCAGGTGCTCGTCGGAACGAGCGGCGATACCGATCACAACATAAGCCGTCTGGCCTGACCCCCACTCGATACCATGTGGGAACTGGAACACTTGAACGCCGGTGTTCAACACCAAATCACGGGTGTCAGTGGTGCCGTGCGGTATAGCGATTCCGTTACCCAAATAGGTGGAGATTTGCAACTCGCGTTGCAACATGCCATCCACGTAAGCAGCGCTGACGTAACCGGACTCGGTAAGCGCGGCAGCCACCTGGCGGATAGCACTCTGTTTGTCGGCGGCAGCAACGCCCAAGTGAATGTCTTGTTGTGACAACTGGAACATGACTTTCCTCTCCTGCTGAATTGAATCGTTTCAGTTTTATTGCGAAAAAAAATTGTTATCTGCGAGAATATGGCGGGCAATAACACCGAAACGTTTCAAACAGTGTGTAAGCACTACAAATTAGAAGCAACTTTTCTCTATTTTTTCGCCCTAGATTTTTGAGCTTACGCACACTTTTGCCAAAGAGCCAGGCGTTGTTGAATAAATCGAACTTTTGGCCGGCATGCGGATCAGATCACTCTCCTTCTGTCAAAATAGCGACATTCCGTGGCCCAGCAAAAGTTCAACATCACCAACTGGAAGGCTTACAACAACGCCCTTATCACTCGGGGTTCACTCACTTTATCGGTGGATGAAATGGCACTTCACGCCTGGTACTGCGAGGCAAAACTTTCTCTGCGTGGTCGCCCACCACATTATTCCGATATGGCAATCACCAGCGTATTGATGCTGAAACGGATTTTCGGCCTGACACTTCGCGCCATCCAGGGCTTCATCGACTCCATTGTCACACTGATTAAAGTGGCGTTGAACTGCCCGGACGACACCTGTATCAGTAAGCGGGCGAAGTCCGGCCATGTCCCGTTTAAAACCCCAACGCCGGGTGAAATTGCGCACCTCGTTATCGACTCTACCGGGCTCAACGTGTTGGGTAAAGGGGAGTGGATGGCAAAAAAATACGGTCAGGAAAAACGGCGGATCTGGCGAAAACTGCATTTGGCCGTAGATACAGCAACACATGAGGTCATCTGTGCTGACCTTTCCTTGAGCAAGGTCACCGATACCGAAGCCTTCCCAGGTCTCATCCGTCAGAGGTACCGTAAAATCAAAGTCGCCGCGGCGGATCGGGCTTAGGATACGCGAGTGTGTGATGATGAGTTAAGGGGCAAGAAGCTCAAGGTGTTAATACCGCCGAGAAGCGAGCTCGTTATTGGTCGGCAGTATGCAGAAAGAAATCAAGCGGTGGCGAACCAGCGCGTTACCGGAGACAACACACGGTGGAAAAGTATCACAGGCTACCACCGACGTTCGATAGCGGCAACAGCGAGGTACAGAGTAAAACAGCTATTTGGTGGTCACCTGTCGCTGCGAGATTATGATGGGCAAGTTGCAGAGGCGCTGCATTAAACAAGATGCCGCTCTCCGGTATGCTGAAAGTGTACGCCTTGCCTGAAAGATGCCCATTCACGGGACTCTGTATGCCAAATCCTATTTCCGATTTATTAAACAACGCCGGTTCAAAGAGAGTAATCTACGGCTGAGTACAAGCCGACCATTAAAGCACCAAGTAAAAAGGGTGACGTCATCTTCAGCGTGCTCGTTCGACTGGCGGTGCTGGTCACCTTATTGTTGCTGAGCGGCATTATTGTTTCGCTATTGTTTCGCTGATTTTTGCCTCATTGCCAAGCATGCAGAAATTCGGCTTCGCTTTCCTGTGGAGTAAGTGGGACGCGCCTGCTGAGCAGTTTGGTGCGCTGTTGCCGATCTACGGTACTCTGGTCACCTCGCTGATTGCGCTGATTATTGCAGTGCCAGTGAATTTTGGCATCGCGCTGTTCCTGACCGAACTGGCACCCAACTGGCTGAAACGCCCATTGGGCATCGCCATTGAGCTGCTGGCGGCGATCCCAAGCATCGTATACGGTATGTTGGGCTTGTTGGTGTTCGCCTCGCTGTTTGCCGAGTACTTCCAGATGCCGTTAGGTGCTATCTGACATCCCGTTCGTTGGTGAGCTGTTCTCGGGACCAGCATTTGGCATCGGCATTTTGGCTGCTAGCGTGATATTGGCCATCATGATTATTCCCTACATCGCTGCAGTTATGCGCGATGTATTCGAGCAGACCCCGGTGATGATGAAAGAGTCGGCCTATGGCATTGGCTGTACCACCTGGGAAGTGATTTGGCGCATCGTGCTGCCTTTTACCAAAAACGGCGTGATTGGCGGTGTGATGCTGGGCCTGGGGCGTGCGTTGGGGGAGACCATGGCGGTGACCTTCATCATCGGCAACACCTACCAACTCGATAGTGCCTCGCTGTATATGCCTGGTAACAGTATTATTTCGTCGTTAGCTAACGAATTCGCCGAAGCTGCTGCCGGTGTGCATACCGCCGCGCTGATGGAACTGGGTCTGATTCTGTTTGTGAGTACCTTTATTGTCTTGGCACTGGCGGAAAGCCGCCACAAAATACAGGCTTTACGCCGCCAAAAGAACCGTCTGGCGCTATTGCTGTCGATGGCGACCATGGTGTTTGGCCTGTTCTGTTTGGTGTGGATATTGTTCTCCACCTTCTCCAAGGGCGTCGACGGCATTTCGCTGGCGTTGTTCACCGAAATGACGCCGCCACCAAACGTTGCGGGCGGTGGCTTGGCTAATGCCATCGCTGGCAGTGGCCTGTTGATCCTGTGGGCGACGATATTAGGCATCATGGCTGGCATCTATATTGCGGAATATGGGCGGAAATCCTAGCTGGCGGAAATCATTCGTTTCATCAACGATATCCTGCTGTCTGCGCCATCGATCGTGGTGGGTCTGTTCGTTTATACCGTTATGGTGGTTAAAATGGAACACTTCTCAGGTTGGGCCAGTATTATCGCATTGGCGCTGTTATAGGTGCCGATCGTCATCCGCACCACCGAGAACATGCTGAAGCTGTTACCGGATACATTGCGTGAGGCTGCTTATGCACTGGGTACGCCGAAATGGCGCATGATTTCTGCCATTACGCTAAAAGCCTCTTTCTCCGGCATCATCACCGGTGTATTGCTGGCGATTGCGCGCATTGCCGGGGAAACCGCCCCGTTGCTGTTTACCTCGTTGTCGAACCAGTTCTGTAGTACCGACTTGATGCAGCCGATCGCCAACCTGCCGGTGACTATTTTCAAATTCGCCATGAGTCCGTTCGCTGAATGGCAACAACTGGCCTTGAAAAGCTTTCGCTCGCCGATATGGACGAGCGTGTGCAGTGGGCGCTGAGCAAAGCAGCGCTATGGGACGAAACCAAGGAAAAACTGCATCAGAGCGGTTACAGCTTGTCCGGCGGCCAGCAGGCGCCTGTGCATCTCCCGTGGCATCGCCATCCGGCCAGAGGTCTTATTGCTTGATAAGCCGTGTTCGGCGCTAGACCCGATTTCCACCGGCAAGATTGAAGAGCTGATCAGTGAACTGAAGTCTGACTATACATTGGTAATCATGACCCATAAAATGCAGCAGGCCGCGCTTTGTTCTGATGCCACCGCATTTATTTATCTGGGTGAACTGATCGAATTCAGTGTTACTGATAACCTGTTCACTGCGCCGCAGAAAAAGCAGACTGAAGATTACATCACTGGCCGTTATGGTTGATAGGAAAAATCATGGATAGCCTGAATTTAAATAAACATATTTCCGGCCAGTTCAACGCAGAGCTTGAGCATATCCGCACCCAGGTGCTGATCATGGGCGGGCTGGTGGAACAGCAACTCACCGATAGCATTACCGCCATGCACAATCAGGACGGTGAACTGGCCAAGCGCGTGATCGCGGGCTATGTCAGGGTTAATATGATGGAAGTGGCGATCGACGAAGCCTGCGTACGTATCATTGCTAAACGCCAACCCACCGCCAGTGACCTGCGTCTGGTGATGGTAATTATCAAGACCATTTCTGAGCTGGAGCGCATTGGTCACGTGGCGGATAAAATCTGCCGCACCGCGCTGGAGACGTTCTCGCACCGGCATCAGCCGCTGTTGGTCAGCTTGGAGTAGCTGGGCCAGCACACTGTGAAGATGCTGCATGATGTGCTGGATGCCTTCGCACGCATGGACCTGGATGAGGCGATCCGTATTTATCGTGAAGATAAAAAGGTCGATCAGCAATATGTATGAAAGCATCGTGCGCCAACTGATGACTTACATGATGGAAGATTCGCGCACCATTCAGAGCGTGTTGACTGCGCTGTTCTGCGCCCGTTCGATCGAGCGTATCGTCGACCGCTGCCAGCATATCTGCGAATCTATCTTCTATTTTGTGAAGGGGCAGGATTTTCGTCATATTGGCGGCGATGCACTGGAAAAGCTGCTATGCACTGGCAGCCAAGGCGAGAGAAAAAAGTAATTCTCCCCCAGGTACTATTTTCTAAATCGCGGCCGCATAGGAGGGTGGTGCCGTCGTTCACCCATCATTGGATTTCCTGGAGCAATAAGCTCTCGCGAACCTACCGTCAAACGGTATCATCAAGGATCCCTCCATTAAAGACAGCGAAAAAACCTGTGAGCGGCGTCCAAAGCCTGACTTTTTATTATAGAATAACCGGCGACTGTCCATTCCTCTCTGCGGAATTCTGATCATGACCAAACCAGTAGTATCTGGCCTTGACGCTGAGCAAGGTTTGCTTGGGCGCGTGTTTAAACTCTAGCAGCATGGAGCAACGGCGAGTACAGAAATGATTGCTGGTACAACTACCTTTCTGACCATGGTGTATATCGTGTTCGTGAACCCCCAAATTCTCGGCGCGGCAGGCATGGATACGCAGGCAGTGTTTGTGACAACCTGCCTGATCGCCGCATTTGGCAGTATCTTTATGGGGCTGGTGGCGAATTTGCCGGTGTCGCTGGCACCGGCGATGGGTCTGAATGCCTTCTTCGCCTTCGAGGTAGTCGGGGCGATGGGCATTTCATAGTACGTGGGGATGGGGGCTATTTTCTTGGCTGCCGTTGGTTTGTTGTTGCTGACCTTTTTCCGCGTCCGCTATTGGATGATCGCCAACATCCCGATCAGCCTGCGGGTGGGTATTACCAGTGGAATCGGTTTGTTTATCGGCATGATAGGGCTGAAAAACGCCGGTGTGGTGGTAGCAACCCCGGATACGCTAGTGACCATCGGTAGCCTGACCTCGCAAAGCGTTCTGTTGGGTACGCTCGGTTTCTTTATAATCGCTGTGCTGTCTGCACACAATTTCCATGCGGCGGTGCTGATTTTCATCGTGGTGACTACCCTGATCGTTTGGATGTTGGGCGATGTGAAATACGGCGGTGTATTCTCTATGCCACCGAACATTACCTCAGTGGTGGGCCAAACTGATCTGGCTGGTGTGATCTTTTCCTTTATGCTGGTTAACCTGTTCGATTATTCTGGCACGCTGATCGGCGTGGCCGACAAGGCCGGGTTGACCGACCACAAGGGTAAATGCCCCCGCATGAAGCAGGCGCTGTATGTTGATAGCATAAGTTCGGTGATGGGTTCTCTGACGCTACCGCTTATATCGAAAGTTCGTCGGGGGGCGCTGTTGGTGGACGTACTGGCCTGACCGCGATGGTGACCGGCGTTCTGTTCCTGCTAGTAATATTCCTGTCGCCACTGGCAGGTATGGTGCTAGTCTACGCTGCCGCTTGAGCACTGATTTACGTGGGTGTGCTGATGACCTCCAGCTTGGGACAGGTGAAATGGGATGACCTGACAGAAGCCGTGTCGGCGTTTGTCATCGCAGTGATGATGCAGTTTAGCTTCTCGATCACCGAGGGCATAGCACTTGGCTTTATTTCCTACTGCGTGATGAAGTTAGGCACTGGTCACTGGCGTGAGATCAGCCCATGAGTAAAGGTGGTAGCCCTGCTGTTTGTGCTGAAAATTGTCTGGGTAGATAGACATTATTGATGCGAGTAGGGCTGACAAGTGTCCCCAGCCCTGTTGTCTTATGATCTCGGTTTTGCCTCCGGTGTCTGATTCAATATCCACTGCAACAGTTGTTTGAAACGTGCCTGACGACTGTTGGTAGCATCTTCGGCCAGAGCCAAATGCAGCGTCTGTACTTGATTCCCTTCACTGAACATATTGGCGAAGTATAGCGCCAGTGCCTGACTGCTGAAGTGCTGCAGATCGTAATATACCAGCACTATTCGCTTATGTGCGGCCAACGAATGTTTCACCGTTTGGGTCACGCCTTTGGGGGCAATCAATAGCGCGCCGACGTAAAATTGCGGGTATTTTGCCATCAGATTGGCGGCGTACAACGCTCTCTGTCAACTGCTACTGAAGTAAACCTGCTTCACGTTGAGTTTTAATGCTGGGGCTAATCGCTGAATTACCCGCTGAATAGCACTCTGCTTGCTTTCATCATTGTAGTTAGACCAGCGAAAGCTGTTCTCCGATAGCATTTGCGTTCCGTTGATCTCAATATAAGCCACGCCCATTTCGCCAAACAGCAACTGTTTCTCTGGGCTAATGGTGGCGGCTTTGCAGTAGGTGTGCAGGAAAATAACCGTTGGCCAACCTTCTGGTGGCGGAGTACAGGTAGGCAGGGTGTAGCCTTACCTTCAAACTGATGCGCGTGTTGTAGATAACGAGCCTTGGTGGCTGCCAGGATCGACCTATAGGTGGCGCTGTGCTGGATATTGGTGAAGGAGTCGTCTTCCAACAGATTGTAGTAATACCATAGGCCGCGTTTGGCACTTAGTTGCAGATAGTGTTCCACCAATTCAGTTTGCCCTTTTTCCAGGCGTTGTTGAATAAATCGGATTTGGAATTCGGATTTGGAATAAAGAGTCCCCTGAATGGGCAGCTTTCAGGCAAGGCGTACACTTTCTGGCATACCAGCGAGCGGCATCTTGTTTAATGCACAGATCATGGCCAGCGCCTCTGCAACTTGCCCATCATAATCTCGCAGCGACAGGTGACTACCAAATAGCTGTTTTACTCTGTACCTCGCTGTTGCCGCTATCGAACGTCGGTGGTAGCCTGTGATACTTTTCCACCGTGTGTTGTCTCCGGTAACGCGCTGGTGCACCACCGCTTAATTTCGCTCTGCATAGTCTGCCGACCAATAACGGGCTCCGCTGCTGGGCGGTATTAACGCCTTGAGCTTCTTGCCCCTTAACTCATCATCACACACTCGCGTATCCTAAGCCCGATCTGCCGAGGCGACTTTGATTTTACGGTCCCTCTGACGGATGAGACCTGGGAAGGCTTCTATATCGGTGACATTGCTCAAGGAAAGGTCAGCACAGATGACCTCATGTGTTGCTGTATCTACGGCCAAATGCAGTTTTCGCCAGATCCGCCGTTTTTCCTGACCGTGTTTTTTTGCCATCCACTCGCCTTCACCCAACATGTTGAGCCCGCTAGAGTCGATAACGAGGTGCGCAATTTCACCCAGCGTTGGGGTTTTAAACGGGACATGGCCGGACTTTGCCCGCTTACTGATGCAGGTGTCGTCCGGGCAGTTCAACGGCACTTTGATCAGTGTGACAATGGAGTCGACAAAGCCCTGGAGGGCGCGAAGTGTCAGGCCGAAAATCCGTTTCAGCATCAATACGCTGGTGATTGCCATATCGGAATAATGTGGTGGGCGACCACGCAGAGAAGGTTTTGCCTCGCAGTACCAGGCGTGAAGTGCCGTTTCATCCCCACAGCAAGTGAGTGAATCCCGAGTGATAAGGGCGTTGTTGTAAGCCTTCCAGTTGGTGATGTTGAACTTTTGCTGGGCCACGGAATGTCGCTATGTTGACAGAAGGAGAGTGATCTGATCCTCGTCCCGGACAAATGTTCGATTTATTCAACAACACCGGGTGTAGTCTTGTTGTGCGGTCAAAGTGAGCGCTTGCAAGCCAAACAGGGTGCTGGCCTGGTTGTCCAGGGTACGAGTATGGAGTGTCAGTGCGTCAGCACTCTCCAGCCTGCCATTCTTATTGGCAACGTAGATCATATTGACCCCCATGGCCGCTGCCTTATTACGCAGATGGTTAGTGCCAGCAGTACAACAGTCAAGAGACCCAGCAAGGCTTTAATCCACATTCCACAATCCACATTCCACCCATATCATGTTGAAAATTAATAAAAAAATTTCTTTGAACGTTGCCATTACCTAAGCATCTGCTGCCTCAACTTTTGACCGACGCCTTAGTTGGTGGTTTTCCAGTTTACCAGCTAGTAAGCATAACATTTTGCATGATGCCTCGCAGAAATAAAAGCACCCTGTCAGCAGTATGCTCACAGGGTGAGGTGACCATTTTATTCAGCCCCGGCTAGTTTCACCGTTGACCAGGGTTGAATAGCATACGCAAGCGTGGGGGATAATTACATCATGCCGCCCATACCACCCATGCCGCCTAAATCAGGCGCATCACTTTTCGGTAGATCGGTAACCATGCATTCCGTGGTGATCATCAGACCAGCCACAGAAGCCGCATATTGCAGAGCAGAACGGGTTACTTTGGTTGGGTCCAGGATACCCATCGCGATCATGTCACCATATTCTTCAGAGTAAGCATTGTAACCATAGCTACCTTCGCCCGCTTTCACGTTGTTGGCGATCACAGAAGCTTCTTCACCGGCGTTAATCACTATCTGGCGCAGTGGAGATTCCATCGCACTCAGTGCAACTTTAATACCAACATTCTGATCTTCGTTGTCGCCTTTCAGGCGGCTAATTTTACCTGCCACGCGGATCAGCGCAACGCCACCACCAGCAACCACACCTTCTTCTACCGCAGCACGGGTTGCATTCAGGGCGTCTTCAACGCGGGTTTTCTTCTCTTTCATTTCAACTTCAGTTGCTGCACCAACTTTGATAACGGCAACGCCGCCAGCCAGTTTAGCTACGCGTTCCTGGAGTTTTTCACGATCATAATCAGAGGTCGCTTCTTCGATCTGTTGACGGATCTGGGCAACGCGGCCTTTGATGGTCGCCTCATCTCCCACGCCATCAATGACGATGGTGGTGTCTTTGTTGATCACCACGCGTTTAGCCTGGCCCAAGTCTTCCAGTGTAGTTTTTTCCAGTTCCAGACCGATCTCTTCAGAGATAACCGTACCGCCTGTCAGGGTTGCAATATCCTGCAACATGGCTTTACGACGATCGCCGAAGCCAGGTCCCTTAACCGCAGCCACTTTCACAACGCCACGCATCGTGTTAACTACCATGGTTGCCAGTGCTTCGCCTTCAACATCCTCAGCAATAATCAGCAGTGGTTTTCCAGCTTTCGCCAAGGCTTCCAGCACCGGCAACATTTCACGTATGTTGGAGATTTTTTTGTCCGCTAACAGAATGAACGGACTTTCCAACTCTACAGAACCGGTTTCTGGCTTGTTGATGAAGTAAGGAGACAGGTAACCACGGTCAAACTGCATACCCTCTACCACGTCCAGCTCATCTTGCAGACCGGTGCCTTCTTCAACAGTGATAACACCTTCTTTACCCACTTTTTCCATTGCTTCTGCAATCAATTTGCCCACGGTTTCGTCGGAGTTTGCAGAGATGGTGCCTACCTGAGCGATGGCTTTGGAGTCAGAGCAAGGTACGGACAGTTTTTTAAGCTCTTCAACCCCCGCAATAACTGCTTTGTCGATGCCACGCTTCAGATCCATCGGGTTCATGCCAGCGGCCACAGCCTTGAGGCCTTCGGTGATGATGGATTGCGCCAGTACGGTTGCTGTAGTGGTACCGTCGCCCGCAGCATCGTTCGCTTTGGAAGCTACTTCTTTCACCATCTGCGCGCCCATGTTCTCGAATTTGTCTTCCAATTCGATTTCGCGAGCAACAGACACCCCATCTTTAGTGATGGTAGGAGAGCCGAAGGATTTATCCAGCACTACGTTACGGCCTTTCGGGCCTAGGGTCACTTTTACTGCATCAGCGAGAACATTTACGCCGCAAAGCATTTTCACGCGAGCATCATTGCCAAATTTTACGTCTTTAGCTGCCATTGGTATTTCCCTTCAATTCGTTCAGTTCAGAAGATAAAGCGCAATTACGCTTCAACAATTGCCAGAATGTCGCTTTCGGACATGATCAACACGTCTTGATTGTCGATCTTTTCTACTTTCACGCCGTAGCCATCATTGAAAATCACAGTATCGCCAACTTTAACATCCAACGGTTGGACGTTACCACTTTCCAGCACACGTCCTTTCCCAACTGCAACCACTTCACCACGAGTAGATTTACCCGCTGCAGAGCCAGTCAGAACAATGCCACCAGCAGATTTTGACTCAACTTCTTTGCGCTTGACGATAACACGGTCATGCAATGGACGAATACTCATTGAACGCTCTCCTGTAAGTAAGAAGGTTTCTATCGGATCTAGAGTTGTTCACCGGATTTATTGTTATCACCGGCGACGTGGGATTTGATATGGGGGTATTCCATCCCCCTTCAAGGGGTCGATCAAAAAAATTTTCGCTTTTAAGGATCATCCTTAGCAACTGAAATAAAAAACGCGGTTTAAGCCGCATTTTTTAGCGCTCATTATGCTTGTCGTGATCATCTGGACGCTGCTCCAACATATAACGCTCGTCGTCTTTGCACTGGAATTCGCCGTCAAAGGTGTTGCCAGTGGCGGCGTTACTACCTGGCCCCAAACCGCAAAAACGGTAAACGAACAGATGTGGCATCAGCCTGAGCGTCAGCAATTTCTGTACCTGTGGCAGCAACAATAGCAGGCCGAGAAAATCGGTAAAAAAGCCTGGAATCATCAGCAAGAAGCCAGCGATCATCAGCGAGAAACTTCTCACCATTTCCACCTCTGGGCTTTCACCAGCAGACAACTTTTTCTGTATTTGTACGAAGGTTCTCATACCTTGGTTGCGCATCAGCGAAATGCCAACGCAAAAGGTGAAGATCACCAGCAACAAGGTAAAAGCCACACCAAGTACATCAGAAATTTTGATAAATAAGGATATTTCTATATAAGCCAGCAGAAATATTAGCAGTATTGGTAACCAGCGCACCTGGTTCTCCTATCGATAAATAGAGTACAGCCGCTTTGAGGTGCCTACGCGAAAAGGGCGGCTATACAAGACTGATTGATACAATTGGGATATCCGCTGCACATTTCAACTAACAACCTTTTTTTATTACTCAGGTTAGCAAACGTGAAAGGGATCACAGAACAAGAAAAGCATGATTTTATAAGTCTCATAAGGTGATCTGGATTTAGTCATTTATTCCTATCTAACATATGATGCTGGACTACGATGGGCGTAGTAGGCGTTGTTGAATAAATCGAACATTTGTCCGGGACGAGGATCAGATCACTCTCCTTCTGTCAACATAGCGACATTCCGTGGCCCAGCAAAAGTTCAACATCACCAACTGGAAGGCTTACAACAACGCCCTTATCACTCGGGATTCACTCACTTGCTGTGGGGATGAAATGGCACTTCACGCCTGGTACTGCGAGGCAAAACCTTCTCTGCGTGGTCGCCCACCACATTATTCCGATATGGCAATCACCAGCGTATTGATGCTGAAACGGATTTTCGGCCTGACACTTCGCGCCCTCCAGGGCTTTGTCGACTCCATTGTCACACTGATCAAAGTGCCGTTGAACTGCCCGGACGACACCTGCATCAGTAAGCGGGCAAAGTCCGGCCATGTCCCGTTTAAAACCCCAACGCTGGGTGAAATTGCGCACCTCGTTATCGACTCTAGCGGGCTCAACATGTTGGGTGAAGGCGAGTGGATGGCAAAAAAACACGGTCAGGAAAAACGGCGGATCTGGCGAAAACTGCATTTGGCCGTAGATACAGCAACACATGAGGTCATCTGTGCTGACCTTTCCTTGAGCAATGTCACCGATATAGAAGCCTTCCCAGGTCTCATCCGTCAGAGGGACCGTAAAATCAAAGTCGCCTCGGCAGATCGGGCTTAGGATACGCGAGTGTGTGATGATGAGTTAAGGGGCAAGAAGCTCAAGGCGTTAATACCGCCCAGCAGCGGAGCCCATTATTGGTCGGCAGACTATGCAGAGCGAAATTAAGCGGTGGCGAACCGGCGCGTTACTGGAGACAACACACGGTGGAGTTGCAGAGACGATGGCCATGATCTGTGCATTAAACAAGATGACGCTCGCCGGTATGCCAGAAAGTGTACGCCTTGCCTAAAAGATGCCCATTCACGGGACTCTTTATTCCAAATCCTATTTATTCAACAAAGCCTCCAGTGGAACGAAACTCGCCAGCAGGTTCTGGCTCGGGCTATTGGCAACGTAGATCATATTGACCCCCATGGCCGCTGCCTTATTACGCAGATGGTTAGTGCTAGCAGTACAACAGTCAAGAGACCCAGCAAGGCTTTAATCCACATTCCACAATCCACATTCCACCCATATCATGTTGAAAATTAATAAAAAAATTTCTTTGAACGTTGCCATTACCTAAGCATCTGCTGCCTCAACTTTTGACCGACGCCTTAGTTGGTGGTTTTCCAGTTTACCAGCTAGTAAGCATAACATTTTGCATGATGCCTCGCAGAAATAAAAGCACCCTGTCAGCAGTATGCTCACAGGGTGAGGTGACCATTTTATTCAGCCCCGGCTAGTTTCACCGTTGACCAGGGTTGAATAGCATACGCAAGCGTGGGGGATAATTACATCATGCCGCCCATACCACCCATGCCGCCTAAATCAGGCGCATCACTTTTCGGTAGATCGGTAACCATGCATTCCGTGGTGATCATCAGACCAGCCACAGAAGCCGCATATTGCAGAGCAGAACGGGTTACTTTGGTTGGGTCCAGGATACCCATCGCGATCATGTCACCATATTCTTCAGAGTAAGCATTGTAACCATAGCTACCTTCGCCCGCTTTCACGTTGTTGGCGATCACAGAAGCTTCTTCACCGGCGTTAATCACTATCTGGCGCAGTGGAGATTCCATCGCACTCAGTGCAACTTTAATACCAACATTCTGATCTTCGTTGTCGCCTTTCAGGCGGCTAATTTTACCTGCCACGCGGATCAGCGCAACGCCACCACCAGCAACCACACCTTCTTCTACCGCAGCACGGGTTGCATTCAGGGCGTCTGCAACGCGGGTTTTCTTCTCTTTCATTTCAACTTCAGTTGCTGCACCAACTTTGATAACGGCAACGCCGCCAGCCAGTTTAGCTACGCGTTCCTGGAGTTTTTCACGATCATAATCAGAGGTCGCTTCTTCGATCTGTTGACGGATCTGGGCAACGCGGCCTTTGATGGTCGCCTCATCTCCCACGCCATCAATGACGATGGTGGTGTCTTTGTTGATCACCACGCGTTTAGCCTGGCCCAAGTCTTCCAGTGTAGTTTTTTCCAGTTCCAGACCGATCTCTTCAGAGATAACCGTACCGCCTGTCAGGGTTGCAATATCCTGCAACATGGCTTTACGACGATCGCCGAAGCCAGGTCCCTTAACCGCAGCCACTTTCACAACGCCACGCATCGTGTTAACTACCATGGTTGCCAGTGCTTCGCCTTCAACATCCTCAGCAATAATCAGCAGTGGTTTTCCAGCTTTCGCCACGGCTTCCAGCACCGGCAACATTTCACGTATGTTGGAGATTTTTTTGTCCGCCAACAGAATGAACGGACTTTCCAACTCTACAGAACCGGTTTCTGGCTTGTTGATGAAGTAAGGAGACAGGTAACCACGGTCAAACTGCATACCCTCTACCACGTCCAGCTCATCTTGCAGACCGGTGCCTTCTTCAACAGTGATAACACCTTCTTTACCCACTTTTTCCATTGCTTCTGCAATCAATTTGCCCACGGTTTCGTCGGAGTTTGCAGAGATGGTGCCTACCTGAGCGATGGCTTTGGAGTCAGAGCAAGGTACGGACAGTTTTTTAAGCTCTTCAACCCCCGCAATAACTGCTTTGTCGATGCCACGCTTCAGATCCATCGGGTTCATGCCAGCGGCCACAGCCTTGAGGCCTTCGGTGATGATGGATTGCGCCAGTACGGTTGCTGTAGTGGTACCGTCGCCCGCAGCATCGTTCGCTTTGGAAGCTACTTCTTTCACCATCTGCGCGCCCATGTTCTCGAATTTGTCTTCCAATTCGATTTCGCGAGCAACAGACACCCCATCTTTAGTGATGGTAGGAGAGCCGAAGGATTTATCCAGCACTACGTTACGGCCTTTCGGGCCTAGGGTCACTTTTACTGCATCAGCGAGAACATTTACGCCGCAAAGCATTTTCACGCGAGCATCATTGCCAAATTTTACGTCTTTAGCTGCCATTGGTATTTCCCTTCAATTCGTTCAGTTCAGAAGATAAAGCGCAATTACGCTTCAACAATTGCCAGAATGTCGCTTTCGGACATGATCAACACGTCTTGATTGTCGATCTTTTCTACTTTCACGCCGTAGCCATCATTGAAAATCACAGTATCGCCAACTTTAACATCCAACGGTTGGACGTTACCACTTTCCAGCACACGTCCTTTCCCAACTGCAACCACTTCACCACGAGTAGATTTACCCGCTGCAGAGCCAGTCAGAACAATGCCACCAGCAGATTTTGACTCAACTTCTTTGCGCTTGACGATAACACGGTCATGCAATGGACGAATACTCATTGAACGCTCTCCTGTAAGTAAGAAGGTTTCTATCGGATCTAGAGTTGTTCACCGGATTTATTGTTATCACCGGCGACGTGGGATTTGATATGGGGGTATTCCATCCCCCTTCAAGGGGTCGATCAAAAAAATTTTCGCTTTTAAGGATCATCCTTAGCAACTGAAATAAAAAACGCGGTTTAAGCCGCATTTTTTAGCGCTCATTATTCCGATATGGCAATCACCAGCGTATTGATGCTGAAACGGATTTTCGGCCTGACACTTCGCGCCCTCCAGGGCTTCGTCGACTCCATTGTCACACTGATCAAAGTGCCGTTGAACTGCCCGGAAGACACCTGCATCAGTAAGCGGGCGAAGTCCGGCCATGTCCCGTTTAAAACCGTAACGCCGGGTGAAATTGCGCACCTCGTTATCGACTCTAGCGGGCTCAACGTATTGGGTGAAGGGGAGTGGAAGGTAAAAAAACACGGTCAGGAAAAACGGCGGATCTGGCGAAAACTGCATTTGGCCGTAGATACAGCAACACATGAGGTCATCTGTGCTGACCTTTCCTTGAGCAATGTCACCGATATGGAAGCCTTCCTAGGTCTCATCCGTCAGAGGTACCGTAAAATCAAAGTCGCCTCGGCGGATCGGGCTTAGGATACGCGAGTGTGTGATGATAAGTTAAGGGGCAAGAAGCTCAAGGCGTTAATACCGCCCAGCAGCGGAGCCCGTTATTGGTCGGCAGACTATGCAGAGCGAAATCAAGCGGTGGTGAACCAGCGCGTTACCGGAGACAACACACGGTGGAAAAGTATCACAGGCTACCACCGACGTTCGATAGCGGCAACAGCGAGGTACAGAGTAAAACAGCTATTTGGTGGTCACCTGTCGCTGCGAGATTATGATGGGCAAGTTGCAGAGGCGCTGGCCATGATCTGTACATTAAACAAGATGACGCTCGCCGGTATGCCAGAAAGTGTACGCCTTGCCTGAAAGATGCCCATTCACGGGACTCTTTATTCCAAATCCGATTTATTCAACAAAGCCGCTGGGTGCATCAAGTTCTCCACAGAGAAGATGTCATCTAGCTCTGCTTCGGTCTCTGCTTCGGTCAGCAGGCCACGTTCCAGTAACACCTCGCGCACGCTTTTGCCGGTTTCGGCGCAGATTTTCCCAACGATGTCACCGTTGTGGTGGCCGATGAATGGATTCAGAATTGACCACTTCCGGCATGACCGGGTTGACCTTGTTGACCTTGGTCGGCATGATGGAGAAGCTTGCCTGAAATTCTGGCAGGTTGATTTCGGTCTGCATACCGCTGCTGGGCGGTATTAACGCCCTGAGCTTCTTGCCCCTTAACTTATCATCACACACTCGCGTATCCTAAGCCCGATCCGCCGAGGCGACTTTGATTTTACGGTACCTCTGACAGATGAGACCTGGGAAGGCTTCGGTATCGGTGACATTGCTCAAGGAAAGGTCAGCACAGATGACCTCATGTGTTGCTGTATCTACGGCCAAATGCAGTTTTCGCCAGATCCGCCGTTTTTCCTGACCATATTTTTTTGCCATCCACTCGCCTTCACCCAACACGTTGAGCCCGCTAGAGTCGATAACGAGGTACGCAATTTCACCCGGCGTTGGGGTTTTAAACGGGACATGGCCGGACTTTTCCCGCTTACTTATGCAGGTGTCTTCCGGGCAGTTCAACGGCACTTTGATCAGTGTGACAATGGAGTCGACGAAGCGCTGGAGGGCGCGAAGTGTCAGGCCGAAAATCCGTTTCAGCATCAATACGCTGGTGATTGCCATATCGGAATAATGTGGTGGGCGACCACGCAGAGAAAGTTTTGCCTCGCAGTACCAGGTGTGAAGTGCCGTTTCATCCCCCCAGCAAGTGAGTGAACCCCGAGTGATAAGGGCGTTGTTGTAAGCCTTCCAGTTGGTGATGTTGAACTTTTGCTGGGCCACGGAATGTCGCTATGTTGACAGAAGGAGAGTGATCTGATCCGCGTGCCGGCCAAAAGTTCGATTTATTCAACAACGCCACTCGGACTCCTTGACATCGTCCACTCCCAGCGCAAAGGATTGGTTAACGCGTAAAACTCAGTTCGCTGCTTCCAACCACCGTTCTGCTGCTGAATTTTGGCAGCAGCGTGAGGGGTACGAGTTTAGAGGGGTAGCCAATGTGCTGATCCGCTTCGTGTGCCTCCGTTCGCCGCATCACCGGCGGGTGGTGGTGATCAGCCCTGGTACCATTGAGAACTATGTTAAATATCCTGAGAATGAGTGAGCCACCCTACCACGGGGTGCGAGAAAGCTTTCAAGCTGGGCGATGGATCGTCGCTCAGGCTGCCAACATCACCACCCCACTGCTATTATTACAGTTTAGTGAGGATCTGGGGTCGATAACCGTTCACATCAGATCTTCTGTCGAGCAATGTCAGACTCTTGCCACCTGTGCAGAGGAACAACCGCAAGTTATCAAAGGTACATACAATGAGATCATGTTTGAGCAGGGCGCGATGCATGCCAAGCACTGAACGCAATCTCGTGCTTCTTTTCTTAGTACTTAGGTGGTAAACCTACCGCCGACAACACCATCAGAGGTTAGAATACAACGCGATGTATCACGTCGTCGCTTCCGATTTAGATGGCACACTGCTGTCTCCTGAACACACTTTATCGCCGTACGCCAAAGAAACGCTGAAGCTATTGACCCCGCGTGACGTGCATTTTGTCTTTGCCATCGACCGCTATCACATCGACGTATCGCAGATCCGCGACAACCTAGATATTAATGCCTTCATGATCACCTCCAATGGTACCCGGGTGCACAAAACCGCTGGCGAGTTGATCTTCAGGCATAACCTGGACGAAGAGATCGCTCGTGATCTGTACGGCATGATGCACGATGATGTGGACATCATCACCAATTTCTACCGCAATTATGATTGGTTCATCAACCGCGAAAGCCCGGAGCAGAAGGCGTTCTTTCAATAGTGTATCTTCCAGTATCAGTTGTTTGAGCAGAGCCTGTTGGAAACCTCAGGCGTCTGCAAGGTGTACTTCACTTGTGACGATCATGAGCTGTTGTCGCTGGAAAACGCCATCAACGCACGTTGGGGCGACCGGGTTAACGTAAGTTTTTCACTCCCGACCTGTTTGGAAGTGATGGCCGACACGGTATCTAAGGGGTATGCGCTGGAAAAGAAGTAGCCAAGATCATCGGCTATACACTGAAAGATTGCATTGCTTTTGGTGATGGCATGAACGATCTGGAAATGCTGTCGATGGCTGACCAGGGCTGCATCATGCACAATGCCAACCAACGCCTGAAGGACAAGCTGCCAAATATGTAAGTGATCGATTCCAACATTAAATGACGCAGTACCACATTACCTGAGCAAAATGTTTCTGACCTAATATCCTGCGTCTTTCATGCCGTAGCACAGTTTGTAGCTGCGCTACGGTAGGGATTATTTTTTCAATTTCAGCGTACTGATGATACCTGCTGCTTTGCTCTGTGTCTACTGTAGGTTATCTGCTGGCAGTGTCACCTGAATGGTCAGCATGTCATTGTCGAGCCTGCCGATCAGGATCGAGGAGTAGGCTTTTTCGCCAGCGCTGGTGATGATGCTGTCCAACTGATGCAGTGGCACACCGTTGACCTCGATGGCTTTATTGGTGATTACCTGTAAGTTGGTGTCACGAGCGCGCTGGTTATCTTCCAGACGCTTAGCCAGCATTTACAGGCTATCAGCTGCCTTGTCGGCGCGGATCACCAGCACCGCGCGTCGATCGGTGCTGTCCGCATACACATGCACGTTGTTCGCCTGATTGCCCAGTTCACCACTTTTATCCGCCATGCCAGCCGGCAGGGTGAACATCAGCCTGCTGCCCAGTAAACTGACCTGTTGCCCCGTTTGGCCGCTGGTCACCGTGCGGTCTTTGGTACCACCATCGCAGGCTGCCAGGCCAAAGACTAGCAGGCTGATACCCATCAATTTCGCTACTTTATGCATTGGGTATTTCTTCCTTTTCGGTAGGGTTTCGCTGCCGTATCGCCACCTATTAAAGGTTAAAATGCAAGGCAGATGCTGTCACAGGTTTTCTTCAAGTTTTAGATTCCGTTGCAGGCCATCCCCATGCACCGCGATACGTTTAAGCAACACATTTAGCAGCATGCCGTACATCGGTAATAAGAATAGCATTTAGATCAGCACCTTGAAGATATAATCCACCAGCGCGATCTCCACCCAGTTAGCCGCCATAAAGACATCGTTGCTGTGGTAAAACGCGATGAAAAAGAACGATAGCGTATCGCTGATATTCCCGAGAAACATCGCCGCCGCGGGTGCCACCCACCAGGTGCTGCATTGTCGCAGGCGGTTAAACACATGCATATCGAGGATCTGGCTGAGCACGTAAGCCATAAAGCTAGCGATGGAGATGCGTGCCACAAACAGGTTAAAGCTGCCCAATGCGCTGAAACCCTGCCATTTGCCCTGATAGGTGTTGGTAGAGATCACATAGGAGATGAACAGCGCTGGCACCATCACTGACAAGATGATGCGTCGCGCTAGCGACGCGCCGAAAATGCGTACTGTCAGATCGGTTGCCAGAAAGATAAACGGGAAAGTAAAGGCACCCCAAGTGGTATGACAGCCGAAAATGGTGATCGGCAGTTGTACCAAGTAGTTGCTGGACGTAATGATGGCGATATGAAACAGCGATAGCCATAACAACGCGGTCAAGCGCTGCTGAGCAGCAAACGAATACATAGTTGTGACCCTTTTAGCCGTGGGGTGAGGGAACCCAATATGTCCTGTCGGAACAGCAAATTGTGCCGCGCGGCGGCATGATACGCGTTTGCGCAACCAATGCAAGGTTAAATTTAATACAAAATTTAACGTATCTTGCACAGAAAAACGACCAGCGTAAACTAGGCTCTTAGTAAGAGGCGGCGAACGTTTGCCGATCGTTTTTGAATGAGATAAATTGCATGACTGACTTATCTGCCCAAGCAGACCAGACGCTTGACGCGCTGGGGCTGCGTTGCCCAGAACCGGTGATGATGGTGCGTAAAGCCGTACGCCATATGGATAACGGCGAAACGCTGCTGATCATCGCTGATGATCTAGCTACCACCCGCGATATTCCAAGTTTTTGCCGTTTTATGGATCACACGCTAGTAGCGCAGGAAACCGATAAGGCACCTTACCGTTACCTACTGCGCAAGGGCATATAACCGGCATATTTTGCATCAAGCCTGTCAACCCCAGCAGACTGTTGATCAGGAATACCCCTTTCAGCCCCAACGCAATGGTGATGTTCTGCCGGATATTGGCGTGAGTGGCGCGCGCGATGCGGATCATCTCCGCCACGGCCAGAAACCGGCTGTGGGTAAGTGCCACATTGGCGGTGTCCAACGCCACATCGCTGCCGCTGCCCATAGCGATGCCAATGCTCGCGGCCTTCATGGCCGGGGCATCGTTGATGCCATCACCAATCATCGCTGTCGCGCGCTGCCTGCTCAACTCGGCGACTACCCTCACTTTGTCTTCGGGTAACTGTCCTGCGCGATAGTCCAGCGACAGTTCGCTGGCGATCACCGCCGCCGCGCGCGGGTTATCACCGGTCAGTATCACACCGTGAATCCCCAACACATTCAGCTCGGCGATCGCCTGTTTGGCATCGCTGCGCAGCGTATTGCGTAACGCCAGCAGGCCGATTTGCACACCATCCTCCGCAACCACTATCACCGTTTTGCCAGCGCTTTTCAGGTTCTACACCTTGCTCTGCCATTTGCCGCCCAGCAGCCCTGGTTTGCCCTGCGCACTGATCAGCACGGTTTTGCCACCAACTACGCCTTCAACGCCAACGCCAGCCAGAGCGCGACGTGCCTGCGCCAGTGGATGGTGTGAGCCAGCCTCAACTGCGGCCGCGAGCATCAGGAGCTGCCGTTCGCTGAGAGCGCCAATCGGCAGTATGTAGTTCACCGTTGGGTTACCTTCCGTCAGAGTGCCAATTTTATCGAAGGCAATGGTCTGCACCTGGCACAGTTGCTCCAGCGCTGCGCCGCCTTTAATCAGCACACCATGGCGATTGGCCACCGCCAGCCAGGAAGTAATAGTTGCAGGGGTGGAGATCACTAGTGCACACGGGCAGCCGAGTAGCAGCAGGGTCAGACCGAGATAGATCCATACATGCCAAGGCTGTGAGAACAGCAGAGGCTGTATCAAGATCACCACGACGGCCAGCAGCATAATGGCCGGAGTATAGTAGTGGCTGAAGCGGTCAAGGAAACGTTCAATCGGTGCGCGGCGCTCTTCGGCTTCTTCTATCAACTGCAAAATGCGGTCGATAGCATTTTTTCCGGGTTCGGAAATCACCTTCATCTGCACCAACTGATCGACAGATAGGCTACCGGCGACTACTTTTTCACCTTGCTGGCGTTCAACGGGAACCGATTCGCCAGTCAGGGCGCTTTCATCGAAGTTGGCGAATCGGTTGAGCAGTTCGGCATCGGTCGGCAAACAGCTACCAGGAGCTATTTCAATTACATCACCGGGGCGAAGGTTGGCGACTGGCACGCGTTTACGTACCGTTCCTTGCAGTAGCAGTGCCTCTTCCGCCACTAGCGCCATCAGCGTCGTCACACCGTGCCTTGCCCAGTTGGCGGCGTAAGATTTAAGCAGTTCGCCAATCATAAACAACAGCAACACCATCGCTGCTTCAGCGGCCGCGCCGCTGAGCAGCGCACCGATGGCTGCCACGCTCATCAGCGTTTCAATGGCGAATGGGGTGCCTGAAAGGATTAAACGCAGCGCCTTGATGACGACCGGCCCCAACCCGACCAAGGTGGTGGCGATGAAGGCACTGCGGCTCAGCGTGGGGCTAATTTGATCGAGCAAGCTACTGACCACCATCAACGAAGTCAGCAGCAACATCGGGCCGAATTCGTCAAAGCGTGCAGCCTGTGGCGCTGTGGTCGCGGTAGCCTGCGCGACGGGCAAGGTAAAGCCGAGCCGTTTTACTACATCCTGTATGTGCAGGCTAGTATCGAGCGGTGCATCCACCACCAGCCTTTCGGTGGCGAATATCACGCGTACGCTGTCGACACCGGGAATAGCAGCCACAGCATTCTCAATTTTCTTTGCGCAACTGGGGCAATCCATACCAGTGACTCGCCAACTGAAACGCTCGTTACCAGTAACAGGGACAGCGGCGAGCTGGGCGTTTTCTTCATCAAGACCGTTAGCATCGACGGCGCTGCAACAACTGCCGCTATGATCCTGCGAGTAAGTCTATTTGCGTGAACCTCTATCTCTGACTGTTAACTGTAGGCAGCCGGATAGTTTTTTGCTGTGATGGTCGCTGAAACCGATTTCCAGGGGGCTATGTTCTTGCTGATGATTTTGATGGTTATGCGTGACGTCCTTATCTAGGCAGCTAATGAGAATTACTGAGTCAACTCTACACCTTGGAGTCAACTCTAACTCTAGAGTCAAGAAGAAAATGGGAACTAATGCTAACGGAAAAAGGGAATGAGGCGTGGATTTTCACGGTCATGGTGATACAAGGATACACGAGAAGAACTTGGCGGCAGTTAGTCCATACCGCCCAATACCCTATTTATTTTTGTGCGGCGGCTGCTTTTTCTGCCAGGCTAGCAGCTCAAAAAGACCAAAAATGAAGATCTTGGTTTCCTGCCAGTAGCTGATCGGCTGGGTGGCTTTTAGCAACACCAATTGCAAGCCATGCATCACCACCATAAAGAATAGCGCCACGTCGATGAAATACTTCAGGGGCTTGGGAAAGGGGTGGAACAAATTGGAGAGCAGAAAGCCCCACACGCACAGTATCAGCAGGCGGCCTAAATTAATCAGCATGATTGGTTTTTTCTCGCGAACGAATATAAAGACGGTATGCCACCTGACCGGCGACTTTCTCGCGGTGCAGCCGCCAGTTGGCTGGCACCTGCGCCTCCAGGCTTTCTGCTTCGGCTTCCAGGTAAATCCAGGCTTCGTCAGCCAGCCAACCCTGTTGCTCCAGCAATGTGACCGTTCCAGCCAGCAGCCCCTGGCGAAATGGCGGATCGAGGAACACCACATCGAACGATTGGCCATTACCAGCCAACCAACTCAGTGCGTTGGTATTGATCACCTCCCCGTGGCCTTGCAGCAACGCCAAGTTTTTTTCCAACTGTTGCGCTACCGGGCGTTCATATTCCAGTAGGGTGGCGCTGCTGGCGTAACGCGATAACGCCTCCAACCCCAGTGCGCCACTGCCAGCAAAACAGTCTAGACAGCGCGCGCCCTGGATCATCTGTGCCAGCCAGTTGAACAGGGTTTCACGCACCCGATCGGTGGTCGGGCGCAGCCCTGGGCTATTTGGCACTGGCAGCTTGCGACCGCGCCATTGGCCACCAATGATACGGATCTGCCTAGATGCGGCTTGGAATGTTTTTTTTACCCGCGCCTGTGGTGCTAGTTTTGTCATAAGCTTTACTTGATTTTTGCGGTGCCGTAGCCGTACACGTTAATGAAACATTTCCCGTATTCTACCGATGATAGGCATCGGGGGGAACGATAAAACGTTGTTGCCCAATCTTAAATTGGAAAGCTTATCCGATGCGTGTTGCTACGCACAGGAAAGTGATAAACTCGGCGGTTGTTGTTATATACCCCAAATAACTGGAAGTTTTATTCAAACGGCAAGAGCTTGCATCCTCAAGCGCTTAATCCAGTGACAGGGGTGAAGGTTCGGCGGGGATCAGATTTGAGCATTGCATGCAGCAGCTCTGGCAGGGAAAGGTTCACAGGTGGGTTAAATAACCGCCCCCAAATTCAGATATAAAGTTTCAGAGCCTAGTAGGATAGGTTCTAAGTCAGCCTTTGCTACGGAGTAGAGTCATAACATGGCAAAAGATAAGCAACGTGGTTTTTTCTCCTTGTTGGGTTTCGGCCAAAAGGACGAAGAACAGCAGCACCCTGAACCGTCAGTAGAACCGACGGAAAACCAGGCAGTGAAGACACCGGAAGAATCGTCGGCTAACCCCGGATCTGACCCTGTACCCTGCGTGAATACATCAAGGGAGTGGGATAACAGCCAAATCGGCGAACCGATTGTGCCAAGTGTGCCAGCAGTGGGTCAACCGCCAGCGCGGCCAGAACAGGTAGCTGAACCTGAGCCAAAGGCCGCTGCAACCCAGCCAGAAGATGTGGTGGCGGTTGCCACAGAGCCAGTGAGCGTCGTGCCGATGACAGCACCGGTCGAAATGGCAGCACCCGCCATCATTCAGGAGCAGGAACGCTCAACCAAAGAAGGCTTCTTTACCCGTCTAAAGCACAGCTTGCTGAAAACCAAACAAAACCTTGGCTCTGGTTTCATCAGCCTGTTCCGTGGCAAGAGAATCGACGACGATCTGTTTGATGAGCTGGAAGAACAACTGTTGATCGCCGATGTTGGCGTGGAAACCACACGTAAAATTATTACCACCCTCACCCAGCACGCTAGCCGCAAACAGTTGAAAGACGCCGAAGCACTGTACGGCAAGCTGAAGGCGGAAATGTCTGAGATCCTGGCTAACGTTGATCGGCCGCTGGATGTCAGTGGCAAAGCTCCGTATGTCATTCTGATGGTTGGTGTCAACGGCGTGGGCAAAACCACCACTATCGGCAAACTAGCGCGTCAGTTTCAGGCTGAAGGTAAGTCGGTGATACTGGCAGCAGGAGATACCTTCCGCGCGGCGGCGGTTGAGCAATTGCAGGTGTGGGGCGAACGAAACTGCATCCCAGTGATGGCGCAGCATACCGGCGCTGACTCCGCCTCGGTGATTTTCGACGCGGTACAGGCCGCCAAGGCGCGTGGCGTTGACGTGTTAATCGCCGATACTGCAGGCCGTTTGCAGAACAAAGCGCACCTGATGGAAGAGCTGAAGAAGATCGTCCGCGTTATGAAAAAACTGGACGCTCAGGCTCCCCATGAAGTTATGCTGACGCTTGATGCCAGCACCGGTCAGAACGCTGTCAGTCAGGCGAAATTATTTAATGAAGCTGTAGGCTTAACCGGCATCACACTGACTAAACTGGATGGTACTGCCAAGGGCGGAGTGATCTTCGCCATCGCTGATCAGTTCAGTATTCCGATTCGCTATATCGGCGTTGGGGAAGGCATAGAAGATTTGCGGCCGTTTAAGGCTGACGATTTTATTGAGGCACTTTTTGCCCAAGAGGATTAGTACGGATGATTCGCATTGAACAGGTCAGTAAAGCTTATCTGGGTGGAAGGCAGGCGCTGAAAGGGGTGTAATTCCATCTGCGTCCGGCGCAAATGGCGTTTCTGACTGGCCACTCCAGTGCGGGAAAGAGTACCCTACTGCAGCTGATTTGTGGCATCGAACGACCCAGCGCTGGCCATATCTGGTTTGATGGTCACGACATCAGCCGGTTGAAAAATCGCGAGGTGCTGTTCCTGCGTCGGCAGATCGGTATGGTTTTTCAGGATCACCATCTGCTGCTGGATCGGACGGTGTATGACAATGTGGCAATGCCACTTATCATCGCCGGTGCCAGCATCGAAGACATCCGGCGTCGCGTTTCTGCCACGTTGGACAAGGTCGTGCTGCTGGATAAAGCGAAAAACTTCCCGGTTCAGCTTTCCGGTGGGGAGCAGCAGCGCGTGGGCATCGCCCGTGCGGTGGTAAACAAGCCGACAGTGTTGCTCGCGGATGAACCGACCGGTAACCTAGACGATGTACTGTCTGCAAGCATTCTGCGCCTGTTTGAAGAGTTTAACCGCGTTGGCGTCAGTGTGCTGATGGCTACCCACAACACCACGCTGATCGCCCGCCGTAATTACCCTATCCTGACGCTTAACCAGGGACGCATGCTGGGCTTTGCTGGCGCATTGCTATCACTGGTGCTGTCCGGGGTGCTGATTTGTAGGCTGGAGTCGGTAGTAAGCGACATGGCCAAGATTTTTAGCACCACCTTCACGCTGCATGGGCTGGGATGAGGCGCTACTCTTGCTGAGTATCTCAGCGATGATCGGCTGGTTCGCTGCCTGGCTGGCGACGGTGAAACATTTACGCCGATTTACCCCACAGTAAGATTTTTTGGTATACTCTTCTTTCGCTGCTCTGAACGTGTTGCGGGAGAAGGGTATCACTTAAGCACAGTCAGCATCATTCCTTTCTTTTAGCGCACAAATTCCCTATCAGCCTGAATTTTCATTCCGTATTGTTAGATGCAATTTGGTGGCAAAACAGTGAACTTATCGGGCAGAGTAGGGTCATAAGACTGCAGCGACGTATGAAAGTGTCCCGCGTGTGGAAGCGCTTTGGCAAGCAACAATCTCTGCCATAAAATCGATCATTTCCCCGCTGTGATTGTCACCTGCATGATCTGTTTCTCATAAGAGAGGGTTTAAATGACCAAAGAAATGCAAACTTTAGCTTTAGTACCCCAAGGTAGTTTGGAAGCATACATCCGGGCAGCCAACACCTACCCGATGCTGACGGCAGAGGAAGAGCGGGATCTAGCTGAACGGCTGCATTATCAAGGCGATCTGGGAGCAGCTAAGCTGCTTATCCTTGCTCACCTGCGCTTTGTCGCTCATATTGCTCGTAACTATTCAGGCTATGGTCTGCCGCAGGCTGATCTGATCCAAGAAGGCAATATCGGCCTGATGAAAGCTGTTCGTCGCTTCAACCCGGAGGTCGGCGTACGTCTGGTGTCCTTTGCTGTGCATTGGATTAAGGCGGAAATCCACGAGTACGTGCTGCGCAACTGGCGCATTGTCAAGGTTGCTACCACCAAGGCGCAGCGCAAACTGTTCTTTAACCTGCGTAAAACCAAGCAGCGCCTGGGCTGGTTCAATCAGAACGAGGTAGAGCTGGTGGCGCGCGAACTGGGCGTGACCAGCAAAGACGTGCGAGAGATGGAATCCCGCATGGCGGCACAAGATATGACATTCGATCCGGCCCCAGATGACGAAACCCGCTACGGCCAGTCACTAGCGCCCGTGCTCTATCTACAGGATAAAAGCTCCGATTTCGCTGAAGATATTGAAGAAGATAACTGGGAAAGCAACGCAGCTGACAAACTAGCTTATGCGCTGGAAGGTCTAGATGAGCGCAGCCAGCATATCATTCGCGCCCGTTGGTTAGACAATGACAACAAGTCTACGCTGCAAGAGCTGGCCGATCAGTACGGCGTTTCCGCCGAACGTGTACGTCAACTTGAAAAAAATGCCATGAAGAAACTAAAAATGGCGATCGAAGCCTAAGTTTATTCCACGACAAAAGGGCCCTTTGTAGGCTGCCTCTAAAACCTTAGATATCGCCTGTCCTCATGCAAAGACTGTTCAAAGGCCGCCACCCAACACCAGGGCGATCAGCCACCCTGCAGTCAGTCAAGGCATAACTTCTGCCAAAGTTCTCCCTGTGGGACGAAACCGCAAGCGTGCATAAAATTGCCGACTGCCCCGCGCTCGCAGGGAACCAGGCGGGCGGTTGACAGACGCCAGTAAGCGGCCTGCGGCAACTGACGCTGTGTGTCCTGCACCAGATACAACCCCACGCCACGGCGGCGTGCCACTTCACGCACCCGCAGATCTTGCAGCTCGGCGTGGTCATCCCGCAGCACGATTTTCACCGCACCCAGCAGTCGTTCGTTGAAGCGGGCTGCAAACAGGGCTTTACCATCACCGCCGTTCAGCCAGCGTTGCCACTGTTCCGGCTGCTGATGCGGCCAAATTTTGCCGAGGTCGATGAGATCTTGCGTAGACAACGCGATCAAACGCTCAATAGTCAATTTCATGCAGAATTCCCGCGCAGCTAAATAATGCCGACAGTGTAATAGATCTTTCGCAGAGCCTGATGCCAGTTTTTATTAGAAATACTGCTTGCATATGCGTCCCTTTTTTTGATCAGCCTATGATCCGTTGCACCGTCAAGCCTCATCCTTCTGAGCTGCCCCCATAAAGAATTGACCGCCAAACGCGTAGCGGCGCTGTAAGGAGCCGGGTTGCGCATTCTCGTGTATACCGGCAACCAACCACAGCATGCGCCTGTTGCGAGATTTGCGCTGACCGGAGTGATTGATCGGCGCAGATTTCTGACCTGCAGGCTATCATAGGGGTTACCACTCTTTGCCAAAAGCTTGCATTTTATACAGATGTCAACCGTCTTTTCGTCACTATTTGTCGCTATTTCCGTTACAATCGCTCTTTAGACTTTGAACCTATCCCATTAGGCTATTTTATTTGCCATTTTGGCCCTGGACAGTGCTCGCCCCCCTCACGGACTCCTTGTAGGCTGCGGTTATTGCGCGCTGTTGGTGTCTAAACTGGCTGCAACAATATGCGCCGATGGGGATAGGTACTTTATAGGGTGAACCATAGTGCTACTTCTGGTAATAACTACCATTTTTTGGGCGTTATCTTTTAGCTTGATTGGTGAGTACTTAGCGGGCCATGTCGACAGTGGATTCTCGGTGCTGATGCGCATTGGGCTGGCAGCGCTAGTATTCCTACCGTTCCTGCGCTGGCGCAATATCAGGCCACAGGTGATCCTGCTGTATATGCTGGCGGGAGCCTGCCAACTCGGCATAATGTACTTATTCAGCTTCCGCGCTTACCTGTATTTGACCGTGCCGGAGTTCCTGCTGTTCACCGTACTGACACCGCTGTATGTCACGCTGATCTATGACCTGATCAGCGGCCAACGCCTGCGCTGTGGCTATATATTCAGCGCACTGCTGGCAGTACTAGGCGCGGCGATCATCCATTACCATCAACTGAGTGAACATTTTGTATGGGGGTTGCTGCTGGTTCAAGCAGCGAATATCAGCTTCGCCATCGGCATGGTCGGCTATAAGCATCTAATGGAAGTACATCCGCTGCCACAGCACACTGCGTTTTCCTGGTTCTATCTGGGTGCATTAGGGATAGCGGTGGTGGCCTGGTGCTTGTGGGGAAACCCGCAGCAACTACCGACCACCAAACTACAATGGGGCGTGTTGATCTGGCTGGGCGTGGTGGCCTCCGGATTGGGCTACTTCATGTGGAACTATGGCGCTACCCAGGTAGACGCCGGGACACTGGGCATTATGAATAACATGCATGTGCCAGCGGGTCTGTTGGTGAATTTCGCCATCTGGCAGCAGCAACCGCATTGGGCAAGCTTTATCATCGGCTCAGCGGTGATTGCCGCTTCGCTATGGGTGCACCGAAGCTGGGTGGTGCCGAAGCAGGCAGGTTGAAAGGCGGTGCGGCGTTGTTGAATAAATCGAACATTTGGCCAGCACGAGGATCAGATCACTCTCCTTCTGTCAAAATAGCGACATTCCGTGGCCCAGCAAAAGTTCAACATCACCAACTGGAAGGCTTACAACAACGCCCTTATCACTCGGGGTTTACTCACTTGCTGGGGGGATGAAACGGTACTTCACGCCTGGTACTGCGAGGCAAAACCTTCTCTGCGTGTTCGCCCACCACATTATTCCGATATGGCAATCACCAGCGTATTGATGCTGAAACGGATTTTCGGCCTGACACTTCGCACCCTCCAGGGCTTCATCGACTCCAGTGTCACACTGATCAAAGTGCCGTTGAATTGCCCGGACGACACCTGCATCAGTAAGCGGGCAAAGTCCGGCCATGTCCCGTTTAAAACCCCAACGCTGGGTGAAATTGCGCACCTCGTTATCGACTCTAGCGGGCTCAACATGTTGGGTGAAGGCGAGTGGATGGCAAAAAAACACGGTCAGGAAAAACGGCGGATCTGGCGAAAACTGCATTTGGCCGTAGATACAGCAACACATGAGGTCATCTGTGCTGACCTTTCCTTGAGCAATGTCACCGATATAGAAGCCTTCCCAGGTCTCATCCGTCAGAGGTACCGTAAAATCAAAGTCGCCTCAGCGGATCGGGCTTAGGATACGCGAGTGTGTGATGATGAGTTAAGGGGCAAGAAGCTCAAGGCGTTAATACCGCCCAGCAGCGGAGCCGGTTATTGGTCGGCAGACTATGCAGAGCAAAATCAAGCGGTGGTGAACTAGCGCGTTACCGGAGACAACACACGGTGGATATGATAGGCTACCACCGACGTTCGATAGCGGCAACAGCGAGGTACAGAGTAAAGCAGCTATTTGTTGGTCACCTGTCGCTGCGAGATTGTTATGGGCAAGTTGCAGAGGCGCTGGCCATGATCTGTGCATTAAACAAGATGACGCTCGCCGGTATGCCAGAAAGTGTACGCCTTGCCTGAAAGATGCCCATTCACGGGACTCTTTATTCCAAATCCGATTTATTCAACAAAGCCGAGTGCTGTTTAGTTAATCCCCTGTGTTGTCAGGCGTAGAAATGCTGTTGCCGTTCACTGTGAGAATACCGTTTCACCATGCTGCAACTCAGGGTCATTGTATTGAATGAAGGTAGAATGTGGCAGCAGAATTTTGTTAACAATGTGAGTTCGCCGGACGCTTACAGTGATTGCTTTGACTTAACCATAAAAAAATCAGGCATACTTTTTTAAACAGTATAACCGGACTTTTCTAGTTAACGACTATTTTTTCCGCCCATAATTATCGCTAATCTGCCTGCTTCAGTTATTCAACCGTAACTGACTTCGCCAAATTACGCGGCTGATCAACGTCAGTGCCTTTAATTAGTGCTACATGATAAGACAACAATTGCAGCGGTACGGTATAAAAGATTGGTGCTACGATTTCTTCAACGTGCGGCAATGGAATGATGGTCATTCCTTCACTGCTGACAAAGCCAGCATCCTGGTCAGCGAATACATACAACCGCCCACCGCGCGTGCGCACTTCTTCAATATTAGATTTCAACTTTTCCAATAGCTCGTTATTCGGTGCCACCACAATCACCGGCATATCAGCATCAATCAAGGCCAACGGCCCATGCTTTAATTCACCTGCTGCATAGGCTTCGGCATGGATATAGGAGATCTCTTTCAGCTTCAATGCACCCTCCATAGCGATCGGGTACTGATCGCCACGTCCGAGGAATAACGCGTGATGCTTGTCGGAGAAATCTTCCGCCAGCGCTTCGATAATTTTGTCCATTGACAACATTTTCTCGATACGTGTCGGCAGCGCCTGCAAAGCGTGCACGATGTCATGTTCCACGCTTTCCTCCATGCCATTCAGGCGACCCAAACGCACCACCAGCATCAACAACACCGCAAGCTGAGTAGTGAAAGCCTTGGTGGAGGCTACGCCGATTTCAGTGCCAGCCTTGGTCATCAACGCCAGATCGGATTCACGCACCAAAGAAGAACCAGCCACGTTGCACACCGCCAGCGAACCGAGGTAGCCCAGCTCTTTGGACAGGCGCAACGCCGCCAGAGTATCGGCGGTTTCACCAGACTGTGACAGCGTGATAATCAAGCTACCTGGTCGTACTGCCGATTTGCGATAGCGGAATTCGGAGGCGATCTCGACATCGCAAGGTACAGTTGCCAGCGCTTCAAGCCAGTAACGCGCCACCATGCCAGAGTGATAGGAGGTGCCGCAAGCGATAATCTGCACATGCTGTACCTTTGCCAACAGTTCATCAGCGCGTGAGCCAAACTCGCTCAGGTTAATTTGGCCTTGGCTGAAACGCCCTTCCAGGGTGTTTTTCAACGCCAGCGGCTGTTCGTAGATCTCTTTCTGCATGTAGTGGCTGTGCGTACCCTTGTCACCGGCGTCATACTGCACCTGGGATTCTATTTCAGGACGTTCAACCGGGTTGCCTTGCTTGTCGAAAATGTTGATGGTGCGGCGAGTCATCTCAACCAGATCGCCTTCTTCCAGAAAGATAAAGCGGCAGGTTACCGGTAATAGCGCCCGTTGATCGGAAGCGATAAAGTTTTCACCGACACCAAGCCCAATCACCAAAGGGCTGCCGGAGCGTGCACCCACCAGTACGTTTGGATAGCGGTTATCCATCACGACGGTGCCATAGGTACCGCGCAGTTGAGGGATCACTCGTTGAACCACTTCCAGCAGTGTGCCGCCCTGCTTGTGCTCCCAATGCACCAGATGAGCAATCACTTCAGTATCAGTTTCTGAACTGAAGCAATAGCCACGTTCGATCAGCAACTCACGCAGCGGTTCGTGGTTTTCGATGATACCGTTATGCACCACAGTAATGTAATCAGAAACATGTGGGTGCGCATTCGCTTCAGTCGATTCACCGTGCGTCGCCCAACGGGTGTGGGCAATACCGGTGCCGCCGTGCAGTTCATGTTGTTCTGCGACTTCAGCCAGTTTTTGCACTTTGCCTACTCGGCGCAGGCGGCTGATGTTGCCTGCAGTATCTACCACGACCAAACCAGCGGAGTCATAACCACGGTACTCAAGACGGCGTAAACCTTCCAACAGGATTTCTGCAATATCTCGTTGCGCTACTGCACCTACAATTCCACACATCAGCTATATTCCTAATTTAAACGCCCTCAGGGACGTACTTTCATGATCTCAAACTGATTTGACCATGCATCCGCGCTGCGCTAGACATTGGGGATTTAGTATGTTTTGAGTTGGGTTCATTACCGGAACCCAACTCACAACATACTACTTATACCCGCCATACTTCAAGTTTCCTGTGCGTGAGCTTTTCTCGCTTACCCCAGTCACTGACGGGTGTCAGCGCCTGGGGATTAATCAACCTCATCCCTGAAGTTTAGCCTGCGATCCAACACCAGCGCGGTTCAAATCGGTTCCCGACCGATTTTTCGCTGCGTTGCCGCCTTCCGGCAACTCAAATTATTTAGGGCATACTTTTTTAACCGGGCGCGGCCAACCCTGGATATGCTTCTGATTAATGCGACTCAGCACCAGTTCTTTTTCGTCAATATCACGGGTGACCGTGGTGCCAGCGGCAATAGTGGAACCTTTACCGACAGAAACCGGTGCCACCAGTTGGCTATCAGAGCCGATAAATACGCCGTCACCGATAATGGTTTTATGTTTATTAGCGCCATCGTAATTGCAGGTGATGGTGCCAGCACCAATATTTACACCATCGCCAATCTCGGCATCACCTAGATAACTCAGATGACCCGCTTTGGAACCTTTACCCAAGTGCGCCTTTTTCATTTCTACGAAATTGCCAACGTGAGCACCAGCAGCCAGTTTAGTGCCAGGGCGTAGGCGAGCAAAAGGCCCCACGGTGCAATTAGCTTCCAGCACCGTATCTTCCAGTAAGCTATATGGGCTGATCTTGCAATCGTTACCAATCTCGCAGTTTTTTAATACGCAGCCGATACCGATTTTTACCCGATTGCCCAGCTTGACAGTGCCTTCAATAATCACATTAGCATCAATAGATATATCGCGACCATAGACGAGTTCACCACGTAGATCAAAACGTGCTGGATCCAGCAGCATAACGCCAGCTAGCAGCAGCTTTTCAGATTGTTTTGACTGGAATACCCGCTCTAGTGCCGCTAGCTTCAAGCAGTTGTTAACACCTTCGACTTCGCTTGGGTTCGTTGGATGTACCGCCTCTATTTTTTTGCCGTCCGCATGGGCCAATGCGATGATATCTGTGATGTAATATTCACCCTGCGCATTATCGTTGTTGAGCATATCCAGCCAGCACTTAAGATCGCGCCCGTTGGCCACTAGAATGCCGGTATTTATTTCGTTGTTCTGGCGTTGCGTCTCACTGGCGTCTTTATGTTCAACAATGCCCACCACCTCGCCATTCTCGCGCACAATACGTCCGTAGCCGCTTGGGTCGTCCAGTCTCACTGTCAGCAGACCTATGCCGCCCTGCGGCTTTGCCGCCAGCAGCCGGGCGAGAGTCTCGACAGAGATCAACGGCACGTCGCCGTACAGCATCAGCACGTCTTCATTATCGGAAAAATATGGCGCAGCCTGTTGCATCGCGTGCCCAGTACCTAACTGTTCAACCTGTAGTACCCAGTTCAGCGCGCCATCAGACAAGGTGCTTTTCAACTGATCGCCACCATTGCCGTAAACTAGATGGACATTTTGTGCACCCAACTTCATCGCGGCATCAATGACGTGTTGCACCATTGGCTTGCCCGCCAACGGATGTAACACCTTGGGAATATCGGAATACATGCGTATTCCTTTGCCTGCGGCGAGGATCACTACACTCATTACACTGTTCGACATAAGTAACCTGATAACTCTATTTTGATAGGCAAAAGTAAAACCGTTTAGTGACGAGATTACTACATATTTCTTTACACGAATCTGACGCAAGCATTGGCTTACTACAAGCGCTACCCATTTTTTGCGGCGGTGAAATTACTGCCGATCATCGATCATATTCTTACCGATATAAAGGGTAATACGCGACAATAATAGCCGGTCTGAAATGGTTATTTTAAAGCAAGCGACCCGAATAGGTCGCTTGCTTTCTTAAGTTTTGGTGCATATTACGCCCCGAAAATTACATCGCTTCTCTGGTTAACTCGATAACACGCAGTTTTGCGATCGCTCTCGCCAGTTCAGCGGATGCCTGAGCATAATCTACGTCACCTATAAAGGGTAATACGCGACAATAATAGCCGGTCTGAAATGGTTATTTTAAAGCAAGCGACCCGAATAGGTCGCTTGCTTTCTTAAGTTTTGGTGCATATTACGCCCCGAAAATTACATCGCTTCTCTGGTTAACTCGATAACACGCAGTTTTGCGATCGCTCTCGCCAGTTCAGCGGATGCCTGAGCATAATCTACGTCACCGTGAGAGTTACGAATGTGATCTTCAGCTTTATACTTAGCCTCTAGCGATCTCGCTTCGTCTAGATCAGTTCCACGGATAGCCGTGTCAGCTAACACGGCAACCACACTCGGCTGTACCTCAAGTATACCACCTGACAGGTAAATGAACTCTTCTTCACCGTGTTGGTTAACAATATGCACCATGCCAGGTTTGATTGCAGTCAGCAGCGGCGCATGGCCAGGAAAGATCCCTAGTTCACCTTCGCTGCCTGTCACCTGAATCTTTTGCACCAAGCCGGAAAAAATCTGCTTTTCCGCGCTTACGACATCCAGCTGGTAAGTCATAGCCATATCACCCTCCTCTCAAGGCGTTACAGTTTATTGGCTTTTTCCACTGCTTCTTCAATGGTGCCAACCATATAGAACGCCTGTTCTGGCAGGTGGTCATAATCGCCATCCATAATGCCTTTGAAACCACGGATGGTGTCTTTCAACGATACGAATTTTCCCGGAGAACCGGTGAAAACCTCTGCCACGAAGAACGGCTGAGACAGGAAACGCTGGATTTTACGTGCACGGGATACCACCAGCTTATCTTCTTCAGACAACTCGTCCATACCTAAGATGGCAATGATATCTTTCAGTTCCTGATAACGTTGCAAAATGGACTGCACGCCACGCGCCACATCGTAGTGCTCCTGACCAACAACCAGCGGATCTAACTGACGGCTGGTGGAGTCCAGTGGGTCAACAGCCGGGTAAATGCCCAGAGAAGCAATGTTACGACTCAGAACCACGGTTGCATCCAAGTGCGCAAAAGTGGTGGCTGGTGATGGGTCAGTCAAATCATCCGCTGGAACGTAAACAGCCTGTACGGAGGTGATAGAACCGGTCTTGGTAGAGGTGATACGCTCTTGCAGAACCCCCATTTCTTCCGCCAACGTTGGCTGATAACCTACCGCAGATGGCATACGGCCCAAAAGTGCGGAAACTTCGGTACCGGCCAGGGTATAACGGTAGATATTGTCGACGAACAACAGAACGTCGCGGCCTTCGTCACGGAATTTCTCTGCCATGGTCAAACCAGTCAGTGCCACGCGCAGGCGGTTACCCGGAGGCTCATTCATCTGACCGTAAACCAGCGATACTTTGTCCAGTACGTTGGAATCCTTCATTTCGTGGTAGAAGTCATTACCCTCGCGCGTACGCTCTCCCACGCCCGCAAACACGGAATAACCGGAATGTTCAATCGCGATGTTACGTATCAGTTCCATCATGTTTACGGTTTTACCCACACCCGCACCGCCGAATAGACCGACTTTACCGCCCTTAGCAAACGGACAAATCAGATCCATTACTTTTATACCGGTTTCCAGTAGCTCCCGAGAGCTGGACAACTCTTCGTAGCTTGGCGCAGGACGGTGAATCGCCCAACGCTCTTCTTCGCCAATCTCGCCTTTCATGTCGATGGGCTCGCCCAATACGTTCATGATACGGCCCAAGGTGGCTTTACCCACCGGCACTTCAATCCGGTGTTCCAGGTTGTTCACTTTCAGGCCGCGACGCAGACCGTCAGAGGTCCCCATTGCGATACAGCGAACCACACCACCACCTAGCTGGTTCTGAACTTCCAGCACCAGTTTTTCGGTATCGTTATCAACCTCAAGGGCATCGTACACTTTTGGTACGGCATCCTGAGGGAACTCGACGTCTACTACTGCGCCGATTACCTGGATAATCTTTCCAGTAACCATCTTGAATCCTCTACGTAATTCGTTTACCTGCCAGAGTTCAAATTGTCGGCGTGGTGGCTGCTTTCCCGTAATCTGAGCTATCTAGGGTAATAACCTGGTTAAACCGCGGAGGCTCCCGAAACGATCTCGGTGAGTTCCTGAGTGATACTGGCCTGACGAGCCTTGTTGTATACCGACTGCAGCTCTTTGATCAGGCTGCCGCCGTTATCAGTTGCGGCTTTCATTGCGACCATTCTCGCAGCCTGCTCGCTGGCCAGGTTTTCCACGACGCCCTGATAAGCCTGCGATTCCACATAACGGCGCAGCAAGGTGTCAAGCAGCACTTTTGGATCAGATTCATACAGGTAATCCCAAGGTATTTTTTTCAGTTCTTCATGATCGGCAGGCGGCAACGGTAACAACTGAACGACTTGCGGCTCTTGGGACATCGCATTGACAAATTTGTTGCTGACAATATACAGCTTGTCCAAACGACCTGCGTCATAGGCTTGTAGCATCACTTTTACCGGCCCAATAAGATCCAACAGGGAAGGTTTATCCCCCATACCGGTGACTTTGGCAACGGTGTTGCCGCCCACGGAACAAAAAAAAGAGGCCGCTTTAGAGCCAATCAGCGCCAAATCGGTTTCAACGCCTTTTTCAGACCAACCTTTCATCTCCATCAGCAGCTTTTTGAACAGGTTTATGTTCAAGCCGCCACAGAGACCTCGGTCAGTAGACACCACCAGATATCCGACGCGCTTAACGTCACGCTCGTTCAGATATGCGTGCTGGTACTCCAGATTCCCTGATGCAAGGTGACAAATCACTTTGCGTATGGTCTCTGCATAAGGACGGCTGGCCGCCATGCGTTCCTGCGATTTACGCATTTTGGAGGCTGCGACCATTTCCATCGCTTTAGTGATCTTTTGCGTTTTTTTCACGCTCCCGATCTTACTACGTATCTCTTTTGCGCTGGCCATATCTGCTTCTCCTCACTACCAGACGGCCTGCTGCCTTTCAACAGCAAGACCGTTCGACGTTACCAGAACTGGGTTTTCTTGAAGGTATCGAGGATGACTTTCAGCTTGCCCTCGATCTCATCATTAAAGTTGCCAGTTTGGTTGATGTGCTCAAGCAGTTCAGCGTACTCGCAGTCAGCGTAAGCAACCAACGCGGCTTCAAAGCTCACAACCTTCGCGACTTCGACGTCGTTTAGGTAGCCATGTTCTGCGGCAAATAGCACCAGAGACTGTTGTGCAACCGACATCGGCGCATACTGTTTCTGTTTGAGCAGTTCGGTCACTTTCTGTCCGTGGCTCAGTTGGTTGCGAGTTGCATCATCCAGATCGGAAGCAAACTGCGAGAACGCTGCCAATTCACGATACTGTGCCAGAGCAGTACGGATACCCCCGGACAGCTTTTTCATTATCTTGGTCTGTGCTGCACCCCCCACACGGGATACAGATATACCTGGGTTGACTGCTGGACGAATGCCAGAGTTAAATAGGTTGGATTCTAGGAATATCTGACCATCGGTGATCGAAATTACGTTGGTTGGAACAAATGCAGAAACGTCACCCGCCTGAGTTTCGATGATCGGTAAAGCGGTCAGTGAACCGGTTTTGCCTTTGACTGCACCTTTCGTGAAGGCTTCAACATATTCAGCGTTAACGCGTGCAGCACGCTCCAGCAAACGCGAGTGGAGATAGAATACATCGCCTGGGTAAGCTTCACGACCTGGTGGGCGACGAAGCAACAGGGATATCTGACGGTAAGCAACGGCCTGTTTGGACAGATCATCGTATACGATCAGCGCATCTTCACCGCGATCACGGAAATATTCACCCATCGCGCAACCAGCATAGGGTGCCAGATATTGCAGTGCAGCAGATTCAGACGCGGTAGCAACCACAACGATAGTGTTGGCCAGTGCGCCGTGCTCTTCCAGTTTGCGCACCACGTTAGCGATGGTAGACGCTTTCTGACCGATAGCTACGTAAACACATTTGATACTAGAGTCACGTTGATTGATTATCGTATCGACCACCAATGCAGTTTTACCGGTCTGGCGGTCACCGATCACCAGTTCACGCTGGCCACGGCCAACGGGGATCATGGCATCGACAGATTTGTAGCCAGTCTGAACCGGCTGGTCAACGGATTGACGCTCAATAACGCCAGGGGCGATGGCTTCAACCGGTGAGAAGCCGTCGTTTTCAACTGGGCCTTTAACGTCAATAGGTACGCCCAAGGTGTTAACAACGCGACCCAGCAGGCCACGGCCAACCGGAACCTCCAAAATACGACCAGTGCATTTTACCTTCATGCCTTCGGACAGATCCGCATACGGTCCCATAACCACGGCACCGACGGAGTCGCGCTCCAGGTTCAATGCTATTGCGTAACGGCTACCTGGCAGTGCGATCATTTCGCCCTGCATAACTTTTGCCAGACCCTGTACGCGGATAATCCCGTCGCTGACGGAAACGATAGTACCTTCATTGTGAGCTTCGCTCACTACATTGAACTGAGCAATGCGTTGCTTGATCAGTTCGCTGATTTCGGTGGAATTCAGTTGCATGCTCCATTCCCCTTAAGACTGCAAGACGTCTGCCAGGCGTTCAAGACGGCCGCGTACGCTACCATCAATCACCATATCTCCAGCATGGATAATAATGCCAGCTAGTACAGACTTATCAATTTTGAAATTCAGCTTAACTTTGCGTGTTAGACGTTTTTCCATCGCAGCGACAATTTTAGCCAGCTGTTCGTCGCTCAGTGCACTCGCAGAGAGCACATCCACTTCGACAATAGATTCGAGCGAGGCGCGCAGTTCGATGAACTGCTGCAACACTGCAGGAAGAACCTGTAAACGTCCATTTTCGGCCATTATATGGATAAAGTTCTGGCCATATTCGTCGAGTTGGTCGCCACAAACAGCGATGAGCATCTTGGACAGCGTCTCCGGTGGAACCGCGCCAGACAGCAGTTCAGAAATCTGTTCATTACGAGTGACAAGAGCCGAAAATGCCAGCATTTCCTGCCAGCGCTTTAGGCTTTGGTGCTCAACGGCAAAGTCGAAAGCTGCTTTGGCGTAGGGGCGAGCTACAGTGACAAATTCAGACATCAGACCCTACCTCCTTAGAGTTCAGCGACCAGTTTATCAACGATGTCGCTATTAGCAGCTTCATCCAAGGAACGTTCGATGATCTTTTCGGCACCAGCGATTGCTAGCATTGCGACTTGCTTACGCAACTCTTCACGAGCGCGCTTACATTCGGCTTCAATTTCAGCCTGCGCTTGCGCCACAATTTTGTTACGTTCCTGCTCAGCTTCGGCTTTTGCTTCATCCATGATCTGAGCTTTGCGTTTGTTTGCTTGCTCAATGAGCGCCTGAGCTTCTGCTTTAGCAGTTTTCAGATGATCAGCCGCATTGGCTTGCGCTAAGTCCAGATCTTTTTTCGCACGCTCTGCTGAAGCGAGACCATCAGCAATTTCTTTCTGACGCTTCTCAATGGCGGCCATAATCGGCGGCCATACATACTTCATACAGAACCAAACAAACAGAACAAACGCAATGGCCTGGCCGAGGATTGTTGCGTTAAGATTCACAGCACAATGCCTCTTTAAAAGTTAATAGTGTGGTTTCAGTGTAGATAACGTCTCTAGTTCGCGACGGCAAACATCACGTAAAGACCCAGACCAACAGCAATCATTGGGATAGCATCAACCAGACCCATAACGATAAAGAACTGTGTACGCAGCAGAGGTATCAAATCAGGCTGACGAGCCGCACCTTCCAAGAATTTCCCCCCCAGGATGCCGATACCGATCGCAGCACCGATTGCCGCTAACCCCATCATCACAGCGGCAGCCATGTACAGCAGGTCCATACTCAGGTTTTCCATAACATTCTCCAGTTTATTTCAGTTAAAAAAGTGCAGGTGTTTTAAAAAATCAGTGTTCTTCGGATGCCATCGACAGATAGACGATCGTCAAAACCATGAAAATAAAAGATTGAAGCGTAATAATCAGTATGTGGAATATAGCCCAAGGCAAGCTTAAAGCCCACTGTGACCACCACGGCAGCAGACCGGCAATCAGGATGAAGATCAGCTCACCCGCATACATGTTGCCGAAGAGTCGCAGCCCCAGTGAAACAGGCTTGGACAGTAGGCTGACACATTCAAGAATCAGGTTGATAGGAATGAATATAGGGTGGTTAAACGGCTGCATGGTCAATTCTTTAACAAATTTACCAACGCCTTTTATGTTGATGCTATAAAACAGAATTAGGATAAACACGCCCAATGCCATCGATAGGGTCACGTTCACATCAGCAGTAGGCACTACGCGCAGCGCAGGCAAACCGAGATAACGCTCACCAATGGTTGGCAGCAGATCTATCGGCAACAAGTCCATCAGGTTCATCAGGAACACCCAAACGAACACGGCCAACGCCAACGGCGCAATAACCTTGCTTTTTCCATTGTACATATCGCGAACGCTGCTATCGACAAATCCGATCACCAATTCCACAGCTGTTTGCAGTTTACCCGGTATACCGCTAGTAGCATTTTTTGCCACTTTGCGGAATATCACCAGGAAGAGAACCCCGAGGACAAAGGAGAAAAACATCGAATCGATATTAATTGACCAGAACCCTGTACCGACCCGAAGTTGCTTCAGGTGGTGACCGATATACTCCTGTGGAGTCAAGACTTCTCCTACAGACATGATGCCTCTTACCCTTGTTTAGTTAAGTTCGGTAACTGTTAATCGTGGCAGGTACCACTATCTGCACCACTAACATAGCTAAATAGGCCAAGCCAAGCGGTATAAACGCTACCTTGAACACCCCAGGCGCAACGATCAAAAAATGATAGTGCTTGCGACCTTTAGCCCCTCACTGATGGCGAATGACCAAGCAATCCTACCAGACACCGGCATCTGCACCTGATAGCACAAGGCAAACAGCATAAACATTACGCTCGGTAGCCAGGCAGCAAGGCCACCAACCAGTGCCGACACGCTTCATTCCAGGCTTTTCAGCAAGAAAACAGTACTGATCAGAACAAACGTTATCAACTGAAAAAAAAGCAGGTTGAGTGCGATTTTCCCGTTGTAAACGGACACAGACATGATGTTTGTTCTTTCCGTAGCTGAGTGGCGTATACAACTTTTTTTATTGTTCTGAGTCAAGCAGCAAAAAACGTGCAAATTATACGGCGGACACACACGAATTCAATAGATATGTAGAGAAATATTTACCGTACTGCTATTTCAGACTATTTTTACAAAAAAATGGACGGAAAAATAGGGCTCGTTTGTTTATCTGATTATTCCTACATTGAACTATGAAATGAGAAACCGATCACAATAATGCCCTTTTATGACTTATGTATGGTAGTCAATCAAACAGCTTATAGCAACTTAATTGGTAAAAATAATATAAATCAAAATATTATAAATTAACTATTTTAAAAAACCATATACTCAATAAAAACGTTTTTATTGATAACCAGGAAGATAATATCCCAACATATAATTGGCATAATAGCAAGGTGAAATATTTATCATACAGTTACTAGCGTGACTATTATCATAAAAATGATTTTATTATAGCTAATTATTCCTATTTTTAGTATTAAAAAAGTAAAATAACTAAAAATTCCTATTATCTGACCTATTTCAGGCTTATCTTGGCCTTTAAATTCCTAATTCCGTTGGTTTAATCAAAAGAAACATCAGTTTTCCTTAAGAATAACCAAATGGCGAACGCCAGCTAGTTCGGGTACTTGTAACCGCACTACGGATTCAAGGTTGATGTAGTCCAGCAACTGTGCCAGTTCTGCATCTGGATATACACCTTTCAGTGCATAGAAACGCCCTTGCCCTTTGACCAGAAGGTGATGGCACGAAGACAGCATGTCTTTAAGCGAGGCGAAAGCACGGCTGATGACGCCGTCGAACGGTGGTTCAGCCATGAATTCCTCAACGCGGCTCTGCACCTGCTCAATATTATACAGCCCTAGCTCATGCTACACCTGTCGCAGGAAGCGCACACGCTTACCCAGGCTGTCCAGTAACGTGAAATGCGCGTCCGGGCGAAAAATCGCCAGTGGAATACCCGGAAAGGCCAGGGCCAGTGCCTACATCGATAAAGCGTGAACCTTGCAGATGCGAGTTGACAACGATGCTGTCGAGGATATGGCGCATCAGCATTTGCTGCGCATCGCGCACCGAAGTGAGGTTGTAAACTTTGTTCCATTTTTCCAGCATGACAATATAGCCCAATAACTGCTTTTTTTGCTGTTCGGACAATTTAATGCCTGCTGCTAAAAGCAACGAGTATAAATTTTTTTGCACGACGTTTACCTCTGCTTGTCGTTGCACTGCCAGCGACTCTGAGTTTGGCATGACGAAACGATAATGATAATTCTGGCTAGGAATAATGTCAGTGGTCGTTTGCTCGTCCAATAAAAAAACGGCCATTCAAATACGAATTTTATGCGCTTCGGCGCAGCAAACCTTGTTTCTTTAACCAAATCAGCAAAATTGATATCGCCGCTGGGGTGATCCCAGAGATACGCGAAGCTTGGCCAATGGAGTTCGGTTTGTGATCATTTAGCTTGGCGATAACTTCGTTTGATAGGCCGGACACTTGACAGTAATCGAGATCCAATGGCAGAACAGTATTTTCATTGCGCTGTTGTTTCTCTATCTCTTCCTGCTGACGAGCGATATAGCCTTGGTATTTGACCTGGATCTCAACTTGCTCGGCAGCCTGGGTATCTTCCAGTACTGGCGCAAAAGCAGCCACACTAGTCAGCAACGAGTAATCCATTTCAGGACGACGCAACAGTTCTTCGCCGTTTGCTTCACGTGATAATGGTGTCTTCAACAACAGGTTGACCTGCTCGACATTCTCGGCATGCGGATGCATCCAGATGTCACGTAGACGCTGACGTTCCTGTTCAATGTGTTCCACCTTCTCGCAGTATCGCGCCCAGCGCACATTGTCCACTAGGCCCAATTCGCGGCCTTTCTCGGTTAGGCGCAAATCGGCGTTATCTTCGCGTAGCATAAGGCGATATTCGGCGCGTGATGTGAACATGCGGTAGGGTTCTTTGGTACCCAGGGTGCTGAGATCGTCCACAAGTACGCCAAGGTAGGACTGATCACGGCGCGGTGCCCAACCTTCATCTTGATTGGCGTAGCGTCCAGCGTTGAGACCGGCCAACAACCCTTGAGCTGCGGCTTCTTCATAACCAGTAGTGCCGTTGATCTGGCCTGCGAAAAACAGCCCCTGGATAAATTTGCTCTCTAATGTTGGTTTTAGATCGCGGGGATCAAAGAAATCGTACTCGATAGCATAGCCTGGGCGAACGATGCGGGCATTCTGCATCCCTTCAATCGAACGGACTATCTGCATCTGCACGTCAAATGGCAGGCTGGTGGAAATGCCGTTTGGATAAATCTCATTGCTGGTTAAACCTTCCAGCTCAAGGAAAATCTGGTGTGTGTTACGATCGGCGAAGCGCATCACTTTGTCTTCAATCGACGGGCAGTAACGTGGGCCAATCCCTTCGATCATCCCGGAGTACACCGGGCTGCGATCGAAATTGTTGCGGATAACCTCATGGGTTTTTTCATTAGTATGAGTGATGTAGCACGTCCTCTGCTCTGGATGCTGGCTGGAGTTACCCATAAACGAGAATACCGGCACCGGCGTATCACCCTGCTGTGGCATCAAGACACTGAAGTCAATAGTGCGTAAATCAATACGCGGCGGTGTGCCAGTTTTTAGCCGATTGACGCGTAGCGGCAGTTCCCGCAGGCGTTGCGACAACGAAATCGCCGGAGGATCTCCAGCGCGCCCGCCTTTATAATTCTTCAAGCCGATATGTATCTTACCGTCAAGGAAGGTGCCTACAGTCAGCACTACCGCTTTGGCACGGAATTTCAGCCCCATCTGGGTTACTGCACCCACAGCATGATCGTTTTCCACGATAAGATCGTCGACCGGTTGTTGGAAGATCATCAAGCTAGGCTGGTTCTCTAACGCGGTGCGTATGGCTTGACGGTACAACATACGATCAGCCTGAGCGCGGGTAGCTCGTACTGCTGGGCCTTTACTCGCGTTTAGTATCCTAAACTGAATACCAGCATGATCGATCGCAGTGGCCATCAATCCGCCGAGTGCGTCAATTTCCTTTACCAAATGCCCTTTACCAATACCGCCAATCGCAGGGTTACAGGACATTTGCCCCAGCGTATCGATGTTGTGTGTCAGTAATAGAGTTTGACGTCCCATGCGTGCTGCAGCCATGGCGGCTTCGGTACCTGCATGGCCACCACCGATGATGATGACGTCAAATTGATCGGGATAAAACATGGAACTGCACCTCGGTGTATTGCGAAAGATCGTGTTTGTCCTGAGGTGGGAGATTCTACTCAAGTTTGGACGATTGACCAAGTGCCCAGGATCATCGGTAATTAAAACAAGATATTTTTATTTAAAGATCTTTTATTATATTTCTTATTAGGATCGTGATCTTCTGTGAGTAAGTGATTATTCTTTTTTTATATCAGTAAATTAAAGGTGATAATTAACTGTGGATGATCAGTAATCCTGACAAAGATAAGCGGGGATCTAAATAGCATTTTATGCACAGCCAACTAAGGAATACACGGTAGTTATTTGGATAACTACTGCTTTTACCCTGATCTTAAGCTTATTTATCCACAATTTTTTGCGTGATATTTGAGCAAACTAGAGTAAATTAATCCAGTTTTTTACCCATTCCTCTGCTAAATCTTCTGGCATTTCGTGTTCAGTCACGTCGATCTCAAATCGGCTGCCGATCCTTGTTGCCCCTCTGGCGATCAGAATATTGTCGATCTGTTTGATCGCCCCACAAAAGGTATCGTATTCAGAGCTGCCTAAGCCGACTGCGCCAAACTGCATGTTACAAAGATCTGGCTGCTGGTTAGCGATCTGTTCTAATAGTGGCTGTAAGTTATTCGGCAGTTCCCCGGCACCGTGGGTGGAAGAAACCACCAGCCAGCGGCCGAACAGAGGCAATTCATCTAGCTCTGGGCCGTGCAAGGTCTCAGTAGAAAAACCTGCTTTTTCCAGCTTCTCAGCCAAATGTTCAGCAACGTATTCGGCACTGCCAAGCGTACTACCACTGATTAGAGTAATGTCTGCCATTAATGAATCATCCCGCCCTTTTTAAAAGTGGCCGCATTGTACGTTGTTAAATGACTGGGATCTACCTGTGGATAATACGGGTATAATGATTGACCACTTAGGGTGTAATGGTACGTGTAATGGGTTTCTGCAACTAGATCAGCGTTTCAGTAGACTGGATCTCATCAATCTTCTGGATCTTGTTGATAAGTAACTGGGCGTTGTTGAATAAATCGAACTTTTGGCCGGGACGCGGATCAGATCACTATCCTTCTGTCAAAATAGCGACATTCCGTGGCCCAGTAAAAGTTCAACATCACCAACTAGAAGGCTTACAACAACGCCCGTATCACTCGGGGTTTACTCACTTGCTGGGGGGATGAAACGGCACTTCACGCCTGGTACTGCGAGGCAAAACCTTCTCTGCGTGGTCGCCCACCACATTATTCCGATATGGCAATCACCAGCGTATTGATGCTGAAACGGATTTTCGGCCTGACACTTCGCGCCATCCAGGGCTTCATCGACTCCATTGTCACACTGATTAAAGTGGCGTTGAACTGCCCGGACGACACCTGTATCAGTAAGCGGGCGAAGTCCGGCCATGTCCCGTTTAAAACCCCAACGCCGGGTGAAATTGCGCACCTCGTTATCAACTCTAGCGGGCTCAACGTGTTGGGTGAAGGGGAGTGGAAGGTAAAAAAATACGGTCAGGAAAAACGGCGTATCTGGCGAAGACTGCATTTGGCCGTAGATACAGCAACACATGAGGTCATCTGTGCTGACCTTTCCTTGAGCAATGTCACCGATATAGAAGCCTTCCCAGGTCTCATCCGTCAGAGGTACCGTAAAATCAAAGTCGCCTCGGCGGATCGGGCTTAGGATACGCGAGTGTGTGATGATGAGTTAAGGGGCAAGAAGCTCAAGGCGTTAATACCGCCCAGCAGCGGAGCCCGTTATTGGTCGGCAGACTATGCAGAGCGAAATCAATCGGTGGTGAACCAGCGCGTTACCGGAGACAACACACGGTGGAAAAGTATCACAGGCTACCACCGACGTTCGATAGCGGCAACAGCGAGGTACAGAGTAAATCTGTGCATTAAACAAGATGCCGCTCGCCGGTATGCCAGAAAGTGTACGCCTTGCCTGAAAGATGCCAATTCACGGGACTCTTTATTCTAAATCCGATTTATTCAACAAAGCCATAAAAAGTGTGAATAGAAAACGCTTTTTAGCGTTCGTCCGCAATTTCGAGGGTAAACGTTTGTATTAGAACCACTAAATCAGACTTTGATTGGCATCAGCTATCTATTGGATCGACGTCTAGCGTCCATTTCACCTTGCGGGCTTGTGGCAGGGTGCTGACCAGTGGCAGCAAGTTCTTAATCAATTGTTGTAATACCTGCCGTGATGGATGCTGCAACAGCAGTTGCCAGCGGAAGCGGCCGCCGCGTTTGGCATGCAGTGCTGGCACTGGGCCTAATACCCATAGCGAATCATCCTTTAGCGGGCTAGTCTCTAACCAATTGCGCTGTTGCTGGAGAAAGTGCGGAGCCTGCTGATTATCGTGGTCTTCTGCGCGCACGATAATATGATGGGTGTACGGCGGAAGGAACACACTGTTGCGTTCCGCCAACGCCTGTTTGGCAAAAGCATCGTAACCCTGTTGTAGCAAAATTTGCAGCAACGGATGGTCTGGATAGTGAGTTTGCAACAGCACTTTCCCCTGCTTACCTGCTCGGCCGGCTCGCCCAGAAACTTGGGTATACAGTTGGGCAAAATGTTCAGCGGAGCGGAAATCGGCGGAAAACAGCGCGCCATCGACATCCAGCAACGCCACCAGGGTGACGTTGGGGAAGTGATGCCCCTTTGCCAGCATCTGGGTGCCGATCAGAATGCGCGATTCACCACGGTGAATATCCGCCAAATACTGTTCCAACGAACCCTTGCGGCTGGTGGTGTCGCGATCGATGCGGGTGATGGGCGTGTCGGGAAACAGCGGCGTCAGCCCATTTTCCAGTTGTTCGGTGCCGATGCCGACTGACACCAAGTGGGTAGAGCTGCATTGCGGGCATTGGTGCGGCACTGGCCGCTGGCTGTCGCAGTGGTGGCAACGCAACTGGTGCTGATTCTGATGGAAAGTGTAGTAGTAGTCGCAGCGCTGGCATTCGGCGATCCAACCACATTCATGGCACAGTAGCGCTGGGGCGTAACCACGGCGGTTCAGGAACAGCATCACCTGATTGCCGGCCTTAAGATGGTATTGCATGCTTTTCAGCAGCGGTGGCGACAGGCCAACCTTAAGCGGCAGACCTTTGAGATCGATCAGATGCTGTGCTGCCGGTTTGGCGTTGCCTGCACGCAGGCTGAGTGTCAACTGGCGGTATTTACCCCGTTGCACATTGTGCAGTGTTTCCAGTGCCGGGGTGGCTGAACCCATCACCATCGGGATGTTTTCCTCCTTGGCGCGCAATACCGCCAGGTCACGGGCATTGTAGCGCCAGCCTTCCTGTTGTTTATATGAGCTATCGTGTTCTTCATCGATAATGATCAGCCCCAGCCGCTGGAATGGGCTGAATAGCGCAGAACGTGTGCCGATAATAATAGCAACTTCGCCGCTGCGGGCCCGCAGCCATACTGCTAGCCGCTTGCTGTCGTTCAGCCCGGAGTGTAGCACATCTACCGGCGCATTGAAACGCTTGCGGAAGCGGGCGATAGTTTGCGGCGTCAGGCCGATTTCCGGCACCAGCACCAGCGCCTGCCTACCCTTGGCTAGGATATTCTCCAGCACGCTAAGATAGACCTCGGTCTTACCGGAGCCAGTGACCCCGGCCAGTAGCCAAGCGGCGAACTGTTCGTCTTCACTGCGGATAGCCCACACTGCGGTGGCTTGTTCGGTGTTCAGTGACAGCCGTTCGCCCAGCACGGCAAAGCTGGGACGCCAGTCCTGTGAAGTGGAGAGTTGGTAACGCAGATCGATCAGCCCCTTGGTACGTAGCGCCTGTAAAGCGCTTTCCGTCAGTTCCAGCAGGCTGACCTGGTGGCGATAGACCGGGCGATGCTTGAGCAGCGCCAGCGCTTGTTGCTGCTTGGGCGCGCGTTTCAAGCTCTCCTGCAGGGTGGCATGCCCTAGATCAGTGGCAAACCATTGTCCCAGCGGCGTGGCTTCGGCCGGTTTGCCTTGCCGCAGCAAAATAGGCAGCGCGTGGAACAGCACCTCACCGATCGGATAATGATAGTAATCGCTAGCCCAGCGCAGGATGCGCCACAGACTAGGGGAGAATAGCGAGGCATTGTCGAGCGTGCTGTCGATGAGTTTCAGCTTCTCTAGCGGCAGCTCGCTGGTTTCGCTGTAATCAGTGACAATGCCTATCGCCTGCTGCTTGCCCCAAGGCACACAAACGCGCGCGCCAGCCACCGGCTGTGAACCTGGCGGCAACAGATAGTCAAAGGTGCGGGCGAGGGGAACGGGCAAAGCAACGTGCACAACGGGCATGGGGTGATCCAGAGTGAACAAAACAGTCTGTCAGTTTACACGGCGCACGGGAAAATGCGCGGTTCCGATTGCGTAGTACTTTTAATTCTGTACAATTTAGCGCCTTTGGTGTAATTCGATACTAAATTCTATTATCAACCACGTGTGGTGTCTGGCAAAACAGGGCTGGATAGCGACACGGCCTTAACGGAGGTTTCCCATGCAGCAAAGTATCCACCCAAAATACGAAGAAGTTACTGCTAACTGTTCTTGCGGTAACGTGATCAAAATTCGCTCTACTGTGGGGCACGATCTGAACCTGGACGTTTGTGGCGCATGCCATCCGTTCTACACTGGCAAGCAGCGTGATGTTGCTACCGGTGGCCGTGTAGACCGCTTCAACAAGCGTTTCAGCGTACTCGGCGCTAAGAAATAAGATTCTCCTCCTACTGTCAGATGAAAAGGGCACCTTAGGTGCCCTTTTCGTTAATATTCCCAGGCATTGGGATCGAAACCCAGTTCACGCATCAGCACTTTTGCGGCTTCTGGTATCTCATCGCTGCGTTCTTTGCACAGGTCTTCATCATTCGGTAGCGGTTGGCCGGTAAAGGCATGCAGAAACGCTTCGCACAGCAATTCGCTGTTGGTAGCGTGGCGCAGGTTGTTCACTTGGCGACGGGTTCGTTCGTCGGTGAGAATTTTCAGCACCTTCAGCGGGATGGACACCGTGATTTTTTTTACTTGCTCGCTTTTTTTACCGTGTTCAGCGTAAGGGCAGACATACTCGCCGTTCCACTTAGCCATAGGACACCTTAGATTTATCAGAAAAATTACAAAATTGGTCAATTATGCCCGATTTTCACTGTTCTCACTAAATAAATATCCCTTCTGGTGAGACTCAATTTATTGAGTACTGACGATCAATAGGCTCCATCTATGAGTTCCAATTAACATTCTATCGTCATATCAAACTGACTTAATTTTAGCGGGTATTAGGGGGTTTCTCAATTTACACGCAAAGATGTTCAGACGGCTAGATGTGTTAATGTCCATATTTATTTTGACTAATCTTTGAAGCTTCTTCTTTACCGGTATCCAGAGAGCTGAGTATGACGTGTAAATGCCGTGGGCAGCGGCCTGAATGACGACAAACAGCACGGCTGCGTTGTTCCACCGATCCATCTGTCTAGCACTTATAACTTTATCGGTTTCAACCAACCACGCGCTCATGACTATTCGCGCAGCAGCAACCCCAAGCGTGACGTGGTACAACGTGCGTTGGCATTTCTAGAAGGTGGAAGCGGTGCGGTAATGACCGCTAGCAGGATGTCGGCGCTCCACCTGGCGACGACCTTGTTGCTGAAGCCTGGTGAACTGCTAGTGGCACCGCATGACTGCTATGGCGGCAGCTACCGTTTGTTCAATAGCCTGAACAAACCTCGGTGCCTACCGGGTGCTGTTTGTCGATCAGGGGAATGAAAAAGCGCTACAGCAGGCGTTAGCGCAAAAGCCGAAGTTGGTGCTGATCGAATGCTCCAGCAACCCGTTGCTGCGGGTGGTGTATATTGCGGCGATTTGTGACGCTGCGCATGCGGCGGGTGCGCAGGTGATGGTGGATAACACCTTTCTCAGCCCGGCGTTGCAGCAGCCGATCAAACTGGGTGCCGATCTAGTGGTTCATTCCTGCACCAAATACCTCAACTGCCACTCTGACGTGGTAGCTGGTGCGGTGATCGCCAAAGACCCGAATCTGGCGGATGAACTGGCTTGATGGGCCAATAATATCGGGGTGACCGGCGGCGTCTTCGATAGCTACCTGCTACTACGCGGCATGCGCCCATTGTCGCTACGCATCAAGGCGGCGCAACAAAACACCGAAGCAATTGTCAGCTATTTACAGCAACAACCACTGGTGAAAAGGCTGTATCATCCCTCTCTGCCTGAAACCCCATGGCATGAAATTGCCCGTCGCCAGCAACGCGATTTTGGTGCGATGTTGAGCTTTGAACTGGACGGTGACGAAGCACTACTGCGTCGCTTTCTCTCTGCCCTAACGCTGTTTACGTTGGCAGAATAGTTGGGTGGCGTAGAGAGCCTGATCTCGCATGCCGCAACCATGACCCACACCGGTATGATGGCGGAAGCACGGGCGGCGGCAGGCATCTCCGATAGCCTGCTGCGCATTTCATTTGGTATTGAATACAGTGAAGACTTGATTGCCGATCTGGAACGTGCTTTCCAGACGGCTGCAACGAGGTCAGCATGAATGGAATAAGAGGTAGCAGAGTCGGTGAATGGATGTCAATTGCATAAGTTTGGCGGCAGCAGCTTGGTGGATGTGAAGTGTTATCTGCGTGTGGCTGGCATCATGGCCGAATATAGTCAACTGGACGACATGATGGTGGTGTCGTCCGCTGGCAGCACCACCAACCAATTGATTGAGTGGATAAAATTTAGCCAAAATGACCGCCTCTCTGCGCATCAGATACAGCAAGCGCTGCGCCATTATCACAGCGAGTTGATCAGTAGTTTGTTGCCGCTGGAGAACGCAGAGCCGTTGATCACTGAATTTACTCAGGATTTGGAGCGTCTGTCGGCGTTGCTGGACGGTAAGATCACTGACGCCTGCTATGCCAAAGTGGTTGGCCACGGTGAAATTTGGTCAGCGCTTCTGATGGCAGCAGTGCTCAATCAGCGGGACATGCAGCCAGGCAGTATGGCTCGATGCGCGTGAATTCCTTTGTGCGGAGCGCGCTGCACAACAACAGGTGGATAAGGGCCGTTCTTATCCATTGCTACAACAGTTACTGGCGCAGCATCCGGGCAAACGTCTTGTAGTGACTGTCTTTATTGCACCTAACCACGCCGGTGAAACGGTCTTATTGGGGCGTAACGGCAGAGACTATTCCGCGACCCAAATTGGTGAATTGGCTAGTGTGGTGCGTGTGACCATCTGGGGCGATGTGGCCGGGGTATACAGCGCCGATCCACGTAAGGTGAAAGATGCCTGCCTGCGGCCATTGTTGCGGTTGGACGAGGCCAGCGAGTTGGCGCGTCTGGCAGCGCCGGTACTGCACACCCGCACCTTGCAGGCGGTTTTTGGTAGTAATATCGATCTCCAACTACGTTGCAGCTATCAACCTGAGCAAGGTTCGACGCGTATTGAGCGCGTGCTGGCTTCTGGCACGTGTGCCAAGATTATTACCAGTCACGATGATGTCTGCATGATCGAGCTGTGTTGCCAGCCAACATGATTTCAAGCTGGTGCAACAAGAGCTGGATTTGGTGTTTAAGCGCTCGCAGATCAAACCGCTGGCGATAGGTATCCATCCAGACCGCAATCTAGTGTAGTTGTGTTACACCTCTGAAGTGGCTAGCAGCGTCCTTGCATTTTGCAGGACGTTGCGCTACAGGGCGAGCGGCAATTGCGCGAAGGTTTGGCACTGATGGCGATGGTAGGGGCGGGCGTGAGTAAAAACCCACTGCACAGCCATCGCTTCTATCAGCAGTTGAAAGACCAGCCAGTCGAGTTTTTCTGGCAAGCGGCAGACGGCATCAGCCTAGTGGCTGTATTACGCCAGGGGCCGACCGGGCTACTGATTCAGGGCTTTCACCAGAGTTTGTTCCGTGCTAAAAAACGCATCGGTCTTGTGTTATTCGGCAAAGGCAATATCGGTTCACGCTGGTTAGAACTGCTTGCCCGTGAACAGAAGAACATTTCTGCCCGCAGTGGCTTTGAGTTCAGTCTAGCGGGGGTGGTGGATAGCCAACGTAGCCTACTGAACTACAGTGGGCTAGAAGCTAGCCGCGCGCTGGCGTTCTTCGAAGAAGAAGCGCAGGCGCTGGATGAAGAGTCGCTGTTCTTGTGGATGCGCGCATCCCCGTTTGATGATCTGGTGGTGCTTGACCTCACCGCCAGCAAGCACTTGGTTAAGCAATATCTGGATTTCGCCAGCTATGGTTTTCATGTGATTAGTGCCAACAAGCTGGCCGGGGCGTCGGACGGTGGCACTTATCGCCAAATCCGCGATGCTTTCGCTAAGACTGGTCGCCATTGGTTGTATAACGCTACCGTGGGTGCTGCCTGCTGGTCAACCATACAGTGCGCGATCTGCGCGACAGCGGTGACAGCATGCTGGCGATCAGCGGCATTTTTTCCGGCACTCTGTCTTGGCTATTTCTACAGTACAATGGCACCGTGCCGTTCACCGAATTGGTCGATCAAGCCTGGCAGCAAGGGCTGACTGAACCAGATCCACGGGTCGATCTATCCGGTCAGGACGTCATGCGCAAATTGGTGATATTGGCGCGCGAAGCGGGCTATGGCATTGAGCCTAATCAGGTACGGGTCGAGTCGCTAGTGCCAGCGGGCTGTGAGCAGGGTTCCATTGACCAGTTTTTTGAGAACGGTGATGCACTGAATCAGCAGATGCAGCAGCATTTTGACGCTAACGGTAAGGCGCGGGTCGGTGTGGAAGCAGTGCCTCCTGAACACCAACTGGCTTGGCTGCCGCCGTGCGACAACGTGTTCGCTATCGAAAGCCGCTGGTATCGCGACAATCCGTTGGTTATCCGTGGGCCGGGTGCTGGCCGCGATGTGACTGCGGGCGCGATCCAGTCAGACCTAAACCGTCTGACGCAACTACTGTAATTCTCTAGGGACGGTTCACCGCGCCCCCGCACTTTTCCTGCCAAATTAATGACGGCTGTTTTCATCATGAAATTCTTTCGCTTAGTGGGTGAAGATTAATCATCTTATTACTCCCACTTTCCTGTTGACTCTTTAGCCGACCTGCGGCAATTTCTCTATAAACGTCTAAACTTCTAAATGTCTAAACGTCTAGATGTTTATTGTGGCAATGCAATGATCGATAAGAGGCGGACAGGGTATGAGTTTTTATCACGCAAACCAGCGGGAAGCGCTGAATCAGAGTCTGGCGGAGTTAAACGGTCAGATTAACGTATCATTCGAGTTCTTCCCACCGCGTACCAGCGAGATAGAAGACACCCTATGGCAATCGATCCATCGGCTAAGCAGCCTCAAACCTAAATTTGTTTCAGTGACCTACGGTGCTAACTCCGGCGAGCGTGAACGCACCCACAGCATCATTAAGGGGATCAGGGATCGCACCAAGACATTGCTGACTTTGATATCTCCGTCGCTGCTTAACGAAGCAGGCTTTTTGCTAGTGGAATAGGCGCGTACCGTGCTACGTGAAGTCAAAGTCTTGAAAGAGATGGCCAGCCAGCAAGGCGAAGCTGTGTCTGGGCCGCTGCATATCGGCCTGATCCCGACCGTGGGGCCTTATCTGCTGCCGCAAATCATCCCAATGTTACATAACACTTTTCGCAAGCTGGAAATGTATCTGCACGAAGTAAAAACTCAGTTGCTGCTGTCTCAACTCGATAGCGGCAAGCTGGACTGTGCCATTCTGGTGCAGGTGAAGGAAACGGAAGCCTTTATCGAAGTACCGCTGTTTGATGAACCGATGAAGCTGGCGATATATTCTGACCACCCCTGGTCGCAGCGTGAGCGTGTGGCGATGCCAGATTTGGCGGGAGAGAAATTACTGATGTTAGAAGATGGCCACTGTATACGCGATCAGGCAATGGGCTTTTGTTTTCAGGCAGGTGCGGATGAGGATACCCACTGTCGCGCCACCAGCCTGGAAACGCTGCGCAATATGGTAGCTGCTTGCAGAGGCATCACATTGCTGCCTTTGCTGGCCGTGCCGCCGCAGCGGGAGCGTGATGGTATCTGCTATCTGGACTGCTACAAACCTGAACCGAAGCGCACCATTTGCCTTGGTGTACCGCCCAGGTTACCAGTTGCGCAGCCGTTATGAACAATTGGTTGAGGCGATCCGCGAACACATGCAGAACTACATCAGCAACGGGTCAAAACTAGGCGGTTTAAGCCGTTGAGCGCGGCAACTCGGTAGGCTTCGGCCATGGTTGGATAGTTGAAGGTAGTATTAACGAAATATTCGAGAGTATTGCATTCACCTTTCTGTTCCATGATCGCCTGGTCGATGCCGATGATCTCTGCCGCACGTTCGCCAAAGCAGTGGATCCCCAGGATTTCCAGGGTGTCACGATGGAACAGGATCTTCAGGCAGCCAACGTTCATCCCCGCGATTTGTACGCGTGCCAGATGTTTAAACTGGGCACGGCCCACTTTGTATGGCATCTTCATTGCCGTTAGTTCTTGTTCTGTTTTGCCGACGGAGCTAATTTTCGGAATGGTATAGATACCGGTTAAAATGTCTTCGATCAAATGTCCTTTGGTTTCGCTGGCAGTGATGGCCCGCGCGGCAATACGACCCTGATAGTAGGCTGCTCATGCCAGACTTGGGTAGCCGATCACATCACCTACCGCATAAACATGCGGCAGTGTGGTTTGGGACATGATGTTCACTTTCAGCAGGCCGGGGCTGTCAGGCTCCAAGCCGATGTTTTCCAACTCTAATTAGTCGGTATTTCCAGTACGTCCGTTGGTATACAGCAAGCAGTATGCCTTCACTTTCTTGCCTGATTTCAGGTGAATAATCACGCTGTTTTCAGTGCCTTAGATCTGCTCGAACTCTTCGTTGTGGCGGATAACGACACCATTGTTCCAGAGGTTATAAGACAGCGAATCCGACATTTCCTGATCGAGGAACGCCAGCAGGCGATCACGGGTGTTGATCAGATCCACCTTGACATTCAAGCCCCGGAAAATCGAAGCGTACTCGCAACCGATGACCCCGGCACCGTAAATAATCACATGGCGCGGTTCGTGGTGCAGCTGAAGGATCGAGTCGCTGTCGTAAATGCGCAGGTGGTTAAAATTGACGTTCGCCGGATGGTAAGGGCGCGAGCCGCGAGCGAGCACGATATGATCGGCACGGATGGTGTCTTGGGAGCCGTCTATATAACTGACGCTGACAGTGTTAGCATCGATAAAGCGTGCCTCGTCGGCGAACAGCTTACATTGATTGCGGTCATAGAAGCCCTGGCGCATAAGGGTATGCTGGTTAATGACGTTATCGGCTTGGCGTAGGTATAATGTCAGGGAATGTCACGCTGAGCGTGCGTGAGTTGTTGTAAAGCGGGTTATGGTTGAACTCGATAATGCGGCTGACGGCGTGGCGGAGGGCTTTGGATGGGATAGTGCCCCAATGGGTACATCCACCGTCAACGTTATTGTAGTGTTCGATAACAGCCACACAGGTGCCCTGTTTCACTAGCCCCAGAGCTGCACCTTAACCACCAGGGCCAGAACCAATTACAATGGCATCAAATTGATAGTGTTGTTGCATGCAGGAAAGCCCTATTTTTATACAAAATTATAACGATATCCTAACATCATAGCGTTCTACGACCCAAGCACCATAAGGCTTTTTGGGGCAGAACATAGTCCGTTTAGGCTGTAACTGTGATTAAGCGCATCAGTCTAACGCCTTAAACCCGGCAATAAAATTTGCTTTATTGCCGGGTTTAAGGCGTTAGACTGATGGAATGTAACTTACTCTGGATATGCATATGGGCGTCAGAGCACAACAAAAAGAGCGGACGCGTCGATCTCTGATCGAAGCCGCATTCAGCCAACTGAGCGCCGAACGTAGCTTTGCCAGCCTAAGCCTGCGGGAAGTATCACGCGAAGCGGGGATCGCGCCTACCTCGTTCTATCGCCACTTCCGTGATGTGGATGAGTTAGGAATGACCATGGTCGATGAGAGTGGCCTGATGTTGCGTCAGTTGATGCGCCAGGCGCGCCAGCGTATCGCCAAGGGCGGTAGCGTGATCCGTACTTCCGTCTCCACCTTTATGGAGTTTATCGGCGACAATCCTAATGCATTCCGCTTGCTGCTGCGTGAACGTTCTGGCACCTCCTCTGCATTTCGTGCGGCAGTAGCGCGAGAGATCCAGCATTTTATCGCCGAACTGGCGGATTATCTTGAGCTGGAAAACCACATGCCGCGCAGCTTTACCGAAGCGCAGGCGGAAGCCATGGTGACTATAGTGTTCAGTGCTGGCGCAGAAGCGCTGGATATTGATCTTGAACAACGGCGACAATTGGAAGAACGGTTAGTGCTGCAATTGCGGATGATTTACAAAGGTGCTTAATTTACTGTTATCGCCGTGAGCAAGAAAAAGCTCCTGTGTTCCACGTGTAAATAAAAAGGTAAAAGTGATGGAAAAACCCGGCCGTGAGAATGGCACCTTACTGCTAATGTTGATTGTCGGCTTTTCGATCAATGGTTCGTTCGCCGCCTTGTTCAACTCGGTGGTGCCGTTTTCAGTCTTCCCGATAATCGCACTGTTGCTGGCAGTTTACTACCTGCATCAACGTTATCTGAATCGCGCCATGCTAAATGGCATGCCGAAGCTGGCCGCTGGTTTCCTGCTGGGGTTGCTGCTGTACAGTGCCATCATGCGTGTGGAGCACCCGCAAATTGGCTCCAATTTCTTGCCCTCTATCCTCTGCGTGGCGCTGGTGTTTTTGATAGGGTTCAAACTTAAGGTGCGCAAGGCACTGAATGAAAATGCCCAAGAGTGATAAATCAGGGCTGCCGCATTGGCGCCTTGGTTATATTAGCTACGTATTTCCAGCAGTACGCCGCATTCCATATGGTGGGTATACGGGAATTGGTCGAACAGCGCCAGGCGGCTGATCTGGTGTGTTTCCTGCAACGTTGCTAGATTGGCGCACAGTGTTTTCGGATTGCATGAGATATACAAAATGTGTGGATAAGCTTGTACCATTTTTATTGTATCGTCATCCAGCCCGCTGCGCGGCGGATCGACAAAAATCGTCTCGCAGTTGTAGCCGCTCAGATCGATGCCCTTTAGCCGGTTAAACTCGCGCACTCCATTCATCGCCTGCGTAAAGTCTTCCGCCGCCATACGGATAATTTGCACGTTTTCAATGTGGTTAGCCGCGATGTTGTACTGCGCCGCTGCAACGGAAGGCTTGGCTATCTCTGTAGCCAATACCCGTTCGAAGTTGCGTGCCAACGCAAGCGAGAAGTTACCGTTGCCGCAGTACAGTTCCAGCAGATCCCCTTTTGAATCTGCGGTCACCTTCAACGCCCACTCCAGCATTTGCACGTTTATTGCCGCATTGGACTGGGTGAAGCTATTTTCCACCTGGCGGTAGATTATATCGCGGCCAGCGATCGGCAGAATTTCGTCCACAACATCTTGATCTAGCATGATTTTCATCTTCGATGCACGGCCAATCAGTTGCAGGTCAATACCCTGAGCTCGCAGATCGTCGCGCAGCTGTTCGGCGTTCCGCTGCCAGGCTTTGTCCAGCTTGCGGTGATACAATAGAGAAGCGATGATTTTGCCGCTTTGTGTCGACAGATAATCGATCTGGAACAGCTTATGGCGCAGCACCGGGTTCGGCTTGATGGCAGCAATCAGTGCGCCCATCAGGCGGTTGATTAACTTGCTGGCAGCTGGGAACTGATCGACGCGCAAGCGATGCTTAGTGTGCTGATCGAACATGATGTGGTATATCTCACCTGCATCATGCCAGATACGGAATTCGGCGCGCATGCGGTAATGGTTCACTGGTGAGTGGAATACCTCTGGTTCGGGTGCTGTGAACGGTGCCAGCAATGTCTTTAGCCGGGTGGTTTTCTCGGCCAGTTGATCATTGTAACGTTCAATCGGCAAATTATCGGGCGCCATGATTTTCTTCTCGTCGAGCAAAGTTGATCAGCGGGGATTGTAGGGAATCAACCAATGAAGTCCAGTTTTGTTCCGTTTATTCTGTATGAGACTGTGCGGAGTCATCGCCCCGGGCAGGTTGCTTCCGTGCTGGCACCAACTTCCGGCGTCAATCATCACGATTGAGAACTCGGCGGCGTTAGCCTCTATAGGATGTCGCAATTTGATATCTGGTCACATCTCATCTGATAGTTCGTGGGGCTTTGTTGAATAAATCGGATTGGGAATAAAGAGTCCCCTGAATGGGCATTTTTCAGCCAAGGCGTACACTTTCTGGCATACCGGCGAGCGTCATCTTGTTTAATGCACAGATCATGGCCATCGCCTCTGCAATTTGCGCATCATAATCTCGCAACGACAGGTGACCACCAAATAGCTGTTTTACTCTGTACCTCGCTGTTGCCGCTATCGAACATCAGTGGTAGCCTGTCATACTTTTCTACCGTGTGTTGTCTCCGGTAAGGCGCTGGTTCGCCACCGCTTGATTTCGCTCTGCATAGTCTGCCGACCAATAACGGGCTCCGCTTCTGGGCGGTATTAACGCCTTGAGCTTCTTGCCCCTTAACTCATCATGACTCACTCGCGTATCCTAAGCTCCATCCGCAGAGGCGACTTTGATTTTACGGTACGTCTGGCGGATAGTACCAAGCGTGAAGTGCAGTTTCATCCACCCAGAAAGTGAGTGAACCCCGAGTGATAAGGGCGTTGTTGTAAGCCTTACAGTTGGTGATATTGAACTTTTGCTGGGCCACGGAATGTCGCTATTTTGACAGAAGGAGAGTGATCTGATCCTCGTGCCGGCCAAAAGTTCGATTTATTCAATAAAGCCAGTTCGTGGTAGAATTGCTAACCTGTTTGATAAAAATCATGAGACGGCTTATGGCTACGTTACGCCAGGCAAGAAATACTACCTCACAGGAAGCGATACTTGCTAACAGTACCGCAACTCCCCGCCCGACTGTGCTGGTATTTGACTCTGGCGTTGGCGGGTTGTCGGTGTATCAGGAGGTTCGGAAACTGCTGCCTGAGCTCCACTATATATACACCTTTGATAATGTGGCTTTCCCTTATGGCGAGAAATCTGAAGAGTTTATTGTTGAACGTGTGCTGGAGATTACCAGCGCAGTGCAACAACGCCATCCTATTTTCATGGTGATTATCGCCTGTAATACCGCTAGTACCATTTCCCTATCGGCATTGCGCGAACGCTTCAGTTTCCCGGTTGTGGGTGTTGTACCTGCCATCAAACCCGCCGCCTGTCTTACAGCCAACGGTATCGTTGGCTTGCTGGCCACGCTAGGCACTGTTCAACGCAGTTATACCCACGAATTGATCGCCCGCTTCGCTACTGACTGCAAAATCGAACTGCTGGGTTCTTCTGAATTGGTGGAATTGGCGGAAGCTAAGCTGCATGGTGAAACCGTACCGCTGGTAACGTTGAAGAAGATCCTGCATCGGTGGCTGAAGATGAGCGAGCCGCCCGATACCGTAGTGCTGGGTTGTACCCATTTCCCATTATTAGCAGAAGAACTGACACTTATACTGCCTGAAGGTACCCAGCTGGTGGATTCCAGTGCCGCTATTGCCCGTCGAACTGCCTGGCTTATTTCGACGCAGGAAAATTTATTATCAACTCAAGAAGACAATCTGGCGTATTGCATGGCACTAGATGAAAATACTGATGCTTTATTGCCCATTTTACATAGATATGGTTTCAAAAAATTGGAGGCACTGCCGCTTTAGCGGGTTTTTGGTTAAACATTAAACGGTTGATAAAATTTTAAAAAATACCTGTTGCGGCCTGCCGAGAACGCCCTATAATGCGCCCCCACTGACCCGGTATTTCGGCAGCTACGCCGCCGGATCAGCAAGGGAAAAGCCAAAATAATGGCTTGACTCTTCAGAGGGAAAGCGTAGTGTACGCCACCCCAAGCTTGCCGCTGTGCTGCGGCTGACCCACCGCTCTTTAACAATTTATCAGACAATCTGTGTGGGCACTCCACAAGACAATATCCCGTCCTTCCTTTCTGGGACGAAAAAATATCAAGTCTTGAAGAGTGACTAACTGAAGTAAAATTCATGCAGTAAATCTTTGAGCAGCGCTTCACACGTTGAAGCATATCAAGCTTTCAATTGAAGAGTTTGATCATGGCTCAGATTAAACGCTGGCGGCAGGCCTAACACATGCAAGTCGAGCGGTAGCACAAGAGAGCTTGCTCTCTGGGTGACGAGCGGCGGACGGGTGAGTAATGTTTGGGAAACTGCCTGATGGTGGGGGATAACTAGTGGAAACGGTAGCTAATACCGCATAATGTCGCAAGACCAAAGTGGGGGACCTTCGGGCCTCACGCCATCAGATGTGCCCAGATGGGATTAGCTGTTAGGTGGGGTAATGGCTCACCTAGGCGACGATCCCTAGCTGGTCTGAGAGGATGACCAGCCACACTGGAACTGAGACACGGTCCAGACTCCTACGGGAGGCAGCAGTGGGGAATATTGCACAATGGGCGCAAGCCTGATGCAGCCATGCCGCGTGTGTGAAGAAGGCCTTCGGGTTGTAAAGCACTTTCAGCGAGGAGGAAGGGTAATGTGTTAATAAGACATTGCATTGACGTTACTCGCAGAAGAAGCACCGGCTAACTCCGTGCCAGCAGCCGCGGTAATACGGAGGGTGCAAGCGTTAATCGGAATTACTGGGCGTAAAGCGCACGCAGGCGGTTTGTTAAGTCAGATGTGAAATCCCCGCGCTCAACGTGGGAACGGCATTTGAGACTGGCAAGCTAGAGTCTTGTAGAGGGGGGTAGAATTCCAGGTGTAGCGGTGAAATGCGTAGATATCTGGAGGAATACCGGTGGCGAAAGCGGCCCCCTGGACAAAGACTGACGCTCAGGTGCGAAAGCGTGGGGAGCAAACAGGATTAGATACCCTGGTAGTCCACGCCGTAAACGATGTCGATTTGGAGGTTGCGCCCTGGAGGGGTAACTTCCGTAGCTAACGCGTTAAATCGACCGCCTGGGGAGTACGGCCGCAAGGTTAAAACTCAAATGAATTGACGGGGGCCCGCACAAGCGGTGGAGCATGTGGTTTAATTCGATGCAACGCGAAGAACCTTACCTACTCTTGACATCCAGAGAACTCTCCAGAGATGGAGGGGCGCCTTCGGGAGCTCTGAGACAGGTGCTGCATGGCTGTCGTCAGCTCGTGTTGTGAAATGTTGGGTTAAGTCCCGCAACGAGCGCAACCCTTATCCTTTGTTGCCAGCGATTAAAGTCGGGAACTCAAAGGAGACTGCCGGTGATAAACCGGAGGAAGGCGGGGATGACGTCAAGTCATCATGGCCCTTACGAGTAGGGCTACACACGTGCTACAATGGCGTATACAAAGAGAAGCGACCTCGCGAGAGCAAGCGGACCTCACAAAGTACGTCGTAGTCCGGATTGGAGTCTGCAACTCGACTCCATGAAGTCGGAATCGCTAGTAATCGTAGATCAGAATGCTGCGGTGAATACGTTCCCGGGCCTTGTACACACCGCCCGTCACACCATGGGAGTGGGTTGCAAAAGAAGTAGGTAGCTTAACCTTCGGGAGGGCGCTTACCACTTTGTGATTCATAACTGGGGTGAAGTCGTAACAAGGTAACCGTAGGGGAACCTGCGGTTGGATCACCTCCTTACCGAAAGATATTGACTTGTGTGGCGTGCTCACACAGATTGTCTGATGAAAGTAGCGAGCAGAAATACCTTAATAGGCTTGTAGCTCAGGTGGTTAGAGCGCACCCCTGATAAGGGTGAGGTCGGTGGTTCAAGTCCACTCAGGCCTACCACTTCTCTTCTATGCTGCGTCATGGTAGCGCTCACATATTTAAATATGCGTCGCAACACCATACCTTGCCTAGAAAAAAAGAAGCTTTGATCTCAAAAGTCTCTACAAGTTACTGTACGGGGCTATAGCTCAGCTGGGAGAGCGCCTGCCTTGCACGCAGGAGGTCAGCGGTTCGATCCCGCTTAGCTCCACCATAAAGTCCGAGTGTGGTGCTTCACTACTTCAGAGCGTACTGGCAACAGTATGCTCTGAAGTACTTTGCTCTTTAACAATCTGGAACAAGCTGAAAATTGAAAAATGACGGCTGAAACTTATCCCCTGCATAGATGTATTGGGGTAAGGGTCAAGTTGTCATAGTGATACTCACCTGTTTGCAATGCGAAGTGAGACACCTTCGGGTTGTAAGGTTAAGTGACTAAGCGTACACGGTGGATGCCTAGGCAGTCAGAGGCGATGAAGGGCGTGCTAATCTGCGAAAAGCGTCGGTAAGGTGATATAAACCGTTATAGTCGGCGATACCCGAATGGGGAAACCCAGTGTGATACGTCACACTATCGTTAAGTGAATACATAGCTTGACGAGGCGAACCGGGGGAACTGAAACATCTAAGTACCCCGAGGAAAAGAAATCAACCGAGATCCCCCCAGTAGCGGCGAGCGAACGGGGGCCAGCCCAGAACCTGAATCAGTGGGTGTGTTAGTGGAAGCAGCTGGAAAGTCGCGCAGTAAAGGGTGATAGCCCCGTACACTAAAATGCACTGGCTGTGAGTTCGATAAGTAGGGCGGGACACGTGACATCCTGTCTGAATATGGGGGGACCATCCTCCAAGGCTAAATACTCCTGACTGACCGATAGTGAACCAGTACCGTGAGGGAAAGGCGAAAAGAACCCCAGTGAGGGGAGTGAAAGAGAACCTGAAACCGTGTACGTACAAGCAGTAGGAGCACCGTTAAGGTGTGACTGCGTACCTTTTGTATAATGGGTCAGCGACTTATATTTTGTAGCAAGGTTAACCGCATAGGGGAGCCGTAGGGAAACCGAGTCTTAACTGGGCGAAAAGTTGCAAGGTATAGACCCGAAACCCGGTGATCTAGCCATGGGCAGGTTGAAGGTTGGGTAACACCACCTGGAGGACCGAACCGACTAATGTTGAAAAATTAGCGGATGACCTGTGGCTGGGGGTGAAAGGCCAATCAAACCGGGAGATAGCTGGTTCTCCCCGAAAGCTATTTAGGTAGCGCCTCATGAATTCATCTTCGGGGGTAGAGCACTGTTTCGGCTAGGGGGCCATCCCGGCTTACCAACCCGATGCAAACTGCGAATACCGAAGCATGTTATCATGGGAGACACACGGCGGGTGCTAACGTCCGTCGTGAAGAGGGAAACAACCCAGACCGCCAGCTAAGGTCCCAAAGTCATGGTTAAGTGGGAAACGATGTGGGAAGGCCCAGACAGCCAGGATGTTGGCTTAGAAGCAGCCATCATTGAAAGAAAGCGTAGTAGCTCACTGGTCGAGTCGGCCTGCGCGGAAGATGTAACGGGGCTAAACCATGCACCGAAGCTGCGGCAGTGGCGCTGATGCGCTGTTGGGTAGGGGAGCGTTCTGTAAGCCGTTGAAGGTGTCCTGTAAGGGGTGCTGGAGGTATCAGAAGTGCGAATGCTGACATAAGTAACGATAAAGCGGGTGAAAAACCCGCTCGCCGGAAGACCAAGGGTTCCTGTCCAACGTTAATCAGGGCAGGGTGAGTCGACCCCTAAGGCGAGGCTGAAAAGCGTAGTCGATGGGTAACAGGTTAATATTCCTGTACTGAGAGTGACTGCGAAGGGGGGACGGAGAAGGCTAGGCAGGCCGGGCGACGGTTGTCCCGGTTTAAGCGTGTAGGGGGAGTTCTGGGTAAATCCAGAATGCCATAAAACCTGAGGCGCGATGACGATGCACCTCGGTGCAGAAGCTGTTGATGCCCTGCTTCCAGGAAAAGCCTCTAAGCATCAGGTCACTTTTAATCGTACCCCAAACCGACACAGGTGGTCAGGTAGAGAATACCAAGGCGCTTGAGAGAACTCGGGTGAAGGAACTAGGCAAAATAGTGCCGTAACTTCGGGAGAAGGCACGCTGGCATGTAGGTGAATTCCGTATCGGAGGGAGCTGAAGCCAGTCGCAGAGACCAGCTGGCTGCAACTGTTTAATAAAAACACAGCACTGTGCCAACACGAAAGTAGACGTATACGGTGTGACGCCTGCCCGGTGCTGGAAGGTTAATTGATGGGGTTAGCCGCAAGGCGAAGCTCTTGAACGAAGCCCCAGTAAACGGCGGCCGTAACTATAACGGTCCTAAGGTAGCGAAATTCCTTGTCGGGTAAGTTCCGACCTGCACGAATGGCGTAATGATGGCCAGGCTGTCTCCACCCGAGACTCAGTGAAATTGAACTCGCTGTGAAGATGCAGTGTACCCGCGGCAAGACGGAAAGACCCCGTGAACCTTTACTATAGCTTGACACTGAACATGAAGCCTTGATGTGTAGGATAGGTGGGAGGCAGTGAATCGTAGACGCCAGTCTGCGAGGAGCCACCCTTGAAATACCACCCTTTAATGTTTGATGTTCTAACTTTGCCCCGTGACCCGGGGTGAGGACAGTGTCTGGTGGGTAGTTTGACTGGGGCGGTCTCCTCCCAAAGAGTAACGGAGGAGCACGAAGGTCAGCTAATCACGGTCGGACATCGTGAGGTTAGTGCAAAGGCATAAGCTGGCTTGACTGCGAGAGTGACGGCTCGAGCAGGTACGAAAGTAGGTCTTAGTGATCCGGTGGTTCTGAATGGAAGGGCCATCGCTCAACGGATAAAAGGTACTCCGGGGATAACAGGCTGATACCGCCCAAGAGTTCATATCGACGGCGGTGTTTGGCACCTCGATGTCGGCTCATCACATCCTGGGGCTGAAGTAGGTCCCAAGGGTATGGCTGTTCGCCATTTAAAGTGGTACGCGAGCTGGGTTTAGAACGTCGTGAGACAGTTCGGTCCCTATCTGCCGTGGGCGTTGGAAGATTGAGAGGGTTTGCTCCTAGTACGAGAGGACCGGAGTGAACGCACCGCTGGTGTTCGGGTTGTTATGCCAATGGCATTGCCCGGTAGCTAAGTGCGGAACAGATAAGCGCTGAAAGCATCTAAGCGCGAAACTGGCCTCGAGATGAGTCTTCCCTGGGTCTGAGAGGTCCCTGAAGGCACGTTTAAGACGAAGACGTGGATAGGCTGGGTGTGTAAGAGCAGCGATGCTTTGAGCTAACCAGTACTAATGAGCCGTGAGGCTTAACCTTACAACACCGAAGGTGTGTTAGAGGCAGGGGTAGGTTATTTTCAGCAAGTTCCGAGATTGGTTCTGGTGGTTACGTCAGTAACGGCCGAGAATAAAACAGACTTTGCCTGGCGGCGATAGCGCGGTGGCCCCACCTGAATACCATGCCGAACTCAGCAGTGAAACGCCGTAGCGCCGATGGTAGTGTGGGGCCTCCCCATGTGAGAGTAGGACACTGCCAAGCATCAAATAAGGTAGAGTGTAGTGTGCTGATATGGCTCAGTTGGTAGAGCGCACCCTTGGTAAGGGTGAGGTCCCCAGTTCGACTCTGGGTATCAGCACCACTTTATTTAAGATAGATAGTAATTCGGTAAAAAAATGTGCATGGTGGCGATAGCGCGGTGGTCCCAGCTGACTCCATACCAAACTCAGCAGTGAAACGCCGTAGCGCCGATGGTAGTGTGGGGCCTCCCCATGCGAGAGTAGGACACTGCTAGGCACCAAATAAACGTTATCAGTATCACCAATTATGCAAGCAAAATAGGCCAAGTCGATTTTGCTTGCATCACGATATGCAACGAAACGAAAAGAATCGGCAGAGCGGCAGTTTAGTTAGCCAGAATACTTGCCTGTCAAGCAGGGGGGTCGCGGGTTTGAGTCCCGTCCGTTCCGCCTTACCTATTCCGGGATGTTCCTACACATCATATGGATGAATGAAAACCGTAGTGCTGTCATAGGCATACGGCTTTTTTTTGTCTCTATGATACATCCCGGAATAGAGGAGTATCCGGCGAAAAATAGCCTACGCGGCGCTGGAAAGAGAAATTTAGTAGGCTATTTTGGTTTTGTGGCTGAGAAAGGGTTGCGGATACGGGTTATTACACCATTCCCGTCGTTTAGCTTTTAACGACAACCAAGGAGTGGACGATGACCGCAACACACCACATGCTTTCTACCGTCGCAGTACAAACAGTAAAACCCGCCGACAAAGATTATGAACTTCCTGATGGACACAGCCTGATGTTTTCCATCATGTCAACGCCAATTATTGCGGGTATAAATCTCTTTCCGTCTGGCTAACGAAGTGTGAGGATTTTGTAACTGCTTGCTAAAATTGAGGGTTTACTATGAGCACCTTGAGCACCTTAGGTTATGAGTTCGATAATTCTTTAGTGTCCAACGCCTTTGGTTTCTTGTGCTTTCCGCTGAATTTCATGCCTTACGACTGTAATGCAGAGTGGGTCATCACCGGTATTTCATTTGACATGGCTATTTCTGGCCGTACCGGTGGTCGCCATGGCCCAGTGGCGATCCGTCAGGTCTCCACCAACCTTGCCCGGTAAGGTAACCGCTGGCCGTGGCATTTCGATCTGCGTGATTGTCTGAATGTGGTTGACTGTGGCGATATCGTGTTCAACTTCGGTGACGCTCAGGATATGAGCGACAAATTACAAGCACACGCAGAAAAACTGCTGATGTCCGGCAAGCACATGCTTTCTTTCGGCGGCGATCATTTCGTCACGCTGCCGTTGCTGAGCGCTCACGCTAAGCATGTCGGAAAGCTGGCGTTGGTACATTTTGACGCCCACACTGACACTTACGCCAATGGCAGCAAATATGACCACGGCACCATGTTCTTCCATGCGCCGAATGCAGAGTCTGAGAAAATAGGAAACTTGACTGCTTTTTTAATCCGATTTGGAGTAAAACATGTCCTCTCGTAAAGAGCTTGCCAACGCCATCCGCGCACTCAGCATGGACGCCGTACAAAAAGCAAATTCCGGCCATCCGGGGGCACCTATGGGGATGGCGGATATCGCTGAAGTGCTGTGGCTTGACTACCTAAACCACAACCCGACTAACCCGCTCTGGGCTGATCGCGATCGTTTTGTGTTGTCCAACGGTCACGGCTCCATGTTGATTTACAGCCTGCTGCACCTTACTGGCTATGACCTGCCGATGAGCGAGCTGAAAAACTTTCGCCAACTTCACTCCAAAACACCAGGCCACCCGGAATACGGCTATACTCCTGGCGTCGAAACCACCACCGGCCCACTCGGCCAAGGTATCGCCAACGCCGTGGGTTTTGCCATTGCCGAACGCACGTTGGGCGCGCAGTTCAATCGCCCAGGTCAGAACATCGTTGACCACCGCACTTACGCTTTTATGGGCGACGGCTGCATGATGGAAGGTATCTCACACGAAGTTTGTTCGCTGGCCGGTACGTTGAAGCTTGGCAAGTTGACTGCCTTTTACGATGATAATGGCATATCCATTGATGGCCACGTCGATGGCTGGTTCACTGAGAATACTGCCGAGCGCTTTGAAGCTTATGGCTGGCATGTAGTGAGTAACGTCGACGGCCACAACCCGGACGCCATCAAGGCGGCGATTGAAGAAGCTCGCAGGTTCACCGACAAACCATCACTGCTGATGTGCAAAACCATCATCGGTTTCGGTTCACCGAACAAAGCGGGTAGCCATGACGTGCATGGTGCTGCGCTAGGTGCTGCTGAAGTGGCTGCGACCCGCGAACAGCTTGGCTGGAAATATGCCGCCTTCGAAATTCCGCAGGATATCTACGCCCAATGGGATGCGAAAGACGCTGGTCAGGCCAAAGAAGCTGCCTGGAATGATCGCTTCGCCGCTTACGCTAAAGCTTTCCCTGAGTTGGCTACTGAGTTCAAGCGCCGCATAAACGGCGAACTACCGGCTCACTGGCACGCCAAGGCGAAGGCATTCGTAGAAGGGTTACAAGCCAACCCGGCCAACATCGCCAGCCGCAAGGCGTCACAGAACGCGCTGGAAACCTACGGCAAGCTGCTACCGGAATTCCTCGGCGGTTCCGCTGATCTGGCACCGAGCAACCTAACCATGTGGTCCGGTTCTAAACCGCTGAACGTTGACCCTGCGGGCAACTACATTCACTACGGCGTGCGCGAATTCGGCATGACTGCCATCACCAACGGCATCGCGCTGCACGGTGGCTTCCTGCCGTACTCAGCGACCTTCCTGATGTTTGTTGAATATGCCCGCAACGCGGTGCGCATGGCGGCGCTGATGAAATTGCACAACCTATTCGTATACACCCATGACTCAATCGGCCTGGGGGAAGACGGCCCGACTCACCAGCCGGTAGAGCAGTTGGCCAGCTTACGTGTGACTCCAAACATGAGCACCTGGCGTCCATGTGATCAGGTGGAATCAGCGATTGCCTGGCAGTACGGCATCGAGCGCAACGATGGTCCGACAACGCTGGTGTTCTCGCGCCAGAATTTGGCCCAGCAGCCGCGTACCGCAGAGCAGTTGGCGAACGTGTACCGTGGCGGCTACGTGCTGAAGGATTGCACTGGCACGCCGGAAGTTATCTTGATTGCCACCGGCTCGGAAGTAGGCATCACGGTGGAAGCGGCGGACAAACTGACAGCAGCTGGCCACAAAGTGCGCGTGGTGTCAATGCCCTCGACCGATGTGTTCGACAAGCAGAATGCCGCCTACCGTGAATCGGTACTGCCAGCGGCGGCGAAGGCTCGCGTGGCGGTGGAGGCGGGTATTGCGGATTACTGGTACAAGTACGTGGGTCTGAATGGTGTCATCGTCGGTATGACCACCTTCGGTGAGTCAGCGCAAGCAGAGCAGCTATTTAAAGAGTTCGGCTTCACCGTGGATAACGTGGTGGCTAAGGCGCAGGCACTGCTGAAGTAAAGTGCCATCGCATTACCCATGACAACGCCTGGCAATGCCGTTGAGTTAAGGCGCCCCTTAATCTACGCCACTATAACGGCTTCCATATTAAGGGAGCCGTTTTTTTATCCGCACCGCTAATCTTTCCCACCACCGCCTTGAGCCAAAATCTGAGCCAGATCATCTTAGAGCCTATCCCATTAGGCTGTTTTATTTGCCATTTATGGCCCTGGGCAGTGCTTACCATCCTCACGAACTCCTTGTATGATGCGGTTGTTGCGTGCTGTCCGTGTGCCGACTGGTTGAAACAATGCATGCCTACTGGGATAGGCTATTATTCTGGTAAAACGCAGCTTCGGCTGCTCAGCGTATTTGCTGCGTCTGTTCCTTTTACAAACACTTTGGTTTATGCTCGGCTGAAGCGTTTCAGTTCGTGTGCTATACAGCAGAAGCGCCAGGGTGGCGGCGGTGATATCCTGACGAACAGAATAAATCAGGCAGGTACCGTTTGCCCATGCGGGTAGCAACGACTGCACACCACTTTCGTGTTTGGTGCCAACTAGCAGGCAGCGCATAATGCACCCCCATTGTATTATTCCCTTGATCAAACTCTCAGTGGGTTAGTGGGGGCCTACAGTATCGAGGCGGGTACCGTGACTATCGAACACTCCGCCATGAACGATCAGCAGGCGGTATAAGTCTATCACCGGAACTTGTGGCGTAACAGCAGGCGGATCTTTTCCTGATATAGTTGATTAGACGCAATGGCTAAGACCAATGAGTCCTGATTGGTTTTAACCTTGACCCGCACTGCGCAGTACGGTTGTCGATGGTATAAGCCCCGGTTAAGGTTTGGGCTAAGTGTGATAAGGAATAGGGCTTTGCCAAAGGGTGCTGGATAAAACACGGGCAATGGCCGCTTGCATCAGCACTAGCTGGTGCGCTACTCAGGCAACGTTATAGAGAATCAACAAAAATAGAGGTTTCACTATGTCTATAATTAAGATGTCCGATTTGGATCTGGCGGGTAAACGCATTCTGATCCGTTCCGATCTCAACGTACCAGTGAAAGACGGTAAAGTGACTTCCGATGCACGTATTCGTGCCTCCTTGCCTACTATTGAAGCTGCGCTGAAACAAGGCGCTCGCGTAATGGTAACTTCCCACTTGGGGCGTCCTAATGAAGGTGAATACAACGAAGAACTCTCCCTGCTGCCAGTGGTCAATTACCTGAAATGGCATCTGAAATCGCCGGTACGTCTGACGAAGGATTATCTGGATGGCGTGGACGTCGCAGAAGGCGAGTTGGTGGTATTGGAAAACGTCCGTTTCAACAAGGGTGAGAAAAAAGACGACGAAACCCTGTCGAAGAAATATGCGGCACTGTGTGACGTGTATGTGATGGACGCTTTCGGCACTGCACATCGCGCACAGGCCTCTACCCACGGAGTGGGCAAATTCGCCCCGGTAGCCTGTGCTGGCCCGCTGCTATCTGCCGAGTTGGAAGCGCTGGGCAAGGCGCTGGGCAACCCGACTCGACCGATGGTCGCTATCGCTGGCGGCTCTAAAGTCTCCACCAAACTGACGGTGCTGGACTCGCTGTCCAAAATCGCCGATCAGTTGATCGTCGGTGGCGGCATCGCCAACACCTTCGTGGCGGCACAGGGTAACAATGTAGGCCAGTCCCTGTATGAGCCGGATCTAATCCCAAATGCGCAGAACCTTCTGAAAACCTGTGATATTCCGGTACCAACCGATATACGCGTAGCGACTGAGTTCTCTGAAACTGCCGCAGCCACCGTGAAGCAAGCCAACGAGATCAAGGATAATGAGCAAATTCTGGATATGGGTGATGTCTCTGCTGAGCGCCTAGCCGTTATCCTGAAGAACGCCAAAACCATTCTTTGGAATGGCCCAGTCGGCGTATTCGAGTTCCCTAATTTCCGTAAGGGAACCGAGATCGTCGCCCGTGCAATTGCTGATAGCGCAGCCTTTTCTATCGCGGGTGGCGGCGACACTTTGGCAGCAATTGATCTGTTCGGTATCGCTGACAAAATTTCCTATATTTCCACTGGCGGTGGCGCTTTCCTCGAATTTGTTGAAGGGAAGCCATTGCCAGCGGTTGTGATGCTGGAAGAACGTGCTAAGCAGTAATTCAGGCAATGGGAGGCGGAATGCCCGTTGGTATTATAATGCGCGGTAACGGCAGCACGGCGTGAAAAAAATCGATTTACCTCTACCTTATGTCTATAGCGGATAAAACTTATGTCTATAGCCGATAAAACAGGGCAAAGTCACATGTCTAGAATTTTTGATTTCGTAAAACCAGGTGTCATCACCGGCGATGACGTTCAGAAAGTATTCGCAGTAGCCAAAGAGAATAACTTTGCGCTGCCAGCAGTGAATTGCGTGGGTACTGACTCCATCAACGCGGTATTGGAAACAGCAGCGAAAGTGTGTGCACCGGTGATCGTGCAGTTTTCTAACGGCGGTGCCGCGTTTATCGCTGGCAAAGGCGTTAAGACGGATGTTCCACAGGTGGCCGCGATCCTGGGGGCAATCTCCGGGGCGCATCATGTCCACCTAATGGCTGAGCATTACGGCGTGCCGGTTATTCTGCACACCGACCATTGTGCCAAGAAACTACTGCCATGGTTGGATGGCCTACTTGACGCTGGCGAGAAAAATTTCGCCGCGACTGGCAAACCGTTGTTCTCTTCCCACATGATCGACTTGTCTGAAAAATCCCTAGAAGAAAACATCGCGATTTGCAGCCAGTATCTGGCTCGCATGGCGAAGATCGGCATGACATTGGAAATCGAACTGGGCTGTACCGGCGGTGAAGAAGATGGCGTCGATAACAGCCATATGGATGCATCCGCGCTATACACCCAGCCGGAAGACGTGGCTTATGCCTACGAAAAAATGCACGCAATCAGTCCACGTTTCACCATCGCCGCTTCGTTCGGCAACGTGCATGGCGTGTACAAGTTAGGTAACGTCAAACTGACTCCGACTATCCTGCGTGATTCTCAGGACTACGTATCCAAGAAATACCACCTGCCGCACAACAGCTTGAACTTTGTGTTCCACGGCGGTTCCGGCTCTACCAACGCAGAAATCAAAGAGTCCGTCAGCTACGGTGTGATCAAGATGAATATTGATACCGACACCCAATGGGCGACTTGGGATGGCATCTTACAGTATTACAAAGCCAACGAAGCTTACCTACAAAGTCAACTGGGCAACCCCGAAGGTGCTGATCAGCCGAACAAAAAATATTATGATCCACGTGTATGGCTGCATGCAGCACAGACCAACATGGTGGCTCGTTTGGAGCAGGCTTTCAAAGATTTGAATGCGGTAGACGTTCTTTGAGTTTCGGCTAACTGTTTCAAAACATACCAGGCTCCCTAATGGGAGCCTGTTTTTTTCAGCCCAATAGACCGGCACCAACGTTAATTGATAGCCCCAGAATCGCCATATTGAACACGAAGGAGATCACCGAATTCAGCAGAGTGATCTTCCGTACCTCTACCTTGCCGAATGCCACATCGGCTGTTTGTAACGCCACCGCGATGGTGAACGAGAAATAGGCGAAGTCTAGATAGGTCGGTTCGGTAAGGTTGCCGGGAAACAGCAGTGGCAATGGGGCTTGTGACGCACTCCGGCAGTAAAATTGATGGGCGTAATGAATGGTAAAGGCGGTTGGCAGCAGTAGCCAAGATACCGACAATGTGGTGCCGGTCAACGCTAGATGCAGGGTTTTCAGCGAGTTGCTGGCTTGTTTGGCGATGCTCTGTTCAAACAGAATCGCTAGTGTGCTGACCAGACAACTAATGCTGACCAGCGCCAACACTATGCTGGCGCTTTCATCCTGCGTGCGGGCGTGCTTTCGCCAGAGAAACAGCAAGTCAAGCCAAGCGAGCACGTTCCAACCGATCATCTCATCAGCCTTTGCAGCAGCGAAAACTGTAAAGGTAGTAGCAGTGCGCACAGCAGTCCTGCGACAACAGAGAACAGTAGTCTAGGCCTAACCTGCCATTAGTGCCGAAATGAGGAACGGATATGCATGGTGGATGAGTTCCTAGTCTTAAAAAAATGCGAGTGCTGTTTTAGCATAGAAGAAACAAGCCATAGTTACGGTTATTTTTAACGCTTACGGTTGGCCTTAGTTAACCTTAGAGGGTGGTTTCCGGCTGGCATCCTAGACTCGTTGTCTTTCAAGCTGCAATTTGAAATCCTTTGGGTCGGTGTCGGCATACTTTTGCGCATTTATCCCTACAGGGACAGAGATAGGACGACACGAATGAAAGATTTGAATGTATTAGACGGCCTGCACGGTGCGGGAGATTGGTTGGTGAATAACCAGGACTTGTTGATCCAGTACGCGGTGAACATTGTCGCCGCTATTGCTATCCTGGTCATAGGTTCGATCGCCGCACGCGTGGCCAGCAATATGGTAAACCGCGTGTGAAGTTCGTGGCATTGATACCACGATCGCGGGCTTCCTGTCGGCGCTGGTGCGCTACGGTGTGCTGTCATTCACCTTTCGCGGTGTTGGGGCGTGTAGGCGTGTAGACCACATCGATGATCGCTTTGCTGGTTGCCGCTGGTTTGGCTGTTGGTTTGGCGCTGCCAGGTTTGCTGTCCAACTTTGCTGCTGGCGTGTTGCTGGTGATCTTCCGTCCACTGCGTGTAGGTGAATACGTTGATCTGGGCGGCGTGGCCGGCACCGGCGATAACAAAATCACTGTAGTGCCCAACGGTAAAGTCATCGCTGGCAATATTATTAACTACTCACGTGAGCCGAACCGCCGTGTAGATATCGTAGTGGGTGTAGGCTACCACGCCGATATCGACTTGGTGAAGAAAGTACTGGGCGATGTGATTGCTGCCGACAAGCGCATATCTGCATGCCAAGGGCGTGATTGTGCGTCTGAACTAAATGGCACCATCCTCGCTGAACTCTATCACCCGTTCATGGACTACCACCGCAGAGTATTAGAACGTGTACTTCGATCTGATGGAAAATTTCAAGCGCGCGCTGGATGCCAACAACATCAATTGTATCTTAACGCAGACGCGAAAGTGGAGTAAGCAGCAGGGGGCCTCAGTTCCATTTTTGTTGGTACAGCTTGTTATAAGGAGACAATGTGAAGCTTACAACATTGACTATGGCCGAATTGGTTGGATGGGGAACCTTGCCGCTGGCATTGTCGGCAGCTGAAGTGCCAGAAGGCTCACTTCTGGCACCGCCAACGTGGAGGCGATACCTGATTGGCGATCGAAGTCAGCGCATCCTCCAAAGACGCAGTACAGGCCAAGTAGCAGGTGGGTGAGCGCGTAGCGTAATACGTCGATTTCTTACAGAAAAATAACATCAAGAAGCAAGATATCAGTGCTGCCAATCTGTGTACCCAACTGGAATACGATTACCTGAAAACCTGCGAGTCGGTGTTGAAAGGTTACCGTGCCGTGCGCCAGGTTCAGGTTACATTGCGTCAATTAGATAAGCTGAATGCGCTACTGGATGGTGCACTGAAAGCAGGCCTGAATGAGATCCGCGCGGTTGAATTGGGTGTTGCCCAGCCGGGTGTCTATCGTGAGCAAGCAGGCCAGCAGGCCGCCTCGCTGTTGAAGGGCTTTAACGCTAAATTGTGGCCGGTTTACAGCAATCGCTATCATGTGGTTAACGACCAGCCGATGCCGATGATACGCATGTACAAAGCAGATGAGGGAAGCGACGTAGCTCACACCTATGAACAGCAAAGCATTCACTTTGACCATCAGGCAGTTGTGGTATTCAAATTGCAGCGTAACGCCGCCGCGCAGTAGCAGTAAAGGCAAAAAGGCTCGCCGCAGAGAACCTTGTCGTCTAATCCTGGCGCAGCACTCGGCTCCCGTGATCTACCAGTGCATCGGTCACTTTGCGCATCATGCGACTTTCCGGCGCAAAGCGATGCCAAAACAGCATGCGGCGCTGGTACAGTCCCGGAGTTAGATCGATCAACTCGCCTGACTCAAGTTTTTTCTCAAAGTTCGAAGTTCTGCTGTAGGAAAACCTGATGCATATCGTCGAGATGGTCGAATGCCACTACCGGTGATTTCAGTAAGTCGGAGCGGGTGACGCCGTTAGGGAAATAACGTTCGGCGAAGCCCTTTGAGGCGACAAAAAAATAGTCTAACGCGCCGAAGCGATCCACCAGGCAGCTTGGTAGTGGCTGCGGTTGAATACTTACCGCCCCCACCACTTCGCCTCGGCGTAGCCGCTCTTGGGTGCGTGTTTCATCTTCCACTTGCAGGTTCAGGCGGATGGGCGAAGTCGCGAGTACCGGTTTCAATGCTGGTAGCAGCCAAGTAGCCAGACTGTCGGCGTTGACCGCCAACGACAGCAGCAGGGGGGCATCGATGCCAGTGTCGTTGCCCAGCCACTCCTCTTCCAACAGTTCTACCTGATGCAACAGTGCCAGCAGCTTTTGCCCCTGTTCGGTAGAGCGTGGCGGCACAGTACGCACCAACAGCGGCTGGCCGAACAGATTTTCCAGTTGTTTAATGCGTTGGGATACCGCTGATTGCGTGATACAAATCTTTTGTGCGGTGCGCTCAAAGCCGCGCTCACGGATCACCGCGTCCAGCGCTTGCAGCGTTCGATAGTCTGGGCGTTTCATCGGAAAAGATATCTCTTAAATTAAATCGATATCGGCACACTATGCCACATTTTGCGCGTTGCGTAGGGGTAAAAATCGTAGGAGTAGTTTGCCGTTGGGTGGGCGTTGTTGAATAAATCGGATTTGGAATAAAAGAGTCCCGTGAATGGGCAACTTTCAGGCAAGGCGTACACTTTCAGGCATACCGGCGAGCGTCATCTTGTTTAATGCACAGATCATGGCCAGCGCCTCTGCAACTTGCCCATCATAATATCGCAGCGACAGGTGACCACCAAATAGCTGTTTTACTCTGTACCTCGCTGTTGCCGCTATCGAACGTCGGTGGTAGCCTGTGATACTTTTCCACCGTGTGTTGTCTCCGGTAACGCGCTGGTTCGCCACCGCTTGATTTCGTTCTGCATACTGCCGACCAATAACGGGCTCGCTTCTCGGCGGTATTAACACCTTGAGCTTCTTGCCCCTTAACTCATCATCACACACTCGCGTATCCTAAGCCCGATCCGCCGAGGCGACTTTGATTTTACGGTACCTCTGACGGATGAGACCTGGGAAGGCTTCGGTATCGGTGACATTGCTCAAGGAAAGGTCAGCACAGATGACCTCATGTGTTTCTGTATCTACGGCCAAATGTAGTTTTCGCCAGATCCGCCGTTTTTCCTGACCGTGTTTTTTTACCTTCCACTCCCCTTAACCCAACACGTTGAGCCCGCTAGAGTCGATAACGAGGTGCGCAATTTCACCCGGCGTTGCGGTTTTAAACGGGACATGGCCGGACTTCGCCCGCTTACTGATGCAGGTGTCGTCCGGGCAGTTCAACGGCACTTTGATCAGTGTGACAATGGAGTCGACAAAGCCCTGTAGGGCGCGAAGTGTCAGGCCTAAAATCCGTTTCAGCATCAATACGCTGGTGATTGCCATATCGGAATAATGTGGTGGGCGACCACGCAGAGAAGGTTTTGCCTCGCAGTACCAGGCGTGAAGTGCCGTTTCATCCCCCCAGCAAGTGAGTGAATCCCGAGTGATAAGGGCGTTGTTGTAAGCCTTCCAGTTGGTGATGTTGAACTTTTGCTGGGCCACGGAATGTCGCTATGTTGACAGAAGGAGAGTGATCTGATCCTCGTCCCGGACAAATGTTCGATTTATTCAACAACGCCTCGTATACTGGATATTAACTCAGTTTTTTGTGTCATAATTATGCGTTGCGTAATGGTGCTGTGCTGTTTTTTGCGAGTTTGATCACTAAACCGCTGACAAGAATTGCTGGCAGGTACGGTATATCATCAAGACGGGAAGTGTATATGGAAAATATCGAAGTTCGTGGTGCTCGAACGCATAATCTCAAAAACATCAACCTGATTATCCCACGTGACAAGCTGATCGTCGTCACCGGTTTATCTGGTTCCGGCAAATCCTCGCTGGCTTTTGATACGCTGTATGCCGAAGGGCAGCGCCGCTACGTTGAGTCGCTTTCCGCCTATGCACGCCAGTTCCTTTCGCTCATGGAAAAACCGGACGTCGACCACATTAAAGGTTTATCACCAGCGATCTCCATTGAGCAGAAATCCACCTTGCATAACCCAAGATCCACCGTCGGCACCATTACCGAGATTCATGACTACTTGCGCCTACTGTTCGCTCGTGTTGGTGAACCACGCTGCCCGGAACACCACACGCCACTGGCAGCGCAATCCGTCAGCCAAATGGTCGATAACGTGCTCAACCAACCGGAAGGCACGCGTCTGATGCTGTTGGCCCCGGTGGTGAAAGACCGCAAGGGCGAGCACACCAAAACGCTGGAAACCCTCGCCACTCAGGGCTATATCCGCGCCCTCATCGATGGCGAGGTGTGCGAACTTTCCGATCCACTGAAGCTGGAGTTGCAAAAGAAGCACACTATCGAAGTGGTAGTTGATCGCTTCAAGGTGCGTGAAGACCTGGCGCAGCGCCTGGCGGAATCGTTCGAGACCGCGCTGGAGCTGTCCGGCGGCACTGCACTGGTGGCTAATATGGACAGTGAAAAGGCCGAAGAGCTGCTATTCTCCGCCAATTTTGCCTGCCAGATATGTGGCTATAGCATGCGCGAGCTGGAACCACGCCTGTTCTCGTTCAACAACCCAGCCGGTGCCTGCCCGACCTGCGATGGCCTGGGCGTGCAGCAGTTCTTTGATCCAGAGCGCGTGGTGCAGAACCCAGAGCTTTCTTTAGCTGGCGGTGCGATCCGTGGTTGGGATCGCCGTAATTTCTACTACTTCCAGATATTGCGATCGTTAGCGGAACACTATGAATTCGACGTCGAAGCACCGTTCAACAGCCTGAGCAATAAGGTGCAGAAAGCAGTGCTGAGCGGCTCCGGCAAAGATTCAATCGAATTCAAATACATCAACGATCGCGGTGATACCACCGTACGCTGCCATTCGTTTGAAGGCGTGCTGAACAACATGGATCGCCGCTACAAAGAGACTGAATCCAGCGCGGTACGAGAAGAGCTAGCCAAGTTTATCAGCAACCGCCCGTGCACCTCGTGCCATGGCACCCGTCTGCGAGAAGAAGCGCGCAACGTATTCGTCGAAGATACCACGCTACCAGAAATCTCCGAGCTGAGCATCGGCCATGCGCTAACCTTCTTCCGGGATATGAAGCTCATCGGCCAACCCGCCAAGATCGCTGAGAACGTGCTGAAAGAGATCGGCGATCGCCTGAAATTCTTGGTCAACATGGGGCTAAACTATCTGTCGCTGTCACGCTCGGCGGAAACGCTGTCCGGTGGCGAGGCACAGCGTATCCGCTTGGCAAGCCAGATCGGCGCTGGCCTGGTGGGCGTGATGTACGTGCTGGATGAACCGTCGATCGGCCTGCATCAGCGCGACAACGAACGCCTGCTGTAAACCCTGATCCACCTTCGCAACCTGGGCAATACAGTGATCGTAGTAGAGCACGACGAAGACGCCATTCGCGCCGCCGACCATGTGATCGACATCGGCCCCGGCGCTGGCGTGCACGGTGGTCAGATCGTGGCGGAAGGCAGCGTGGAAGCGATCATGGCACAGCCGTACTCACTAACTGGCCAGTTCCTCAGCGGCAAGCGCGAAATCACCATACCGCAGCAGCGCGTACCGGCCGACCCGACTAAAGTATTAAAGCTGAGCAGCGCGTGTGGTAACAACCTGAAGGGGGTAACGCTGACGCTGCCAGTCGGCCTGTTTATCTGCATTACCGGGGTTTCCGGCTCAGGTAAATCAACGTTGATCAACGATACGCTGTTCCCGATCGTCCAACGCCAGCTCAACGGTGCCACCATCATCGAATCTGCGCCATTTCGCGAAGTAACCGGCCTGGAGCATTTCGATAAGGTGATCGATATCGATCAAAGCCCGATCGGCCGTACCCCGCGCTCTAACCCAGCCACCTACACCGGCATCTTCACGCCGGTGCGCGAGCTGCTCGCTGGTGTACCTGAGTCACGCAGCCGTGGCTACAACCCTGGCCGCTTCAGCTTTAACGTCAAAGGTGGCCGCTGCGAAGCCTGCCAGGGTGATGGCGTGATCAAAGTGGAGATGCACTTTCTGCCAGATATCTACGTGCCGTGCGACCAGTGTAAAGGCAAGCGCTATAACCGCGAGACGCTGGAAGTAAAGTACAAGGGCAAGAATATCCACGAAGTGCTGGAGATGACTATCGAGGAAGCGCACAATTTCTTCGATGCCGTACCAGCGCTAGCGCGCAAGTTGCAAACCCTGATCAATGTTGGCCTGTCGTATATCCGTCTCGGCCAGTCGGCCACCACCTTGTCCGGAGGTGAGGCGCAGCGCGTCAAGCTGGCACGCGAGCTGTGGCTATAAAATGCACGTTGTTATGGTTCAAGCCAGCCACGCACATGCGACCATTGTGGATCAGGTAAACTCAGAACTCTTCGCGCAGGCGATCAACCTGCGCTGCGCTGAGGCCTGTGTAGCTAAACATACCGCACTGCTCCAGCAGATAATCGAAATTGTGCTGCGGGAGTACGCCTTTCAGTGCTTCCGCCAGCGTTTTACGCATATCAAGGATGCGGATGCACATGCTTGCCACTTCATTCTGCCACTAAGCTTTCAGTGGCGCGTCGTTCAACACTTTGGCCACCACCTGTGCACCAAAACTCGGCGGACTGGAGTAGTTACGGCGCACGGTAGCCTTAAGCTGGCCCAGCACACGGCTGGCAGCCTCTCGGCTTTCGTACACCACTGAAAGCCCACCGACGCGTTTGCCATACAGCGAGAAGATTTTCGAGAACGAATTGCTTACCAAGCACGGCAGACCGGCGGTGGCGATGGCACGGCAGGCGTAGGCATCTTGATCCATGCCAACGCCAAAGTCCAGGAACGGGATCAGTGCGCGGTCAGCGATCACCTTGATTACATCATCCCATTGGACGGTGGTCAGATCAGAGAAGGTCGGGTTGTGGCAACAAGGGTGCAGTAGCACAATGCGGTGTCTTGGCAACTGTTTCAATGCGCCCAGCATGGCGTCGAACTTTACGCCCAGGCTACCAGTGTTGAAGTACGGGTAAGTGTTCACCTTGAAGCCAGCACCGCTGAAGATAGCGACATGGTTTTCCCATGTCGGATCGCTGACACACACTTGTGAATTAGGGAAATAGCTTTTCAAGAAATCTGCCCCTACCTTCAACGCACCGGAACCGCCAACGGTCTGAATGGTTGCGATTCGCTCCTGATGCAACATTGGGTGCTGCAAGCCAAACAGCAACTGCTGGACAGCTGTGCGATATGGCTGTAGACCTTCCATCGGTAAATATAATGATGCGTAGTGTTCGACACGGCTCAACTGCGCTTGCGCTGCGGCGACTACCTGTATCTGCGGAATAATGCCTTGCTTATTGTGGTATAGGACGATGCTCAGGTTCACCTTGTGCGCACGGTGATCTTATTTAAACTTTTCCATTAGCGACAAGATAGGGTCACCATCATAAACCTCAACGTTATGGAACACAGATTATTTTCCTAGATTATCGCGGTTTAGGTACAGCGTAACGCCGCAAAATCGCGTTCGATTTTAGCTTAATCCGCGCATATGGCAAAGGCGCTTCTCTCAATCTGATTGTGCGCGTGATGAGGTAAGAGGGAGGCGCATCAGTGGCTGCACTTAGCAAAGCGACAAGCAAAAGTGATGCAGTGATGATTAACGCTGGCAGGCGGATCAGATCACTCTCCTTCTGTCAAAATAGCGACATTCCGTGGCCTAGCAAAAGTTCAACATCATCAACTGGAAGGCTTACAATAATGCCCTTATCACTCGGGGTTCACTCACTTTCTCGGTGGATGAAACGGCACGTCACGCCTGGTACTGCGAGGCAAAACCTTCTCTGCGTGGTCGCCCACCACATTATTCCGATATGGCAATCACCAGCGTATTGATGCTGAAACGGATTTTCGGCCTGACACTTCGCGCCCTCCAGCGCTTCGTCTACTCCATTGTCACACTGATCAAAGTGCCGTTGAACTGCCCGGACGACACCTGCATCAGTAAGCGGGCAAAGTCCGGCCATGTCCCGTTTAAAACCCCAACGCCAGGTGAAATTGCGCACCTCATTATCGACTTTAGCGGGCTCAACGTGTTGGGTGAAGGTGAGTGGATGGCAAAAAATACGGTCAGGAAAAACGGCGGATCTGGCAAAAACTGCATTTGGCCGTAGATACAGAAACACATGAGGTCATCTGTGCTGACCTTTCTTTGAGCAATGTCACCGATACCGAAGCCTTCCCAGGTCTCATCCGTCAGAGGTACCGTAACATCAAAGTCGCCTCGGCGGATCGGGCTTAGGATACGCGAGTGTGTGATGATGAGTTAAGGGGCAAGAAGCTCAAGGCGGTTAATACCGCCCAGCAGCGGAGCCCGTTATTGGTCGGCAGACTATGCAGAGCGAAATCAAGCGGTGGCGAACCAGCGCCTTACCGAGATAACACACGGTGGAAAAGTATCACAGGCTACCACCGACGTTCGATAGCGGCAACAGCGAGGTACAGAGTAAAACAGCTATTTGGTGGTCACCTGTCGCTGCGATATTATGATGGGCAAGTTGCAGAGGCGCTGGCCATGATCTGTGCATTAAACAAGATGCCGATCGCCGGTATGCCAGAAAGTGTACGCCTTGCCTGAAAGATGCCAATTCACGGGACTCTTTATTCCAAATCCGATTTATTCAACAACGCCGCCAAATGCAACAAAATTTGGTGTCTATAGTGAGTTTGTGGTATAAAGCGCATCGGCAGATCCCCTGTTCTGTGTCCTAGTGACGATGGCGAAAATGGCCGAACATACTTTAACTGCACTCATAATTGTGTAAATAACACACACGTATCGGCACATTCGCCGGGGTGCTTTGCGGTGACCCGTCACCCCAAAGTCGGCGTTATGGGATACGTGGAGGTATAACCCCAACTAACTCTCTAGAGGTTTAATCATGGCAACTGTTTCCATGCGCGATATGCTCAAGGCGGGCGTGCACTTCGGTCACCAAACCCGTTACTGGAACCCGAAAATGAAGCCTTTCATCTTCGGTGCGCGTAACAAGGTTCACATCATCAACCTTGAGCAGACTGTACCCATTTTCAACGCCGCTCTGGCTGAACTGACCAAGATCGCTTCTCATAAAGGCAAGATCCTGTTCGTTGGTACCAAGCGCGCAGCAAGCGAAGCGGTAAAAGACGCTGCACATAACTGTGACCAGTATTTCGTCAACCATCGCTGGTTGGGCGGTATGCTGACTAACTGGAAGACGGTTCGTCAGTCGATCAAGCGTTTGAAAGATCTAGAAATCCAGTCTCAAGACGGCACCTTCGACAAGCTGACCAAGAAAGAGGCGCTGATGCGTACTCGCGAACTGGCCAAGCTGGAAAATTCTCTGGGTGGTATCAAGGATATGGGCGGGCTGCCTGACGCTCTGTTCGTTATCGATGCCGATCACGAACACATTGCGATTAAAGAAGCCAACAACCTGGGTATCCCGGTATTCTCCATCGTTGATACCAACTCTGATCCAGATGGCGTTGACTTCATTATCCCAGGTAATGACGATGCAATCCGTGCAGTTAATCTGTACCTGACTGCTGTTGCTACTGCGGTCCGTGAAGGTCGTTCTCAAGATCTGACCGTTCAGGCGGAAGAAAGCTTCGTAGAAGCTGAATAATAAGGCAAGCTCATCACCACTGAGCCCTTATTAACCAGTTATTGACATATGTTGGTTAGGGGGGCCTTGAGAGGCCCCCCTTTGCTTATCTGAATGAGACCTGTCTCTGTGCGAGATAACCTAGGAAAAAGAAATGGCTGATATTACCGCTGCTCTGGTAAAAGAACTGCGCGAGCGTACCAGCGCTGGCATGATGGATTGTAAGAAAGCGTTGGTCGAAGCCAATGGCGACATTGAGCTAGCGATCGAAAATATGCGTAAATCTGGTGCGATTAAAGCGGCGAAAAAAGCAGGTAACGTTGCTGCTGACGGCGTGATCAAAACCAAGATCGAGGGCAACTATGGCATCATTCTGGAAGTTAACTGCCAGACTGACTTTGTCGCTAAAGATACTGGCTTCCAAGCGTTCGCTGACAAAGTGCTGGATGCTGCTATGGCAGGTAAAATCAATGATGTTGACGTGCTAAAAGCACAGTTCGAAGAAGAACGCGTTGCGCTGGTGGCAAAAATCGGTGAGAACATCAATATTCGTCGCGTTGCTTCCTTGGAAGGCGACGTGCTGGGGAGTTATCTGCACGGTGCACGCATCGGTGTTCTTATCGCCGCTAAAGGCGCTTATGAAGAACTGGTTAAGCAAATTGCCATGCATGTTGCGGCAAGCAAACCTGAGTTCGTCAAGCCTGAAGACGTCTCTGCTGACGTGGTAGAAAAAGAGTATCAGGTTCAGTTGGACATCGCCATGCAGTCTGGCAAGCCGAAAGAAATTGCAGAGAAAATGGTTGAAGGCCGTATGAAGAAATTCACTGGCGAAGTTTCTCTGACTGGTCAGCCTTTCGTTATCGATCCGAGCAAGACCGTTGGTCATGTACTGAAAGAGTATCGTGCTGATGTTACTCAATTCATCCGTTTCGAAGTGGGCGAAGGTATCGAAAAAGCGGAAGCTGACTTTGCTGCTGAAGTGGCAGCAATTTACAAACAGTCTTAATTTTTGTAAATGGAACCGCCGTCTGGCGGCTCTCTACCATCTAGCCAAGTATTCACCAGTGACAAGCCCGATAGAGTAGTACTCAGCTCCGGCGTGTCTTATCGCCCTACCTATTGCCTTTTAGGAAGAACACCATGGCAACCAATGCAAAACCCGTATATCAACGTATCTTGCTCAAACTGAGTGGTGAAGCCCTGCAGGGTGCAGAAGGTTTTGGTATCGACGCTAGTGTTTTGGATCGCATGGCTCAGGAAGTGAACGAGTTGGTCGAACTGGGAATTCAGGTCGGTGTAGTGATTGGCGGCGGCAACCTGTTCCGTGGCGCGGGTTTGGCACAGGCCGGTATGAACCGCGTAGTGGGCGATCACATGGGAATGTTGGCTACCGTGATGAACGGTTTGGCTATGCGTGATGCATTACACCGTGCTTATGTGAACGCCCGCCTGATGTCAGCAATTCCGCTGAACGGCGTGTGCGACAACTACAGTTGGGCGGAGGCGATCAGCCTGCTGCGCAATAACCGCGTGGTGATCTTCTCTGCCGGTACGGGCAACCCGTTTTTCACCACAGATTCCGCCGCCTGCCTACGTGGCATCGAGATCGAAGCAGACGTGGTGTTGAAAGCCACCAAAGTGGATGGTGTATACTCCGCTGATCCGGTTAAAAACTCCGATGCGACGATGTATGAGCAATTAACCTATCAGGACGTGCTGGAGCGCGAACTGAAAGTAATGGATTTGGCGGCCTTTACGCTGGCGCGTGATCATAGCCTGCCGATCCGCGTGTTTAACATAAACAAGCCCGGTGCGCTGCGCCGTGTGGTGATGGGTGAAAATGAAGGTACCTTGATCTGCAAATAAGCCGACTAAGAGTCTATCCTAGTAGGCGTACATTGTTGTAGCAATGTTTGGACACCGACAGCGCGCCTCAACCGCAGCGTACATGGTGTACGTGAGGATGGTGAGCACTGCCTAAGGCCATAAGGGCAAAAATATAGCCTAATAGGCTAGGCTCTTATACCCATTCTCGGGCACAGATAAATGCCGAGCTGCTATCCGCGTCGCTTGAGTAGAATTCACGGGCGATATTAATGTATCGCCTGCCCAGTAACCAGCTTCCTAGGGTTAGAAACGTGATTAATGAAATCAGAAAAGATGCAGATATGCGCATGGAAAAAAGCTTAGAAGCATTCAAAAACCAAATCAGTAAAATTCGTACTGGCCGTGCTTCTCCAAGCATCTTGGATGGCATCATAGTGGAATACTATGGTGCAGCAACCCCACTGCGTCAGTTGGCCAGCGTTACCGTTGAAGATTCTCGCACATTGGCGATCAACCTGTTTGATCGTTCTTTGTGTTCGGTAGTTGAAAAGGCTATCATGTCTTCCGACTTGGGTCTGAACCCAAACTCAGCGGGTAGCGTGATTCGCGTTCCGCTTCCTCCTTTGACCGAAGAGCGCCGTAAGGATCTGATCAAAGTAGTGCGCGCTGAAACCGAGCAAGGGCGCGTGGCGGTACGTAACGTACGCCGTGATGCTAACGACAAAGTGAAAGCCTTGCTGAAAGACAAAGAAATCAGTGAAGATGCTGATCGCCGTTCTCAGGATGAAATTCAGAAAATGACCGATGCTTATATCAAGCTGATTGATGCCGCGTTGGTAGACAAAGAAAAAGAGCTATTGGATTTCTAATCAATATTGCGTAGAAAAAAGGCGTCGCTTGGGCGGCGCTTTGTTTATTGTCATGTAGATCCCGTTTCATAGTACTGAAAGATCATTAACAAATGGTGGCTAAGGTTACACACTGAAACACCTTCGGTCTCATCAGAGCGTTATTCAGAGTGGGTTCATGAAGCAAATGACTATTCTTGGCTCGACCGGCTCGGTAGGGATCAGCACCCTGGCCGTGGTCAGCGAAAATCCTGAGCGTTTTGCAATTAAAGCGTTGGTAGCTGGCCGTAATGTGGCGGTGATGGCGCAGCAGTGTATGGCGTTCCGCCCAGCTTATGCGGCGATGGCGGATGAAAGTGCTGCGCGCGAGCTACGCGTTATTCTCGCGGAAAACGGCCTAGCCACCGAGGTGCTGGCAGGTGAACAGGCTGCCTGTGAATTGGCGGCGTTAGGGGATGTCGATCAAGTGACAGCGGCGATCGTCGGTGCTGCTGGGCTACTGCCGACATTGGCAGCGATCCGCGCTGGCAAACAGGTGCTGCTGGCGAACAAAGAGTCGTTGGTAACCTGTGGTCGCCTATTTATGGAGGCGGTGCAAAAGAGTCAGGCACAGCTCCTGCCACTGGACAGCGAGCATAATGCAATTTTTCAGAGTTTGCCGGAGAGCATTCAGCGCCAGTTGGGATATGCATCACTGGACAAGCATGGTGTCTCGCGCATCGTGCTTACCGGTTCTGGTGGCCCGTTCCGCACTATGCCGCTAGATCAGTTCGCCACAATAACGCCGGATCAAGCCTGCGCTCACCCTAACTGGTCGATGGGGCGCAAAATCTCGGTGGATTCCGCCACCATGATGAATAAAGGTCTGGAATATATTGAGGCACGCTGGTTGTTCAACGCCTCTGCCAAACAAATGGAAGTGATATTGCATCCGCAGTCGGTGATCCATTCTATGGTGCGCTACGCCGATGGCAGCGTGCTGGCTCAGTTGGGTACGCCAGACATGCGTACCCCGATTGCCCGTGTGATAGCTTATCCGCAGCGGGTAAATTCCGGCGTGGAGGCGCTGGATTTCTGCCGTATTGGTTCGTTAACTTTTGCTGAACCGGAGCGCGAGCGTTATCCCTGCCTGTATCTAGCGATCGAAGCTTTCGATACCGGTCAAGCGGCTACCACTGTGCTGAATGCCACCAACGAGATCGCCGTGGCTGCGTTCTTGCACGAACAGATCCGCTTTACCGATATCGCCAAGGTTAACCGCAAAGTGCTAGAATGCCTGTCGTTGCAGGAGCCATCCTGCATTGATGCGGTCTTAAAAATAGATTGTCAGGCGCGTGCGGTTGCCAGTGAAGTGGTCAAGTCAATGCGAGTTTGATAACAGGTATTACTCGATTTTATTGATGATTCGCACATGCTGCAGTGGGTCTGTTTGTTCATACCCTGCCGAGCTGTTATAGTCTACACTAGTTTATTCGCGGTTATACAATTGAATATGTCCTGTATTGGCATTTGCCAATGCAGATAGCGGTTCAGAAATTTCTGGTATCGGAGGGAGATATTACAGAGCTGTATCGGACACATGGATTTTTTATAATAAAAACATTATATTAAAGAAAATCAGCTATATATTTCTATTGAGGAAATAAGTACCAGTTATGGTGTCCGCAAATCCACAAGAGGCTAATCCGTTCCACTTAGGGGCACGCCACGTTGCCATCATTATGGATGGTAATGGACGTTGGGCTAAACGTCAGGGCAAATTACGTGTCTTCGGTCATAAAGCAGGGGTGAAATCGGTACGCCGTGCAGTGAGCTTTGCCACTAGCAACCGTTTAGAAGCGCTGACGCTTTATGCTTTCAGTAGCGAAAACTGGAACCGATCGATACAGGAAGTTTCCGCGTTGATGGCGCTGTTTGTTCATGCCCTGGATAGTGAATTAAAAGGTCTGCATAAGCATAATGTCAGGCTGCGAGTGATCGGTGATATCAGCCGTTTCAGCAAGCGTCTGCAGGAGCGCATTCATCGCTCTGAGCAAATGACGAAAAATAACAATGGCTTGACGCTTAACATTGCTGCTAATTACGGTGGCCGTTGGGATATCATTCAGGGAATAAAGAAACTGGCTGAACAGATACAAGGCGGAATGTTGCGCTCGGAACAGATCAGCGAAGAATTATTGAGCCAGTGTGTCTGTATGAGCGATTTGGCACCGGTAGATTTAGTTATTCGCACCGGCGGTGAACATCGCATCAGCAACTTCCTGCTGTGGCAAATTGCTTATACCGAGCTTTACTTTACCGATGTTCTCTGGCCTGATTTTGATGAACATGTCTTTGAAGATGCGCTGAATGCATTTTCACAACGTGAGCGTCGCTTCGGGGGAAAAACACCTATCGTATCGGCACCTATGCCTCCCGGGGGAAACATTTGCTGAAGTATCGCCTCATAACTGCTGTGATTTTAATTCCGCTGGTTATCGCAGTTCTGTTTTTGCTGCCGCCGTTGATTTTTGTCTTGATAACTCTGGTGGTGTGCATGTTAGCTGCTTGGGAATGGGGTCAATTGGCCGGTTTTACTTCCCGCCCGAAACGCATTTTGTTGGCGATAATGTGCGGCTTTGTGTTGGCGCTGATGATGCTCAGCGTTCCCGCATATTCCCGTGCCGTTGACCTTTCGCTGATGGACGGCTCGCTATGGTTGTCGTTGGCCTGGTGGCTGACTGCACTACTGCTAGTGCTGTTTTATCCCCAGTCGGCAGAAGTCTGGCGTCATTCGCGTTCACTGCGCTTGCTTTTCGGCCTGCTGACCATCGTGCCTTTCTTCTGGAGTATGCTGGCGCTACGTCAGTGTGGCTATGTAGAGAACCATTTTGCCGGTGCTTGGTGGCTATTGTATGTGATGTTGCTGGTATGGGGCGTGGATTCCGGTGCTTACATATTCGGTAAACTGTTCGGCAAGCATAAACTGGCACCGAAGGTTTCTCCGGGCAAGACTTGGGAAGGGCTGATTGGCGGGCTAATGACTTCAGCGTTGATTGCATGGCTGTTTGGCCGCTATGCACCACTGAATATAGTGCCGGTCACCCTGTTGGTCTGTTCGGTGATCGCCGCGTTAGCTTCGGTACTAGGTGATCTGGTCGAAAGCATGTTCAAACGTGAAGCAGGTATTAAAGACAGTGGGCGTCTGATACCGGGCCATGGCGGTATACTGGATCGTATCGACAGCCTGACCGCAGCCGTGCCTGTATTTGCCTGGATGATGCTGTTAGTGTTTTAATCCGTCAATGGCGGGGAGTGAAGGGATAATGTTTAGTATACTCCGGAACCTGTTGGCGTTTTTGGTGGCGCTTGGTGCATTAGTCACCGTCCACGAGTTCGGGCATTTTTGGGTTGCCCGCCTATGTGGTGTGCGTGTAGAACGCTTCTGTATCGGATTTGGCCGTGCCCTGTGGTGCCGCACTGACCGTCAGGGTACGGAGTATGTTATCGCTCTTATCCCGCTGGGTGGCTATGTGAAGATGCTGGATGAGCGGGTGGAGGCAGTTGCGCCTGCACGCCGCCACAAGGCTTTCAACAATAAACCCATCTGGCAGCGCGCAGCGATCGTCAGTGCTGGTCCCATCGCCAACTTCTTGTTTGCTATTCTGGCTTATTGGCTGGTGTTCATCATCGGTGTTCCAGCCTTCCGTCCAGTCGTCGGTGAAATCTCGCCGCAGTCCATCGCCGCAAAGGCCGAAATTTCGCCCGGAATGGAACTTAAGTCGGTTGATGGTATCGAAACGCCTGATTGGGAATCCGTTCGTCTGGCGTTAGTGGCGAAGATTGGTGACAGGCAAACCGAGGTGGGTATGGCACTGTTCTGTTCTTCGCAACAGGTGATCAAGACTCTGGATCTACGCCAGTGGAACTTTGAACCAGATAAACAGGACCCCGTGGTGGCGCTGGGTATTATTCCACGCGGCCCACAGATAGAATCAGTGCTTGCCGAAGTGCAGCCGGATTCAGCGGCGCAAAAGGCAGGGTTACACGTAGGAGATAGGATAGTCAAAATCGATGATCAACGGCTGGATGGTTGGCAAACGTTGGTTAAGCGAATTCACTATAGCCCAGGCAAGCCGCTGGCTTTGGAGATCGAAAGAAACGGCCTCCTCTTGTTTTTGACGCTGATACCAGATACAAAAGCGATGGGAAAAGGCAAATCGGTAGGGTTTGCTGGCATCATTCCGAAAGTGCTGCCTCTGTCGGAAGAGTATAAGACAATTCATCAATATGGATTTCTCCCTGCGCTGTATCAAGCCAGTGACAAAACATGGTATCTGATGCGGCTTACGTTCAGCATGCTAGGTAAATTGATAAGCGGTGATGTAAAGCTGAGTAACCTGAGTGGCCCGATTTCAATTGCGCAGGGAGCGGGGGCGTCAGCCGGGAGCGGATTGGTGTATTATCTGATGTTCCTGGCTTTAATTAGTGTCAACCTAGGGATCATCAATCTGTTCCCTTTACCGGTGTTAGATGGTGGGCATCTCCTCTTCCTGGCGATGGAAAAGTTGAAGGGGAGGCCGGTTTCTGAGCGAGTACTGGATTACAGCTACCGCATGGGTTCGATCATGCTGGTATTGCTTATGGGTCTTGCACTTTTCAATGATTTTTCTCGCCTTTAGGGGCGGGGATAGGTTGGTTAGGAAGAACGCATAACAACGATGGCGATAAAAAAGTTGCTCATAGCGTCGCTGCTGTTTAGCAGCGCCACCGTATATGGTGCGGACGGGTTCGTAGTGAAGGACATTCATTTCGAAGGGCTGCAACGGGTCGCTGTCGGTGCGGCGCTGCTTAACATGCCGGTTCGCGTAGGCGATACCATCACTGACGATGATATCGGTAATACCATCCGTGCTTTGTTTGCCACCAGCAATTTCGAGGACGTTCGCGTGCTACGTGATGGTAATACGCTGATTGTTCAGGTTAAGGAACGTCCTACCATCGCCCGCATTACTTTCTCCGGCAACAAGTCGGTAAAAGATGACATGCTCAGGCAGAACCTGGAAGTCTCTGGCGTTCGGGTTGGCGAGGCCCTTGACCGCACCACGATTTCCAGCATTGAAAAAGGGTTGGAAGATTTCTACTACAGCGTCGGTAAATATAGTGCATCGGTGAAAGCCGTAGTGACACCGTTGCCGCGCAACCGTGTCGATCTGAAATTGGTGTTCACGGAAGGGGTCTCTGCCAAGATCCAACAAATCAATATCGTTGGTAACCATGCTTTCACCAATGATGAACTGATCTCACGTTTCCAACTGCGTGACGAAGTGCTGTGGTGGAACTTGGTCGGCGATCGCAAATATCAGAAACAGAAACTGTCGGGCGATCTCGAAAATCTGCGCAGCTTCTATCTGGATCGCGGTTACGCGCGCTTCAACATCGATTCTACCCAAGTTAGTTTGACGCCAGATAAAAAAGGCATCTACATTACCATCAACATGACTGAAGGCGGACAGTACAAACTATCTAAGGTGGTAGTGAATGGCAACTTGGCGGGGCACTCGCAGGAAGTTGCCCAGTTGACTAAAATCGAACCGGGCGAACTGTATAACGGCGGTAAATTGACCAAAATGGAAGACAACATCAAGACGATGTTTGGCCGTTACGGTTACGCCTACCCGCGTGTCGCCACCCAGCTAGAAACTAGCGACCAGGATAAAACCGTCACACTCCATGTAAATGTTGATGCGAGTAATCGCTTCTACGTGCGTCGTATTAAGTTTGAAGGTAACGATACCAGTAAAGATTCCGTATTGCGCCGTGAAATGCGTCAGATGGAAGGAGCTTGGTTGGGAAACGTTCAGGTCGAACAGGGTAAAGAGCGTCTGAATCGTCTGGGTTATTTCGAGACAGTTGATGTGGAAACCCAGCGTGTGCCGAGTAGCGCCGATCAGGTTGACGTCATCTACAAAGTGAAAGAGCGTAACACCGGTAGTTTCAACTTCAGCATTGGCTATGGCACAGAAAGCGGTGTCAGCTTCAAAATGGGCATGCAGCAGGACAATTGGCTGGGTACCGGTTATTCCGTCGGCATCAATGGATCTAAGAACAATTACCAGACTTATACTGAACTGTCGGTCACTGACCCGTACTTCACTATGGATGGCGTGAGCTTGGGTGGCCGGGTTTTCTATAACAACTTTAAAGCGGATAACGCCGATCTTTCTGATTATACCAATAAGAGTTATGGGTTTGATGGCACTCTGGGTTTCCCGATCAGCGAAAACAACTCGTTGCGTAGCGGTCTGTTCTATGTGCATAACGCTCTGTCGAACATGCAGCCTCAAATCGCCATGTGGCGCTACTTGAAGTCAGTGGTGATGGAGCCGAACACTGCCGATCGCGCCATCTACTCAACCGACGACTTTACCTTAAATCTGGGCTGGACTCACAATGATCTGGATCGCGGCTACTTCCCGACTTCGGGTAACCGCACCACGTTGAACGGCAAGGTCACCATTCCTGGCTCGGACAACAAATACTATAAAGTAACCTTGGATAGCGTGCAGTATGTGCCTATCAACAATGATCACACCTGGGTGTTGTTGGGGCGTGGCCGTCTGGGTTACGCCGATGGTCTGGGCGGCAAGGAAACACCGTTCTATGAAAATTTCTATGCAGGCGGTTCGAGCACCTTGCGCGGTTTCCAGTCCAACACCATTGGCCCTAAGGCGGTATACTATAATACCCACTCGCATAGCTGTGCCGACAAGACAAAGATTTATAATTCAGATGATGCCGTAGGCGGTAATGCCATGGCGGTCGCTAGCCTGGAATTGATTACCCCAACACCATTTATTAGTGAGAAATATGCCAAATCGGTGCGTACCTCTCTGTTCTTGGATACGGGTACGGTGTGGGATACCAAATGGCAGAATACCGCTGATACTCTCAAGTACGATGTGCCTTATTACAACAAGGTAAGCAATATTCGTGCTTCTTTCGGTGTCGCGTTACAATGGATGTCACCGCTGGGGCCGTTGGTATTTTCCTATGCTAAACCGCTAAAAAAACACTATGGCGACAAGTCTGAACAGTTCCAGTTTAACATTGGTAAAACCTGGTAAAGGGTTTCGCCTCAGGCCAAAAAAGAAGTTATACCCTAAATAATGCGAGTTGCAGGAGGCAGCAACGCAGTGACAGGTCAGTCGGGAACCGATTTAAGCAGTGCTTGTGCTGGTCCGCAGGCTGAACCTAAGGAATGAGGTTCATTAATCCACCGGAGTTTACCCCAGTCACTGACTGGGGTGAGCGAGGAAGGCTAACGCACAGGCAACGCGAAGTATGATAGGTATTTCAAGAATCGCAAATGCCAGGCATCCGTGAGCGGGGAGTTGCATCTCATCGTGTTTAGCAGGATAAGTCTGGCAGATTGTGTACTTCGGTGTCATTTGATACAAATGTGTAGATGGTAAGGAGTCTATAGTGAAAAAGTGGTTTTGTGCCTCAGGCCTCGGTTTAGTAATGGCTGCTTCAGCGGGTGTTCAGGCAGCAGATAAAATCGCTGCCGTTAACGTCTCCAGCATCTTCCAACAGTTGCCAGCACGTGAGACCGTGGATAAACAACTGGAAAATGAGTTTAAAGGCCGTGCGGTCGAACTCCAGAACATGGAGCATAGCCTTCAGACCAAAATGCAGCGTCTACAGCGGGATGGTGCTACCATGAAAGCCAGCGAGCGCAGCAAGTTGGAAAAAGAAGTGATGACGCAGCGCGAGCAGTTCTCTCGGAAAGCACAGGCTTTCGAGCAGGATAACCGCCACCGTCAGATGGAAGAGCGTAACAAAATCCTTAGCCGTATTCAGGATGTGGTGAAATCTGTTGCCAGCAAAGAGGGCTATGACGTAGTGATCGACGCTAATGCTGTTGCCTACGTAAGTTCTTCTAAAGACATCACGGCTGAAGTGCTGAAACAGGTTAAATAACAACATGTTTTCAATTCGACTGGCTGATTTAGCGCAGCAGTTGAATGCACAATTGCACGGTGATGGCGAACTCGTCATCATCGGCATTGCCTCAATGCATTCGGCACAGGCTGGCCAAATCACGTTTTTGTCAAACAGTCGCTATCAAGAGAAACTGGCCTCCTGCCATGCGAGCGCTGTGGTGCTCACCGAGGCAGATTTACCCCACTGCCGTTCTGCGGCGCTGGTGGTTAAAAACCCTTACCTAACTTATGCGTACATGGCGCAGTTAATGGATACTACCCCACTTCCCGCACAGGAAATCTCGCCAAGCGCGGTGATTTCGCCTACAGCAACGCTGGGGCAGCATGTCGCCATTGGGGCGAATGCGGTGATCGAGCCAGGTGCAGTACTTGGCGATCACATGGTCATCGGCCCAGGCTGCTTTATCGGTAAATGTGCACGTATCGGCGCGGGTACGCGTCTATGGGCTAACGTCACTATTTATCATGAGGTCGAGATCGGCCAGCATTGTTTGATCCAGTCCGGTACAGTGATCGGTGCTGATGGCTTTGGCTATGCCAACGAACGCGGTAACTGGATAAAGATCCCGCAGTTGGGTACGGTGATTATTGGTGATCGTGTAGAGATTGGCGCTTGCACCACCATTGACCGAGGCGCGTTGGATAACACCCTGATTGGGAACGGTGTTATCATCGACAACCAATGCCAGATTGCACACAATGTGGTGATTGGCGACAATACTGCCGTTGCTGGCGGTGTGATCATGGCAGGCAGCTTGAAAATGGGCCGTTATTGCCAGATCGGCGGTGCCAGCGTGCTCAATGGCCATATGGCCATTGCTGATAAGGTAGTGGTCACCGGAATGGGAATGGTCATGCGACCTATCACTGAACCTGGGGTATACTCATCGGGCATTCCGTTACAACCCAACAAGGTTTGGCGTAAAACCGCTGCGTTGGTGATGAATATCGATGAGATTAGCAAGCGCTTGAAAGCTGTAGAACGAAAAGTTGGAAAAGACGATACCTGATAAATGGTACGCTGCATTATAGCGCGGTAACTGAGCGACAAATAAGTCATAAAACGGTTTAAATAGCGCAGGGGGGAGCCTCAGAAAAGGCTCATAATCCCTTGGAGCATAGACTGTTATGTGACTGAGGTGAGCGAAGGCAGCTAACAAAAATGCAGTTTGTCAGATGAAGGGTCTAATCACCTACTCGCCCACCATACTGAGTACTATACAAAACGCGTTTGTCATGAGACCAAAAGTATAAAGAGTTGCTAATTTGCGTCCCGTACGATGATCTCTTCTGGGGTCAGCGCAGGCCGTGTTGTTAATGTCATCAGTTTTAAAGACAGGAAGAGTATTTTGATTACTGACACTCATACTCTGGATATTGCAGAAATTTTGGAACTGCTTCCTCACCGTTACCCGTTCTTACTGGTTGATCGCGTCCTCGATTTTGAGGAGCACAAGTTCCTCCGTGCGGTGAAGAACGTATCTGTTAATGAGCCGTTTTTCCAAGGACATTTCCCTGGAAAACCGATTTTCCCAGGTGTATTGATTTTGGAAGCCATGGCACAAGCCACCGGCATATTGGCGTTTAAAAGCGTCGGTAAACTGGAGCTGACCGAGCTGTACTATTTCGCCGGTATTGACGAAGCTCGCTTCAAGCATCCGGTAGTGCCTGGCGATCAGATGATCATGGAAGTCACCTTTGAGAAAACCCGTCGTGGTTTGACGCGTTTTAAGGGCGTGGCGATAGTTGATGGTAAAATTGTCTGCGAAGCAACCATGATGTGTGCCCGCAGCAGGGAGGCTTAATCCGTGATTGACGAAACTGCCTTTATCCACCCCAGTGCGATAGTCGAGGAAGGCGCTGTTATTGGTGCCGGTGTATATATTGGTGCCTGCTGCTATGTCGGCTCTCAGGTGGAAATCGGCATTGGCACGGTACTGAAATCTCATGTTGTGGTGAACGGCATAACCAACATTGGCCGCGATAACCAGATCTATCAGTTCGCCTCCATTGGTGAAGTGAATCAAGATTTGAAATACGCAGGCGAGCCAACGCGCGTTGAAGTGGGTGACCGCAATCGCATCCGCGAAAGTGTCACCATCCATCGCGGTACTGCGCAGGGAACTGGCCTGACTAAAGTAGGTAATGACAACCTGCTGATGGTTAACGTGCACATTGCACATGATTGTGTGGTCTGTAACGCCTGTGTGCTGGCTAACAACGCTACGTTGGCGGGGCATGTTGAGGTCGATGACTATGCCATTATAGGCGGTATGACGGCGATCCATCAATTCTGCATTATTGGCGCGCATGTGATAGTGGGGGGATGCTCCGGCGTTGCTCAGGATGTGCCTCCTTTCGTCATCGCCCAGGGTAACCGTGCTATGCCGATCGGCGTTAACGCTATTGGCCTGAAACGCCGAGGTTTTGATAAGGATGAGATCCAGACGATCCGTAACGCTTACAAGATCCTTTATCGCCGTGAAAAAACGCTGGATCAAGCGAAGGCAGAAATCGAAGCTCTAGCCAAAGAGCAGCCAGTGGTACAGCAGTTCCTCGATTTTTTCACCCGTTCAACCCGTGGTATAATTCGCTGACTTATGCCAAAGCGCCCACTGACTATTGGATTAGTCGTCGGAGAAACCTCCGGTGATATTCTAGGCACCGGATTAATCCGCGCGCTCAAGGCACGGGTACCCAACGCGCGTTTTGTTGGCGTCGCTGGCCCACTTATGCAGGCTGAAGGCTGTGAAGCCTGGTACGAAATGGAAGAACTGGCGGTAATGGGCGTGGTGGAAGTGATGGAGTGTTTGCCACGCCTACTAAAGCTCCGCAAGGATTTGACCCGCCGCTTCAGCGACCTAAAGCCGGATGTGTTTGTCGGTATCGATGCGCCGGACTTTAACATCACGCTGGAAGGCCGTCTTAAGCAGCGCGGCATTCGCACTATCCACTATGTCAGCCCATCGGTCTGGGCTTGGCGTCAGAAGCGCGTTTTCAAAATTGGCAAAGCCACTGATTTGGTGCTGGCCATTCTCCCTTTCGAAAAAGCGTTTTATGACCTTTTCAACGTTCCGTGCCGGTTTATCGGCCACACCATGGCGGATGCTATGCCACTACAGCCGGATCGACTGGCAGCACGTGTTGCGTTGGATATTGACCCACAGGTTAGTTGTCTGGCGCTGTTGCCCGGCAGCCGCAGCGCAGAAGTCGAGATACTGAGTGCTGATTTCCTGAAAACCGCGCAACAGTTGCGTAGCCATTATCCAGATCTGGAAGTGGTGGTGCCGTTGCTCAACGCCAAGCGGCGCGAGCAGTTCGAACGCATCAAGGCTGAGGTGGCTCCGGAGCTGACTGTACATCTGCTGAACGGGCAGGGGCGCAAAGCGATGATAGCCAGCAACGCGGCGTTGTTGGCATCGGGCACTGCTGCGCTGGAGTGCATGCTGGCCAAGTGTCCGATGGTGGTGGGTTACCGCATGAAGTCGTTTACCTTTTGGCTGGCGCAACGGCTGGTGAAGACTCCTTATGTATCACTACCCAACCTGCTGGCGGGACGAGAAATTGTTACCGAGCTACTGCAAAATGATTGCGTGCCGGACAAGCTAGCAGCGGCGTTGATGCCGTTGCTGGAAGACAGCTCGCAGAGTGAAAAACTGAAGCAGGCCTTCCTGACCTTGCACCAAAGCATCCGCTGTGGTGCCGATGAACAGGCCGCTCAGGCGGTGTTGGAAGGGGCGTTAGCATGATTAAACCTTTTATCTATCCCGCTGCACTGCTGATTGCCGGTGTAGATGAGGTGGGTCGTGGCCCGCTGGTTGGTGCCGTGGTGACCGCCGCGGTGATCCTCGATCAAGCGCAGCCGATCGTCGGCTTGGCGGACTCGAAAAAGCTCAGTGAAAAGCGCCGCCTGGCACTGTATGAGGAAATTATCGCCAAGGCATTGTCCTGGAGCCAGGGGCGTGCTGAGCCGGAAGAGATTGACAGGTTGAATATTCTGCACGCTACTATGCTGGCGATGCAGAGGGCGGTTGCTGGGTTGTCTATTGTACCGGATATGGTGCTGATCGACGGTAACCGCTGCCCAACGTTACCGATGCGCTCGCAGGCGGTGGTGAAGGGCGACAGCCGCGTGGCGGAAATCAGCGCGGCGTCGATTCTTGCTAAGGTCACACGCGATCTGGAAATGATTGAGTTAGATCGTGTGTTCCCTGGCTACGGCTTCGCGCAGCACAAGGGCTACCCGACCGCCTTCCATATGGAGCAACTGGCTGTGCTGGGGGCGACCGAACACCACCGCCGCAGTTTTGCCCCGGTGAGAAGGGCGCTGGAGCTATAAGCTGCAATGCGTAAGCGTTAACCTTAGCTCGGTATGCCGAGCCACTTCATTCAGGTATCTGGATATGGCCGAACCCCATTTCATTCACTTGCGTGTTCACAGTGACTACTCGATGATTGATGGATTAGCAAAGATTGTGCCTTTGGTGAAGAGAGCTGCTGCCTTAGCCATGCCTGCTTTGGCAATCACCGACTTTACCAACTTGTGCGGTCTGGTGAAGTTCTACGGTAGTGCGCATGGCGCGGGGATTAAACCGATCATCGGCGCGGATCTCCATGTGCAAAGCGACGTGCTGGGCGATGAGTTGGCGCAGCTCACGGTATTGGCCACCAACAGCGCAGGCTACCAGAATTTGACACTGCTTATTTCCCGCACCTATCAGCGCGGCTATGGTTATGCTGGGCCGATTATCGATCGCGACTGGCTGATCGAACACCGTGAAGGGCTGCTGTTGCTGTCAGGCGCGCGGCACGGCGACGTCGGCAAATTTCTGCTGCGCGGCAACCAGCCGCAGGTTGAGCAGTGTCTGGATTTCTACCAGCAGTATTTCCCTGATTGTTACTACCTGGAACTGATCCGCACCGGCCGTCCAGACGAAGAAAACTATCTGCACGCTGCTGTGGCGTTAGCCACTGAGCGTGGTTTGCCGGTGGTGGCCACCAATGACGTGCGTTTTCTGGAAGAAGACGACTTCGATGCCCATGAAATTCGCGTAGCCATCCACGAAGGCTTTACGTTGGATGATCCCAAGCGCCCGCGCAACTATAGCCCACAGCAATATATGCGCAGTGAAGACGACATGTGCGAACTGTTCGCCGATATCCCGGAAGCGCTGCTTAACAGCGTCGAGATCGCCAAACGTTGTAACGTGACCATTCGCTTGGGTGAATACTTTCTGCCACAGTTCCCGACTGGCGACATGACCACAGAGGATTTTCTGGTGCTCAAGTCGAAGGAAGGGCTGGAAGAGCGCCTCACGTTCCTGTTCCCAGATCATGAAGTGCGCGCCCAGCGTCGCCAGGAATATGACGAGCGTCTGGATGTTGAGTTGAAAGTGATCAGCCAGATGGGATTCCCTGGTTACTTTTTGATCGTCATGGAGTTCATCCAGTGGTCGAAGGACAACCACGTCCCGGTAGGGCCAGGACGTGGTTCTGGTGCTGGTTCACTGGTGGCCTACGCGCTGAAAATCACCGACCTTGATCCGCTGGAATTTGACCTACTGTTCGAACGTTTCCTCAACCCGGAACGCGTTTCGATGCCAGACTTTGACGTCGATTTCTGCATGGAAAAGCGCGATCTGGTGATCGATCATGTGTCGGAAATGTATGGCCGTGAAGCAGTATCGCAGATTATCACTTTTGGCACCATGGCGGCGAAAGCGGTGATCCGCGATGTGGGCCGCGTGCTGGGTTATCCGTATGGCTTCGTTGATCGCATTGCCAAATTGGTGCCGCCTGATCCGGGCATGACGCTGGAGAAGGCGTTTGTCGCCGAACCGCAACTACCTGAAATTTATGAAGCCGATGAAGAAGTCAAAGCGCTGATCGACATGGCGCGCAAGCTGGAAGGGGTGACGCGCAACGCCGGCAAACACGCTGGCGGCGTGGTGATCGCACCGACCAAAATCACCGACTTTGCGCCGCTTTACTGCGATGCCGAAGGCCACCACCCGGTGACCCAGTTTGACAAAAACGACGTAGAATATGCCGGGCTGGTGAAGTTTGACTTCCTTGGCCTGCGTACTTTGAGCATTATCGACTGGGCGCTGGAGATGATCAACGCACGGCGTGCCAAAAGCGGTGAGCCGCCGATCGATATCGCTGCCATCCCGCTGAATGATAAGAAAAGCTTTGACATGTTGCAGCGCTCGGAAACCACTGCGGTGTTCCAGCTTGAATCGCGCGGAATGAAAGACCTGATTAAACGCCTGAAACCCGACTGTTTCGAAGACATGATCGCATTGGTGGCACTATTCCGCCCTGGTCCGCTGCAATCGGGTATGGTCGATAACTTCATTGACCGTAAACACGGGCGTGAAGAGATCTCCTACCCGGATATCCAGTGGCAGCATGAGTCGCTCAAGCCAGTGTTGGAACCGACCTACGGTATCATTCTGTATCAAGAACAAGTGATGCAGATAGCTCAGGTACTGGCTGGTTATACACTGGGTGGCGCGGACATGCTGCGCCGTGCGATGGGTAAGAAGAACCCGGTCGAAATGGCCAAGCAGCGTGGTGGTTTTGAAGATGGTGCGAAATTACGTGGCATCGACGGTGAATTGTCGGTCAGGATTTTCGATCTGGTGGAAAAATTCGCCGGTTACGGTTTCAATAAATCTCACTCTGCCGCCTACGCATTGGTGTCTTACCAAACGCTATGGCTGAAAGCACACTATCCGGCCGCGTTTATGGCGGCAGTAATGACCGCAGATATGGACAATACCGATAAGGTGGTGGGGCTGGTGGATGAATGTTGGCGCATGGGGCTGAAGATCCTGCCGCCGGACATCAACAGCGGGCAGTACCGTTTCCACGTCAACAATGAGGGTGAAATCGTCTATGGCATTGGCGCGATTAAAGGTGTGGGTGAGGGGCCGATCGAAGCTATTATTGAAGCGCGTAACAGTGGCGGGCAGGGCTACTTTAAAGATTTGTTTGATCTTTGCGCACGTTCCGACATTAAGAAGCTGAACCGTCGCATTCTGGAAAAGTTGATCATGTCTGGGGCGTTCGATCGCTTGGGGCCGCACCGTGCTGCGCTGATGAACTCATTAGGCGATGCGTTGAAGGCAGCCGATCAGCATGCCAAAGCCGAAGCCATAGGCCAGGTAGACATGTTTGGTGTGCTGTCGGAAGCACCGGAGCAAGTGGAGCAATCCTACGCTAATGTGCCCCGCTGGCAGGAGCAGGTGGTGCTGGCCGGTGAGCGGGAGACGTTGGGGCTATACCTCACCGGCCACCCGATCACTCAGTATCTGAAGGAAATCGAACGCTATGCCGGTGGTCAGCGTTTGAAAGACATGCATCCGACGGATCGGGGCAAGATGACTACCGCTGTTGGTCTGGTGGTTGCCGCGCGAGTGATGGTCACCAAGCGCGGCAACCGCATCGGTATTTGTACGCTGGATGACCGCTCAGGCCGTCTGGAGGTAATGCTATTCACCGAGGCGCTAGAAAAATACCAGCATTTGCTGGAAAAAGACCGTATCCTGATCGCCACTGGGCAGGTTAGCTTTGATGACTTTAGCGGCGGGCTTAAAATGATGGCTCGCGAGGTAATGGATATCAGTGAAGCTCGTGAAAAATACGCGCGTGGGCTTGCTGTCTCGCTGATGGACAGGCAAATTAATGACCAGCTTTTGAACCGTCTCCGCCAGTCGTTGGAACCCCATCGTTCGGGGACGATCCCAGTGTACCTCTACTATCAGCGGGAAGATGCTCAGGCCAGGCTGCGTTTTGGCGCAACCTGGCGCGTGACGCCCACTGACCGCTTGTTGATAGATTTGCGGACTTTGGTAGGCAATGAGCAGGTGGAACTGGAATTTGACTAAAATAGGAATGTTATGAGTCTGAATTTTCTTGATTTTGAACAGCCGATTGCAGAGCTGGAAGCGAAAATTGACTCGCTGACAGCCGTCAGCCGTCAAGACGAAAAATTAGATATTAATCTGGACGAAGAGGTTCAACGCCTGCGTGAAAAGAGCGTTGAACTGACGCGCAAGATTTTTGCCAATCTTGGTGCTTGGCAGATCGCCCTACTGGCACGCCACCCGCGCCGTCCTTATACCCTGGATTATATCAAACACATCTTTAGCGACTTCGAGGAGTTGGCAGGCGACCGCGCCTATGCTGATGATAAAGCGATCGTTGGTGGCATTGCGCGCCTGGATGGACGCCCGGTGATGATTATTGGTCATCAGAAAGGTCGCGAAACCAAAGAGAAAATCCGCCGTAATTTCGGCATGTCGGCACCCGAAGGCTACCGTAAGGCGCTGCGTCTGATGGAAATGGCTTCCCGCTTCAAGCTGCCGATCATTACCTTTATCGACACACCGGGTGCTTATCCGGGTGTGGGTGCGGAAGAGCGCGGACAGTCTGAAGCTATCGCGCGCAACCTGCGTGAGATGTCGCGTTTGAATGTGCCGGTGATTTGTACGGTGATCGGTGAAGGCGGTTCCGGCGGCGCGCTGGCGATCGGTGTGGGCGATAAAGTGAATATGTTGCAATACAGCACCTACTCGGTGATCTCGCCGGAAGGTTGCGCATCGATCCTGTGGAAGAGCGCCGACAAGGCACCATTGGCCGCAGAAGCAATGGGTATCACTGCAGCGCGTCTAAAAAAGCTGAAGCTAATCGACTCGGTGATCCCCGAACCGCTAGGTTCCGCTCACCGCGACGTGTCGGCGATGGCTGCTTCGCTGAAAGCGCAGTTTTTGGCTGACCTGAAAGATCTCGATGGTCTGAGCAACGAAGAACTGCTGAGCCGTCGCTACCAGCGCCTGATGAGTTACGGCTACTGCTGAGTTTATTCTAGGGCGGCGTTTTGATAGGATGCGCTGTGCTAAGCTACCCTTGAGCTTGTTGCTGGTGGACGTGGTACATCTGCACAGGCACTTAGGGCCTATCCCATTAGGCTATTTTATTTGCCATTTTGGCCCTGGGCAGTGCTCACAATGCTCACGTACTCCATGTAAACTCCGGCTATTCCGCGCTGTCCGTGTACAAACTGGCTGCAACAATGTACGCTTAGGGGTAGGTGCTTAGCCAACAATGAACAGGGCAAAGCGTTCTGACATAGAAGGATGTTGGCACTATGTCAGGTGTGTCCTGCTTCCATCATTGGCTAGGAATACACGGCTAGCCAGCATGTTTACGGTGATATTCTGGCTTCAGTGGGGAGTGAAGTATCGAACTGTTTTGACTTATCCACGTTGCCGGTTTGCATCAGCCAACCCAGGAGCCAACGGTTCTTAAGTACTGACGCTTTTGGGTATAGAAGTGATAAATCTTATCAATGGAAACCAATCAATTAGCGGCTCAGGTCGCGCACCAACTGGGTGAGCATCGGCAATTGCTGGTGACGTTCAGCGGCGGGCTGGATTCCACGGTGTTGTTGCACTTGCTGGCGCAGTTGCGCCAGCAGCATCCAGAATTTCAGCTACGAGCAGTGCATGTGCATCATGGCTTGAGTGCGTTTGCTGATACCTGGGCAGATCACTGTGGGCGGCAATGCGCAGCCTGGCGGGTGCCGCTGACGGTGCAACGGGTTCAAGTGGATGACCGTGCGGGTGGCATCGAAGCAGCAGCGCGCACAGCACGTTATGACGCCTTTAACGCAACGCTGAAAGCCGATGAGATCCTGATTACCGCCCAGCATCTTGACGATCAAAGCGAAACCTTTCTGTTGGCGCTCAAACGCGGTAGCGGCCCAGCCGGGCTATCGGCGATGGCGGCGTGTGGCAGGCTGGCTAACCATGTGTTATTACGGCCACTGCTTGGCTGTTCTCGCCTGCGGCTCGAGGCTTATGCACAGCAGCACCAGTTATCCTGGATATACGACGACAGCAATCAAAATCCGCGTTTTGACCGCAATTTTCTGCGGTTGCAAGTGCTGCCGCTACTGAACCAGCGCTGGTCTCACTTTACATCGGCGGTCGCCCGCAGCGCTAGCCTGTGTGCCGAACAAGAACAATTGTTGGACGAGCTGTTGGCTGACCAGTTGCGTACTTTATTGGCGGAAGACAACTCACTGGTGATCGAGGGTCTACTGGGATGTTCACCGGCATGTCGTTTTGCCCTGTTGCGCCGTTGGATTGCACGCCAAGATGTCACCCTGCCTTCGCGTGAGCAATTGCAGCACCTGTGGGATGAAGTAGCGCTCAGTCGTGTGGACGCTTCACCCCGGTTGCAACTGGGAACCTATCAAATTCGCCGCTTCCATGGTCGGTTATATTTACTGCCGCTGATGGCGAACCTACGCGATATTCGTCTAAATTGGTCACGAACCGCGCCATTGACGTTGCCCGATGGGTTAGGCCACTTAATCAGTGGCAAAGGGAAAATGCATCTGCGCTCCCCACAGCCCGCAAAGCAGGTCAGCGTCCGTTTTAGCGCACAGGGTAGCGTCCGCATCGTCGGGCGCGCCCGTTCGCTACCGATTAAAAAGCTGTGGCAGGAGTTGGGTGTTCCCCCTTGGCTGCGTGAACGCATCCCCCTGATCTATTATGATGAGCAGCTTATCGCTGCGCTGGGCGCATTTGTCTGCGAAGAGGGTAGGGTGCCAGAGAAGGAACAACCGTGGCGGCTGCATTGGGATAAGAATCATAACGTTAAGGCGCAATGATGACATGAAGTTACTGTCGTTATCAGTCGGAGAGGCTGACGACAACAGTACCGATTTTCGGGTGAGTGAAACTGAGGATGTGATCCAGACTTAAACTGAAATCATTGCCAGCCTGATCGATAATCAGGTAATCGATACCCTTGGTAAATTTCAGTTTGTTGGCTTTGCCTTCGAGTTTTTCTCCGTCGCGTAACTCTAGCTTCAGAATGTAGTTATGCTGGCAGGTGAGTTCCAGGCTTTGATAGTCATCGCAATTGATGGATTGGTACTCATCATTCATCAACATAGTCGCTCACCAATAAGTTAGCGGTGGCAAAGGCCGCCTGTTCCCTAATGGAGGACGATAACGCGTTATTCGCAGCGACATCGTCCAATACCTTTAACACACATATGCGAGCATATCAGGCATGTAGCCGAGATTTCCATTGCCAATCTCGGCGTAAAACGGCGTACTAGCTCACAGTAATGTTGTTGTACAGTTTCTTTCCCTTAAGAACGTCTGTTTCACCGCAGGCTAATATAGCGATGAAGCGTAGGTTCGCAGAATTTTCCCCTATCTAGACGACTGTAGCACAGCCATTGTGGAGTTATTAGCCCCTACACGCTGACAGATCAAGTACACTGCTACCTGATAAAATGATGAGGTTCCATATAGCGCTGAAAGCAACCATTTATAAAGCAACAGTCAATATCGCTGATATGGATCGCCACTTCTACTACGATGCCGCGTTAACTTTGGCACAGCATCCTTCGGAAACACCACAGCGCATGATGTTGCGCCTGCTAGCTTGGATTTGTCACGCTGACGAACGGCTGGTGTTTACCAAGGGCCTGAGCGTTGAAGACGAACCAGATATTTGGCAGCGTAACGACCACAATGGGCTGTAAATGTGTATCGAAATGAGCCTGCCGGATGAGAAACGCATCAAAAAAGCCTGCAACCAGTCACCACGAGTGTTGGTATTATGCCTATGGCGAGCGTGCCTGACACATTTGGTGGCGAAGCATGCAGGGCAAGCTGGCTCGCTATAAAAACTTGAGCGTGCGTTTTCTGGATGATGAGCAGTTGGCGCGGCTGACGGCGTTAGCTAACCGCAATCTGCAACTGCAAGCCTCGCTACAAGAGGCAACTATCTGGCTATCTGACGCCCAGAATAGTCTTGAAATCCAGTTTGCTGAGTGGCAACAGGCGCAGGGTTTATCCGTGCTGGAACTGTCAAGAAATGTCGCCATTCCAGATAATTAACTGGAGTTGACGGTGATCCGTGCGCAGGGCGTGGGTGGCCAACATATGAACAAAACTTCAACGGCAATCCACTTGCGCTTTGACATCCGCGCCTCCAGCCTGCCAGAGCATTATAAGGAAAAGCTGCTAGCCTTTAATCATCATTTGATAAGTGCTGCGGGCGTAGTGATTATTAAAGCGCAGGAATATCGCAGTCAGGAATTAAACCGCGATGCGGCGCTTGCCCGCTTGGCGGCGGTGATCCAGCAGGCGATGGTGGTGGAAAACACACGCAAAGCGACCAGGCCCAGCAGAAGGGCTAAATTACGTCGCTTGGAAGGTAAAGTGCGTAAAGGTGCCATCAAAGCGCTGCGTAGCAAGTAGGAATATTAGGATAATCGCTTTGAAATCCTCCCGGCCTAAAGGACGGGGATTCCTACAGCGTTCAGACCGAAAGCTGACTCACCTGGGTGGGTTCCTGCTTTAACGGGCGGGGTCTGACTGCACTATCCCTCCATTGGCGTTCGTGGTGTATCCACATATCTGACACACAAATTTACTTTGCGACAGGCGGTTTTCTTTCGCTGTATGACCGCAGCATGCACCCCGCTGGCTGGTATATGCCGCAGATACTGCTAGTACCTGTGCTCTTCGCCAGAGCTGCTTGTACTCAAGTTGACGACGCATTTCATACCATCCCTGACCAGTATCGAGCGGTTTAAGCCTGATCTAGCTCTGACGTTTCGCCCGTGCTGCTCTGCCGTGCCTGTTGCCGACTTTGACATGTTACTGACCTTCAAGTCTTCAATGACGATCATTGCGTGGTTTTTGCAGATTTCACTGGTGATTTTATGAAGGTAGTCGCGCCGAATATTGGCAATGTGCGAGTGTAGATGCTGGATTTTTCGCTTATGTTTCTGCCAGTTGGCGCTGAATTTTACCTTTCTGCTTAACTGACGCTGAAGTATTGCCAGCTTGTGCTGGCTTGTTTTGAAGCTGTTGACGGGCGGGTATACCGTGCCATCTGAAAGCGTAGCGAGTTTGGTGACTCCGGCATCCACTCCGACCATTGACGCTGAGTTATGAACGGGTTCAGTAACTTCGTATGCTGTCTGGATGCTGACGTACCATTTGCTGCATGACTGGCTGATGGTGACATTTTTCACTTCACCTATAATTTCGCGGCTGTTGCGGTAGCGTATCCATCCCAACTTTGGCAACGATATACGACTATTGGCTTGATTGAGCTTCACACCTTGTGGGTAGCGCAATGCACCATTCTGCACGCGTTTTTTTAAACGGGGGAATGCTGCACGCTTCTGGAAGAAATTATTGTAGCCGCGCTCTAAATCTTTCAGTGACTGCTGCAACGTCTGCGAGGCGTTGTTGAATAAATCAGATTTGGAATAAAAAGTCCCCTGAAAGAGTCCCATGAATGGGCATCTTTCAGGCAACGCGTACACTTTCTGGCATACCGGCAAGCGTCATCTTGTTTAATGCACAGATCATGGCCATCGCCTCTGCAACTTGCACATTATAATCTCGCAGCGACAGGTGACCACCAAATAGCTTTTTTACTCTGTACCTCGCTGTTGCCGCTATCCAACGTCGGTGGTAGCCTGTGATATTTTTCCACCGTGTGTTTTCTCCGGTAAGGCGCTGGTTCGCCACCGCTTGATTGCGCTCTGCATAGTCTGCCGACCAATAACGGGCTCCGCTTCTAGGCGGTATTAACGCCCTGAGCTTCTTGCGCCTTAACTCATGATCACAAACTCGCGTATCCTAAGCCCGATCCGCCGAGGCGACTTTGATTTTACGGTACCTCTGGCGGATGAGACCTGGGAAGGCTTCGGTATCGGTGACATTGCTCAAGGAAAGGTCAGCACAGATGACCTCATGTGTTTCTGTATCTACGGCCAAATGCAGTTTTCGCCAGATCCGCCGTTTTTCCTGACCGTATTTTTTTACTTTCCACTCCCCTTCACCCAACACGTTGAGCCCGCTAGAGTCGATAACGAGGTGCGCAATTTCACCCGGCGTTGCGGTTTTAAACGGGACATGGCCGGACTTTGCCCGCTTACTGATGCAGGTGTCGTCCGGGCAGTTCAACGGCACTTTGATCAGTGTGACAATGGAGTTGACGAAGCCCTGGAGAGCGCGAAGTGTCAGGCATAAAATTTGTTTCAGCATCAATACGCTGGTGATTGTCATATCGGAATAATGTTGTCGGCGACCACGCAGAGAAGGTTTTGCCTCGCAATACCAGGAGTGAAGTGCCGTTTCATCCACCGAGAAATTGAGTGAACCCCGAGTGGTAAGGGCATTGTTGTAAGCCTTCCAGTTGGTGATGTTGAACTTTTGCTGGGCCACGGAATATCGCTATTTTGACAGAAGGAGAGTGATCGGATCCTCGTCCCGGCCAAATGTTCGATTTATTCAACAACGCCGTTCTTTTCGCTCCGTGATCGCTGTTCATATAGTGATGAACAACCTGCTGCTTGAATGCAATAGAGTATTTTTTTCTGCACATTGAAATGCAAAACACCTAATCGTTGGATGTCCAACTTTCGGGGTTCACTTCACAAACGTGGCTTTTTGCGCTTTAATGACCTAATCGGCAACAATAAGAACCTATCCCAGTATGTGTATATTGTTGCCGCCAGTTTATACACCGACAGCGCGCAACCACCTCAGCGTACAGGGAAGTACTGCTAAGGGCCAATATGGCAAATAAAATAGCCTAATGGGATAGGTACTAAAACTTTTACAGCCGACAGGGCGCGTTATACAGGCCAAAATTCTTCTTACCTGAAACTCTAGCAAAAGCGGATCGCCAATCCGCGTCACACCGTTGGAATACGGGCAACAGCATCTGGAGATATGATTGAACTATGGCAAAAACCCGTACACCCTGGATATGCTCCCTTGCTGTGCTACTATCCAACCTGGTACTCAACTTCACTTCGCCATATTTGCGCGGCACTTTGACACTCAGCGCCGTAGACATTTAAAGAGATATCTTTATGTGGGGCGTACTTGCTGCTTCGTTATTTTTCTTGCTGTTTAACCGACTGTTAACCTGGCTAATTTTGGCTGCGTCTGCGGCTATGGGGCTTTATCATGGCGTGTTGACGCCACTCAGCCTAGGATACCTGCTGGTTATCGCCACGCTGGTATGGCTGAGATATCACTTTCACGCCATACGTCACCTGGCGATAACTGTTGAAACATTGCTGGTCGCGAGTTGCCTGGCGCTATTCTTGCACCTGGTGCCAGGCATTCATAACCCCTTCATGATAAACGGTGAAAAAACCGTCCAACTCAGCACACCTTTCACCTTATATTACCACTTCGATAAAGCGCTAGTACCGTTCCTGCTGTTGGCCGTCACGCTAGGTAGGCTGAAGATAGAGTTGCATACCCCATCCTGGCTCTTACAGTATGCCATGGCCAATCTATTCTTCACCTAAATGGCTGAAGAGGCACTGTTTCGCGGTTACCTGCAACAACGTCTCAGCCAGTGGCTAAGTGCCTGGCCAGCGTTGATTATCACAGCGCTAATATTCGGCGCAGGGCACCTAGCTGGCGGCATGTGGATGGTGATGTTCGCCACGCTGGCCGGTTTGATTTATGGCCTGGCCTGGATGTGGAGTGGTCGGCTGTGGGTGCCGCCCCTGTTCCATTTCGGGCTTAACTTGGCTCACCTGTTGTTCTTCACCTTTCCATGGTATCAACAGCCATAAACTTCAGCCCTGAGAAGAAGTATCAATGCCCCTGTAGCATGAGATTTTTTATAAATGCTTACCTTTGTACCCATTTTGTCTGTTGGTGTTTACCTTTCCTTATTTCAAAGTGCGCATTAAAATCAGTGCTATACCCTAAATAATTCGAGTTGTAAGAAGGCGGCAAGGCAGCAGATCTCCATGCGTTTACCCCCATAAGTGACTGGGGTGATTTAGGAAAGCGAACGCCCAGGAAACGTAAAGTATGACGGGTATACCGTGATAAGTACAACGTCTCGTATGACGACACAATTTTCGGCCAATGCTGGCCCTATCAATAGCTTAAGGAATATTTATGCGTCTGATTACTGCATTTCCATTATTGGTTCTGGGAAGCTTCATGCTGAGTACTAACCTGGTGGCAGCCGATATGGCTGTGAAAACGCCTTCTCCGGCGCAGGCGGCCCAGCAAAAACGTATGGACCAATTGCAACCATCAAGCTTCCACCAAATCGCTGAAAGGCGAAAACCGCTCTACCTTTATGAGCACCTGTCTGAAGGCTAAAAGCTCCTCCACTGTCGGCAAATCCTTGACCCCTTCCAGTCCTTCCCACCTGATCGATGCAGCAGCAAAAGATGAAAGACTGTAATGCTGATGCCAAAGCCAAAAGCCTGAAAGGCAATGAGCGTAAAACCTTTATGAGCGCCTGCCTGAAGAAATCAGCCTGATTTTTTCCATACCAGGGCGCGGCGAGATAAAGCTTCGCCGTGCCTCTTCTTCCAGTCCTTCCCACCTGATCGATTCAGCTTTTCCTCGGCCCCCCTTACTTTGCAGCGATAAATTGGCTATGGTGAGACGCTATCGATTGCCGAGGCCCAGGCAGCGGCAATATAATGATTTTCATTATCATTGAACTATCAGATTATTGAGGAGTTAAGCTATGCCTGTAACTAAGCTGGTTATTGTGCGTCACGGTGAAAGCCAGTGGAACAATGAAAATCGCTTCACCGGTTGGTATGATGTTGATTTGTCGGATAAAGGCCGTGCTGAAGCGAAAGCAGCAGGCAATTTGTTGAAAGACGAAGGTTTTTCTTTCGATTTCGCCTATACCTCCGTACTAAAGCGTGCTATCCACACTCTGTGGCATATCCTCGACGAGCTGAACCAAGCCTGGCTACCCAGTAAAAAATCCTGGAAGCTGAACGAGCGTCACTATGGCGCTCTACAAGGCCTGAACAAGGCAGAAACCGCTGAGAAATATGGCGATGAACAGGTCAAACAATGGCGTCGTGGTTTCGCTGTGACCCCGCCAGAACTGACTAAAGAAGATGAACGCTACCCAGGCTACGATCCGCGCTACAGCGCGCTCACTGAGCAAGAGCTGCCGCTAACCGAAAGCTTGGCGCTGACCATCGATCGCGTTATCACATATTGGAACGAAGAGATCTTGCCACGCATCAAGAGCGGTGAGCGCGTTATCGTAGCGGCTCACGGCAACTCGCTGCGCGCAATGGTGAAATACCTGGATAACCTGAGCGAGGATGAGATCCTTGAGCTGAACATCCCAACCGGAGTGCCATTGGTGTATGATTTCGATGACAACTTTAAGCCGATCAAGCGCTACTATTTGGGCAATGCAGACGAAATCGCCGCTAAAGCGGCTGCCGTGGCAAAACCAGGGTGAGGCGAAGTAATTTTTATCCGTTTATGTGACAAAATGTCTGGTGAAAATGAACTGCACCCCATTCAGTTGGACAGTTCAGATTAAGCGGATTTCAAGGGCTGGGTTCGGTATGATAGCGAACTCAGGCCTTTGGCTTTCCGACTGATTCTTTCGTTGTTGTAGTAATGGAGGTATTCCGCTATCGCTTGCTTCAATTCATCGATACTGCCGAACTCGTTGAGATGATTTCAGCGTACCAAACCCTAAAGGGCCAGGAGCGCCTCCCTATCGTGATGGCCGGTGTATATTCCAACTCACCTACACTTATCAGGCAGAAAGCCAGGCGTTAAAGAGCCAATCGTTGATATGGCGCTGGGTTGGCGATACAGCAACAACGCTTAATATCGGTATCAACAGGGTTATCCGCACTTTAAAAAACTTGCGCTGAAGCGAATAGTACACGCCTCAAAAGAGTGGTTCGCAAAACTCTCTGCTTCTCACGTTCTATTGCTCTACATGAAAAATCCATCGATCCCTTTACTGAAAAGCACAGCTTCTACTAATTAGATGCCTCCCCCTCTGCCGCTAAAATACAAAACGCCCGATGAGTCTCATCGGGCGTTATAAGGCTGAAAAGTGTCAACCTATAGTAGGACTAGTCAGGCAAAAAATAGGTAGAAACATTAGCCACGGCGGCGCACTTTCACCGCCGCCTCCAGTTCCCGCAGCACGGTTTCAGTATCTTGCCAACCGATGCGGAATCGGTCACGCTTTTGCCGTAAACCAATGATTCGCCACTTTCCAAACTCTGATTGCCTTCTACCAGATGGCTTTAAATCATCACACCGATAATCGCTTTTTCACCACCAGCGATCTGGCCGCAAATATCAGCATTCACGTCAAGCTGCTTCTTAAACTGCTTGCTGCTGTTGGCGTGGCTTAAATCGAGCATCACCTGCGCCTTCAACCCTGCTTTGGTCAGGCCATCTTTGACCTCTTTGACATGCGCTGCACTGTAGTTCGGTTCTTTACTGCCGCGCAGAATGATATGACAGTCGCCGTTACCAGCTGGTATTGACGATCGCCGAATAACCCCACTTGGTCACTGACAGGAAGCAATGCGGGGCGCTGGCCGCGTTGATGGCGTCAATCGCCACCTTGATAGTGCCATCGGTGCCATTTTTGAAGCCGACTGGGCAAGACATGCCGGAAGCCAGCTCACGGTGCACCTGAGATTCGGTCGTACGTGCGCCGATGGCCCCTCAACTCATCAGATCTGCCAGGTACTGCGGGGTGATCATATCAATGAACTAGCCAGCAGTTGGCAAGCCGCTATCGTTGATTCCCAGCAGCAATTTACGCGCAAAACGCAGGCCATCGTTGATATGGAAGCTGTTATCCATCTGCGGATCGTTAATTAGTCCTTTCCAACCCACGGTAGTGCGCGGCTTTTCAAAGTAAACGCGCATCACCACTTCCAACTCGCCGTTTAGCTCTTCGCGCAGAGTCAGCAGGCGCACCGCATATTCCCTGGCCGCTTGAGTATCATGAATAGAGCATGGACCGATCACCACTAGCAGGCGATCATCGCTGCCGCGGAGGATATTATGAATGGCGCAGCGCGCTTGCGATAACTTCTCTACCGCGCGTTCAGTGGCTTGAGACTTCTCTAAAAAAGCAACCGGTGGCAGGAGTTCCTTGATTTCGTTAATGCGTAAGTCGTCGTTTTGCTAATTCATTGCTTTTCCATTGGTATAGAAGGGTATTTCATAGTGCATAGATCCCACCAATCTTGCCTAAGTGAACGGCACCTATAAATCACCTTTGCCGAACGGCCAAATTAACCTGTTTTATCGGCATCGGCTTATCCATCACGCACGCATCATCACTGGATATCAGCAGGGGGCAAAATGCCCCATTTGCATAAATTATTGTGCAGAAGATAACGGGCAGGAATCATTCTGGCGGGCACTTTTGATCCACAGCCAAGAGCCGTTGAGGGCGATCAGGGTCAGGATGATGTATTCCAGTGCCATTGTGTAGACGCCCTTATAGGCGAAAATAGCTACGCTGACCACGTCGATCACTACCCATAGCAGCCAGTTCTCGACATATTTGCGCGTCATGAGGATCATCGCCACGATAGACAACACCGTCATTGCTGAATCCCAAAATGGGAAAGCATCCGGTTGCAAGGCCGGTATCTGCACACTGATCTTTAGCGCCTGCATCATCGCTACCGCAATCTGCGCAAGCCAAGCGAACACGCGGTCGATATTAACCGCCATCAGGGCAATGCCGCTGGCACCCACTGCTGCCCATACTAGCGCCTTCGGCAGCGACAACCAGCGGATCCGCAGCAAAGCCTGATGGTTGTGCGTCTGACGGCTCCAAGCATACCAGCCATAGATATTGGCACCAAAGAAAAATAGTTGCAGCAACAGGCTGGCATAGAGCTGGATTTGGAAGAAAATCACCGCGAACAACGTGACGTTAATCAGACCGAAGAGGTAATTGATGATCTTTTCTTTGCTGGCGCACCAAGTGCATAACAGACCAAACAGCGTGCCGACGGCTTCAATCCACGATAAATCGTAACAGCCCACACCAAGGGGGATATGCACCAATATATTGCCGGTACTAAAGAAAATCATACAGTGTTCCTCATTAAATGAGACGGTTAAGCGTTCCCTTTGGCCTGTATGCTTAACTGTGCGGCAAAATCCAGCATACTATTCAGGGGGAATAGCGCCTTTTTGCGTAGCGTAGCGTCTATCTGTATCTGATGCTTAATACAAATACCACCCTGATCGAGGATTTCGGCGATATCCCTCAGGCCGTTCATCGCCATCTACGGGCAATGCGCACAACTGAGGCAGCTCGCTCCTTCACCGACTGTCGGTGCCTCAAACAACTCTTTGTCCGAGCAAGCCTGCTGCCTCTTGTAAAAAATACCGCGATCTGTAGCCACAATCAGCCGTTTATTCGGCAACGTTTTCGCTGCTTGGATCAGTTGACTGGTTGATCCTAGGGCATCGGCTAGTTCGACCACCGCCTGTGGCGACTCTGGATGCACCAATATCGCCGCGTTCGGGTACAGCGCCTATATTCTCCTCAGTGCCTGAGTTTTACACTCATCATGAACAATACAGGAGCTTTTGCCAACATAGTACATCGGCCCCGGTGTGCTTCTGCACATAGCCGCCGAGATTGCAATCCGGTGCTAAGATGATTCTCTCACCCAGGCTGTAGAGATGTTCAATAAGCTCAATGTCAATGCTGGAGGTCACAACCCAGTCGACGCACGCTTTGACCGCCGCCGAAGTATTAGCGTAGACCACGACTGTGCGATCGGGATGACTATCATCGCAAAATGCGCGAAACTCTTCTTCCGGGCAGCCAAGATCCAGCGAGCATTCGGCGTACAATGTCGGCATCAGAACTTTTTTCCCGGGCTGAAGATCCTGGCGGTTCCCCCCATAAAACGCACCCCAGCGACGAACAGCGTTGAAGCAGGATGCGCGCTGCCAATGCGTGCCATCTCCAGCGAATCCGCCACACAGCCGCCATTTTCTTCCACCAGTGCCTGAATTTACGGGTCGGTATAATAGCGTGAAACCATCACCGCATTATGCTCCTTGAGCAAGGTTTTAATCCGCTCACGGTAGTACAGCGTAGCCGCAACGTCCAATGGAACCGGTTTGGGTGGGAAGGGATATCCATTAGCATCAAACATTTCACTCATTACTACAGTATCATTCTAGGCTGGGCGCTTTCGGCTGTACTCCCCCGCACAATACCCATTTGTTTTATATATTAAACAAATGGGTATTGTGCGATAAGTACGCAGATATTTTCATATATGCGCAAGAATATTTAATTTATTAAATGCTAATAAGCGGCAGTATACCAGGAGAGGTGTTTGATGCAGAGATAGCAGTAAGCGTGGATTTCACGTTCAATCACTTTTTAGCGTGGTGGACTATGCCAGATAGCTCTGCCTTCAGCGCCAGCACTGGGGGGGATGCTGTCCTTGCCGATTTCACGTCTTTTCTCGCTTTGGAAGTGGTGGGTCGTGCAGGATTCGAACCTGCGACCAATTGATTAAAAGTCAACTGCTCTACCAACTGAGCTAACGACCCAATTTCTTTGCTGCTTTAACACCGGGCAAGATGTCTTGGCAACGGCGGCATATATTACTAATATATCTTTGTAGTGCAACCTTAATTTTTGATTAATAGGCTCAACTGCTTATTCTTCAGACGACCAGCCCAAAAATCGGTCAGCCTGGCTGATTTCCTGGCACCTTTTACACTTGTTAACCGGCTACGCGACTTTTCGCCAGTGCGGCCGCCGCGCTGGTTGGATACTGTTTAATTACCTGCTGGAACACGGCGTTAGCTTTATCAGCCTGCCCTTTTTCCTGCATGATGATACCTACTTTGTACATGGCATCCGGCGCTTTAGGTGACTTTACGTAATTCTTCACCACCACCGCAAAATAGTAGGCCGCATCATCTTTTTTACCTTTGTTGTAAAGCAGCTGACCCAGCCAATAATTGGCATTAGGCTGGTAGGTAGATTTTGGGTGCTGTTTTACGAAGGACTGAAAAGCAGAGATCGCTGGGTCATACTGTTTTTTTTCCAGTGCCAAAGAAACAGCGGTATTGTAGTCGCTGTTTTCATCCCCTTGGTTGGAGGGTACCACAGACGTGCGGGTGCTGCCGTTAGAGGTACCAGCTACTGCTGCCCCGGCTGTAACTCCCCCCACCTGAGCACTGCCCTGGCTGAGATTATCCATCTGTTGATAGCTTTTCCTCTGGCGCTCGACTTGGTTTAATTGATATTGATTTTCCTGAGTCTGCCCGCGCAAGGCGTCAATATCATGCTGATTTTCAGAGAGTTGTTGCTGGAGTTGGTTTAAAAGCTGGCCCTGAGCATTGCTGATGCGTTCAAGCAAGGTGACGCGCTCTTCAAGCGAACCAGAACCCACATGACTGATTGGCACTTGGGCAGTAGCGGCCCATGGAGCCGCTAAGCCAATCAGCAACGATAGACTGAACACATGGCATCTGAAGTCACTATTCATACGATTTTCTTAGTAAACCAGAACGGCACGGCGGTTTTTAGCATAAGCATCTGCGTCGTGACCCAGTACAGCTGGTTTTTCTTTGCCGTAGGAAACGATAGATATCTGGTCAGCTAAAACGCCTTTTCCCTGCAAGTACATTTTAACTGAGTTAGCACGATGCTCGCCCAGAGCGATGTTGTATTCCGGCGTACCACGTTCGTCCGCATGGCCTTCAACAGTCACTTTGTAAGAAGCGTTATTACGTAAGAACGTCGCATGTGAGTCCAACATCTGAGCAAAATCAGCGCTTACGTCATACTTATCGAGGCCGAAGTATATCGTGTTTTCCTTTTGCATTTCTTGAATCTGCAAACGCGCTTGCTCTTCAGAAGATAGATTGCTGCTGCCGTTTTCTATGCCAGTGCCAGCCCCCATCCCAGATTGATCGTCGTTTGCGCTTTTTTTAGAACTACAAGCTGCTACAGCCAGTACGGGCAATGCCAGCAGAAGCGCTTTCAGCACTTTATTCAATTGCATTTCTTTGATCCTCTTATAGTTTGACATATATAATTGGCACATGCATCACAGATGCGGCGACCAGGCAGGGGATTTGACCTGTCCATCAGTTGCCGGAAGACGCGCTTTAAAACGCCCATCAGTTGATACCAGTTGCAACACGGAACCCATACCTTGCATGGAACTATAGATAACCATAGTGCCATTTGGCGCAATACTAGGCGTTTCGTCAAGGAGAGTGCCGGTTAATACTTGAACGGCTCCCGAACCAAGATCTTGTTTGGCGATATGCTGAACCCCATTATTGGAACTCACCATCACTAGAAATTTACCATCGGAACTGACCTTAGCGTTCTGATTCTGAGAACCTTCCCATGTCAGACGCTGCGATGCTCCGCCGCTAGCACTGATCTTGTAAACTTGCGGACGGCCCCCCTGATCGGAGGTATAGGCCAGCGTCTGACCATCCGGGAACCAGGCTGGCTCAGTGTCGTTGCTACGACTATCGGTGATCTGCGTCATTTGGCCAGAATCGAGGTTCATCACGTACAGGTTCAGGCTACCACTCTTGGACAGCGCAAACGCCAGGCGGCTGCCATCTGGGGAGAACGCCGGTGCACCGTTGTGACGCGGGAACGCGGCGATCTGGCTGATTGCCCCGTTAGCTAAAGTTTGCACCACCAGCGCCGAGCGGCCGCTTTCGAAGGTCACATAGGCCAGCTTGCTACCATCCGGTGACCACGCTGGTGACATCAGCGGCTCAGGAGAGCGGTGCACCACAAACTGGTTGTAGCCATCATAGTCTGCTACACGCAGTTCGTAGGAAAATTTACCGCCGTTGGTCTGCGCTATGTAGGCGATACGGGTGCGGAAAGCCCCCTTAGTGCCAATCAGCTTTTCAAATACTTCGTCGCTAGCAGTATGTGCAGAATAACGCAACCATTGTTGGGTCACTTTAAACTGGTTCTGTGCCATTACGCTGCCTGGGGAACCTGAGGTATCCACCAATTGATAAGAGATCAGGTAACTACCGTCTGCGCCAGGTTGCACCTGGCCGACAACTACAGCATCAATGCCCAGTGCAGTCCAGGCCGCTGGCGTCACTTCAGATGCGGTGGTGGGTTGCTGAGGAATGCGTGCCACATCAATCGGGTTGAATTTGCCGCTATTGCGCAAGTCTGCGCCGACAATCTTGCCAATATCTTCTGGAGGCGTGCCAGAACCAGTCCATTTAAACGGCACCACAGCAATCGGACGAGCAGAATCGATCCCTTGGGTGATTTCAATGCGAACTTCTGCGTGAAGAACGGACGCCCACAGTATTAAAAAGCCTAGCGCTACTCGAAATGCTTGCTTCATCTCATCTCCCTTATCCAAGCAGAATGCCTACGATAAATTAGCAGAATTTTAATAATCCAACACAAACAAAGCTGCATAATCTCTATTGGTTACCTTATTGGTTACCTTTAGTCAGTGTTCCGTCATTGACTCTGGGCACAATAGCAAACCCAAAAGCTAGTAATCAAGGCAAAAGGGCGGGCCTATGTCCAAAAGCGATAACACCGAGTACTGGATTTTAGGACGAGACCAGAACGGCTTAGAGCCATTGTGGGCGCGTTTCTAAGTGACGATTCGCTGATTTGGCCCACCAACCTTCCTGGCCCGCGCCTTGCTGCGCGTGAAAATGACCACCAGCGGCGCTCAAGGGCGATTGAGGGACACAGCCTAGTATATCCCTATAGCATCGCTGTGTTAATCGAGCGTTATTGCGGCTTAAATCCCAGTGTAAAATTTTTAAAATGCTGATAAACGGCATCGCTTGGCGGTTTAGGCATCTGTGCCAGCTTAGCAGCATAGACTGCCGCCTGACAAAGCGCTGGATCGCCGCCTACCTCCTGCACGCTGATCAGCAAGCCATCCAGTGCCAGCTTGATGCGCAGATCACAGGTTTTGCCGGTGAATGAACCGGGGTCATAAAACTTGCTTTGGATCGCACCCTGAATCTGCCTCATATAACTGTTGATATACGCACGGCTGGCCCCTGCGGCCTTGGCATTACCCTGCCCCGCAGGCTTGCCTTCCCCCTTCTGTTTGCCCCCACCTTCAGGCGCGTTTTTACCGTCCAACAGGCCATCAAACAGATCATCGACTTCCGCGGACTGCTTTGCGGCAGCAGCTTTCTTCTTGGCTTGCGCTGCGGCTTTTTGTTCCGCGGCGTTCTTGGCTTCTTCCGCCCGTTTCCTGGCTTCGGCTTTCTTCTGCGCCTCGGCCTGCGCTATGGCAAGTTTATCAGCCTCTGCTTTGGCTTTCGCCGCTGCGGCTTCCGCTGATTTCTGCTGTTCCGCCAGCATTTTGGCCTGCTGCGCGGTTTTTTCTTGCATCGTCAGACGTTCTTTTTCTAGCGCTTTCAGGCGTTGCTGCTCCCCCGCCTGCTTCTGTTTAAGTTCTTCGGCCTGCTGCTGCGCTTTTTTCTGACGCAGTTTCTCGGCACGCTGTGCGTCATTGCTCTGCTGCTGCTGGCGGTTGTATTGCTCCAACACGGCACTAGGAACGACCATTACCGCGCCGACAACGGAACCATCAACGCCACCGCCGCCAGCACTCATGATGGTTTCCTGCAACGATCCCCAAATCAGAAGGGCAATCAGTATCAAATGCAGCACGACCGAAACAATAACGGCACGATTAAGCTTATCGTTTTGTTCAGTTGCCTTTACCAAAATAAGTTCCTAAAACGGCTGTTGCTTATACGGGGTTCCTGAGCCACAGCACAGGAACCAGGTGCCATACGTTACGATCAAATTGGCTGAGTCATCAGCCCAACGGACGTTACACCCGCCTGATGGAGAATATTCAATGCCTTAATAATTTCATCATAAGGAACATCCTGCGCACCGCCGATTAAAAAGACCGTTTTCGGATTGGCTACCAAGCGTGATTTGGCTTTGGCTGCCACCTGCTCTGGTGGCAGCAATGCCATACGCTGGTGATCCATCACCAGGGTGTATTGACCCACACCGGAAACTTCAAGGATCACCGGCAGATTATCAGCGCTGGACACGGTTTTGGAATCAGCGGCATCCGGTAGTTCAACTTCCACGCTCTGCGTGATAATTGGCGCGGTTGCCATAAAGATCAGCAGCAGCACCAACAGCACATCAAGCAGAGGAACGATGTTAATTTCGGACTTCAGTTCACGCCGATGGCGTCCAGGTATTCTCGCCATGCTGCCCCCTACTTATTTGCTGTCGCTGGAGAAGGCATGACGGTGGAGAATAGCGGTAAACTCTTCCATAAAGTTGCCGTAATTTTGCTCAAGTTTGTTGACAAGTTGATTGAGGCGGTTATAGGCCATCACAGCTGGGATCGCAGCGAAAAGTCCGATTGCGGTGGAGATCAACGCTTCGGCAATACCCGGTGCCACCATCTGCAACGTAGCCTGCTTCACCGCACCCAGTACGATAAAGGCGTGCATGATCCCCCACACGGTGCCAAACAGACCAATATACGGGCTGATCGAACCAACGGTGCCGAGGAACGAAATATGGTTTTCCAACGCTTCCAGCTCGCGGTTCATTGAGATGTGCATCGCTCGCGATGCCCCTTCAATAACCGACTCCGGCTCATGATTATTGGCACGGTGCAAACGGGCGAACTCTTTAAAACCCGCATAGAAGATCTGTTCTGAGCCAGTCAAGCTATCGCGACGCGCCTGGCTCTCATGGTATAGACGGGAAAGCTCGACACCAGACCAGAATTTGTCTTCAAAGGCCTCGGCGTCGCGCGTTGCCACATTGAGGATGCGCGTGCGCTGGATGATGATCGCCCAAGAGGCTACCGATAAGCATATTAAAATCAGCATGATAAGCTTAACCAGTAGGCTCGCTTTCAAGAATAAATCTAGGATGTTCATGTCAGTCACTGCTTAACTCCGCGACAATAGACTTAGGAAGCGCTATTGGCTTCATTAGGTGTAGATCAAAACATGCAATCAATAAATTGGCTTGGCTCAGCAGAGTTCCGTCTGAGTTGACAATGCATTGAGCAAACATGAGAGCAGCCGCGCGGATAACAGTGATTTCACTCTGCACTTCCAGTTGTTCGTCGAGACGAGCCGGAGCCAGGTAATCCACCGCCATACGCTGGACAACGATAGCGACATGTTGATTGAGCAGTTGCTGTTGATGAAATTTATGCTGACGCAGCATCTCAGTGCGCGCTCTTTCAAAAAAAGCGACATAACGGGCGTGATAGACCACACCACTGACATCGGTATCCTCGTAGTAAACACGAACCGGCCATCGAAACAACTTATTACTCACTCTGACTCTATTTCCCGATAATGCGATTTAACGCTATTACTATACGCAAGTCGGATCGGGTTGGAAATGGGGGTGAGTTATAATGAAAATAATTATGGGCTGCATTAGCCCCATCACATAGTGATATCACGGAGATTATAAAGAAACGTAAAGTAATCCTGCGTCCAAAACCACAATGGCAGGAAGTGGCGCGAAAAGAGCGCGCCAGAAATTACGCTGCGGCCGAAAGCCGAAGCCATGGATCACGCCGGTATACACTGCCCAAATAAGCAGCAGCCCTTGCCAAATCTCCAGCGAGCTGGTTTTAGCGTCAAAACGCGTTGGTTGCCAAAAGATGCAACCCGCCAAAATATAGGTGAAAGCGCGTCCGATATTTTACGCCGCATGCTGAAATTTACCGCCATGTAACCGTTGGCGACTGTCAGCCCGCGAAAAAAAGTGTTGCCTGCGCCACTTGCGTCTGATCGCGTGCGTGCCATCCGTGAACTGCTACTTTTGGATGAGTATGCCAACAGAGTAAGGCCATTGAGCGTTTTATTTTGGTGCTCTCCACGCTTTATAACCTTGATGCCGCGAGTTTTTCCGCCGCCACCGATGCGTTGCATGCCCGTACCCGTCTTTATTTCGCCAGCGAGCAGCATACCCTGCTTGCTAACGGCAGGCATACCAAGCCGAAACACGTTCCAGGCACCCCTTATTGGGTGATCACCAATACCAATACTGGTCGCCAGCGCAGTATGATCGAAAACATTATGCGCGCCATGCAGTTCTCGGCAGAACTGACGGAGAAGGTTTGCGGAACCATCTGACACTAGCCAACAGTGATAGGAAGGATATGTCGATGGCAAATAATCCACGTGCCGGGCAACCCGCCCAGCAAAACGATTTGATCAACGTAGCTCAGTTGATATCGCAGTACTACGTGCTGCTGCCAGAGGTAGGCAACGTTGCCCATGCGGTGAAATTCGGTACATCCGGCCACCGGAGTAGTGTGCAATGCGCCACAGCTTTAACGAAGCGCACATCCTCGCCATTGCTCAGGCGATCGCTGAAGTCCGCCATCAGCAGGGGGTGACTTGCCCTTGCTACGTAGGCAAGGATATCCATGCGCTGTCAGAATCGACCGTTATTTCGGTGCTGGAAGTCCTCACTGCCAACGGTATTGATGTGATCGTGCAGGAAAATAACGGTTTTACGCCTACGCGGTCAGTATCGCACGCTATCCTATGCCATAACCGTCAGGGTGGGGCGCAGGTGGATAGTATCGTCATCACACGCTCCTATAATCCACCGGAAGCCGACGGAATCAAGTACAACCCGCCGAATGGCGGCCCGGCCGACACCTACCTGACCGAGCTGATCGAAAAACGCGCAAATAAACTGTGGGCGCAGTGCTTGAAGGGCATGCAGCGTCAGTCTTTGGATAAGGCTTGGCATAGCGGTCATTTGCATACTAAAGATCTGGTGCAGCCATACATTACAGGGCTGGTGGATGTGGTTGACATGGCGGCCATTTAAGTTGGGGGTTGAGCCACTCAGCGATTCAGGCATTGCCGACTGGCAGCGCATGGCCGAGCATTACAAGCTGGATCTGACGTTGGTGAATGACTCTATCGATCAGACTTTCCGTTTTATGCATCTGGATCATGATGGCATCATCCGCATGGACTGCTCGTCCGAGTCAGCGATGGCCGGTCTGCTCGCACTGCTCGGCAAATTCGATCTGGCGTTCGCCAACGATCCAGATTACGACCGCCACGGCATAGTGACGCCACAAGGTTTAATGAACCCTAACCATTATCTTGCGGTGGCCATCAACTATTTACTCCAGCATCGTCCGCAATGGGGCGCTGATGTGGCGGTAGGCAAAACGTTGGTTTCCAGTGTGATGATTGACCGCGTAGTCGCCGATCTGGGCCGAAAAATGATGGAAGTGCAGGTCGGATTTAAATGGTTTGTTGATGGTTTTTTCGACGGTAGCCTGGGATTTGGCGGAGAAGAAAGTGCCGGGTCCTCGTTTCTGCGCTTTGACGGCATGCCATGGTCGACTGAAAAAGACGGTATTATCATGTGCCTGCTGGCGGTGGAAATCACGGCGGTGACCGGCAAAAATCCTCAGCAGCATTACGATGGTCTGGTCAAGCGCTTTGGTGCATGAAGCTACAACCGTATTCAGGCTCAGGCTAGCGATGCTCAGAAAGCCGCGTTATCCAAGCTGGCGCCGGACAGGGTTAAGGCCAGCATGCTGGGGGGAGATCCGATCACTGATCACTTGACTATCGCACCAGGTAACGGGGCACCGATCGGTGCCCCGAAAGTGATGACCGACAACGGTTGGTTCGCCGTTCGCCCTTCAGGTACTGAAGAAGCCTACAAGATCTATTGCGAAAGCATCCTGGGTGCTGAACACCGTGAGAAGATCGAGCATGAAGCGGTAGAAATCTTCGCTGAAGTGCTAGCATCTGCCAAATAATCTCCTTCTATTGATGTGATAAAAGACGCTGTTTTCTCAGCGCTTTCTTATGCCTACCACCATGCAATGAGACTCAGGTTGCCACTTATGAATACCTCAAAGCTATGGTTTTTGTCTTATAGAGGCAAGGTAGTATTCTGCAAGCCCCTCTTCTACACTTCTACCATCATCCAGCACAGTAGGAGAGCACGATGAGCGATAAGATCCCACTAGGCATCAGCGCCTGCATACTCGGCGATGCGGTGCGTTTTAATGGCGGCCACAAGCGCTTGGCTTTTGCGGTAGAGGAACTGGCCCCTTATGTGCGTTTTGAGGCTATCTGCCCGGAAACGGCGATTGGCCTGCCGACGTAGCGGACATCGCTGCGTTACAGCAACGATGCCAGCGTCGATCTGGCCGATAATATGCAGCAATTCGCCGGACGGTAAGTAGCAGCATTGCAGCATTTGTGCGGCTATATCGTTTGTGCCAAATCCCCCAGTTGCGGCATGGCGCGGGTTCGGGTTTACAGAGAGGACGGTAAAGACTCGCGCAAAAAATGGCATTGGGCTATTCACCGCTGAACTTCTGAGTCAAATGCCATGGCTGCCAGTGGAAGAAAATGGTCGACTGAATGATGTAACGCTGCGGAAAAACTTTATCGAACGAGTCTATGCACTGTATGACCTGAATATGCTATGGCACAAAGGGCTGACCCGTGGCGGTTTGATCGCCTTCCATAGCCGCTACAAGCTGTCGCTGTTGGCGCATTCGCAGTCCCAGTATCGCCAGCTTGGACGCTTTGTCGCTGGTATTGGTGAATGGGATTCGCTGGAGGCGTTCGCGGTTGAATACCGCCGTCGCCTGCGGGCGTTGCTGGCACTCAAGGCGACACGGCGTAATCACACCAACGTGTTGATACATGTACAGGGTTATTTTCGCCAGCAACTGAATGCCGCTCAACGGTGCGAACTGGCGCAATTAATCGACCGCTATCGGCAGGGCATGCAGCCATTGCTAGCACCGATCGCGCTGCTCAAACATTATATGGCTGAATACCCAGATAGCTATCTGGCGGATCAACGCTATTTCGACCCTTACCCTGAGGCGTTGCGTCTGCGTTACGGCCATGATTCACAAGTAGCTTTATGAATGATCACACACTTGGTATGGTTGCGTAATGATCTACGTATCACTGATAACAAAGCACTGCATGCTGCCTACAACGAGCCTGATGCTAGGGTTTTGGCGGTGTTTATTACCACCCCGCAACAATGGCATCGGCATGGCACCTCGCCAGGCGGCACTGATCCACGCTAGCCTGAAGCAGTTGCAACAGGCACTGGCGCAAAAAGGCATTCCGCTGTATTGCCATCAGTGCGATGACTTTGCGGCTTCGATTGACTGGCTGACGGACTACTGCGCGCAAAGCAGCAGGTAGCGGTGTTGTTTTACAATCGGCAGTATGAGCTAAATGAATGGCGGCGCGATCAACAAGTGGAACAGCGCCTGGCTGGCCGGGTGCGCTGCCAGCATTTCGATGAAAGTCTGCTGTTACCACCTGGGAGCGTGAAAACCAGCAGTGGCGAAATGTATAAAGTTTACACGCCGTTCCGTAACGCTTTTATCCGTCGCTTGACCGAATCTGACGTGCGTTGCCTGCCGACACTATAACCACGCGCTGGTGCTTTGCCAATACCGGATGCGCCTCCAGCGTTTAAGTACCGGTCTGCCGAGCCAGGGGAGGATTTCCCTGCTGGCGAACAGGCGGCGCTACAGCGGCTGCGGGCTTTCTGCAGCCAGCAGGTGCAGGATTATTTTACCCAGCGCGACCTGCCGGCTATTGCGGGCACCAGTAGCCTATCGCCCTATCTGGCGATTGGCACACTATGTCCTTGACAATGCTTCAATCGGCTGTGTGCTGAGCATCCTTCGGTATTGGAAGAACGTGAAAGCAGCGCTTTCGGCTGGCTCAATGAGCTGATCTGGCGTGAGTTTTATCGGCATCTGATGGCGGCTTATCCGGCATTATGCAGATATCGGCCCTTATATCGCGTGGACAGATAATGTACGCTGGCGGAACGATGAATCACTGCTTAAAGCTTGGCAACGGGGGGGAACGGGCTATCCGATCGTCGATGCAGCCATGCGCCAACTGAATAATACCGGTTGGATGCACAATAGGTTGCGGATGATAAGCGCCAGTTTTTTGGTGAAGGATTTGCTGATCGACTGGCGCGCCGGTGAGCGTTATTTTATATGGCAATTGATGGACGGCGATTTGGCGGCCAATAACGGCGGCTGGCAATGGGTGGCTTCTACCGGCACCGATGCTGCCCCCTATTTCCGCATTTTTAATTCGACCAGCCAGAGTGAACGATTTGATACACAAGGCAAATTTATCCGTAAATGGTTGCCTGAACTGGCAGATGTGCCGGACAATGACATTCATCAACCCCACCTTTGGGCACAGAAGCAGCAGCTTGTGCTGAATTATCCACTGCCAGTGGTCGATCATCGGCAGGCTCGCCTGGAGACTCTGGCGGCTTTTGAGGCGGTGAAACAGGGAGGATCTTAGGGTAATGGCAAGGCGCGCTGAAAGATTCTCCGGTATTTATCGGTTATATCAAGCTCAGTTTGGAACAAGGTGAAGGTATGCGCTGCACTATTAAAGCAAGGCAACGATCTGGGGGATAGGGACGTTGTCTTGATTGCGTAAGGTGGCCATCAGACATTTACCTATGAAGAGAGAAGATTATGCGTAACCTCGATCTGGAAAATCTGATCAACAGCGAGCTAAATACGGCGGCGTTTCAGGACGATGGGCCTAATGGACTGCAAGTGGAAGGGCGTGCGCATGTACAACGTATCGTCACGGGGGTCACTGCCTGCCAGGCGTTGTTGGACGCGGCGCTGGAACAGCAGGCTGACGCTATTATTGTACATCATGGTTATTTCTGGAAAAACGAAGCGCCAGTGGTGTGTGGCATGAAGCGCAATCGGCTGAAAACGTTGCTAACCAATGACATTAATCTGTATGGTTACCATCTGCCGCTCGACGCGCATTCGGTGCTGGGAAACAACTCACAGTTAGCGCAAGCGCTCGGCATCCGGGTGATTGGCGAGGTGGAACCGCTGGTGCCGCACGGCGAGTTTGACCAGCCACTGACTGGCACTGAATTGCAACAGCGCATCGAAAACTGTCTGGGTCGTAGCGTGCTGTATTGTGGCGATAATGCGCCAGAGCATATCCGCCGCGTGGCCTGGTGTACCGGCGGTGGCCAGGGTTTTATCGACAGCGCGGCACGTTTTGGCGTCGACGCCTTTATCAGTGGTGAAGTATCGGAGCAGACCATTCACAGCGCACGGGAAATGGGGGTTAACTTCTTCGCCGCTGGCCACCATGCTACCGAACGCGGCGGTGTTAAAGCGTTGGGCGAATGGTTGGCGCAGCAGCACGGCTTTAGCGTGACCTTCATCGATATCCCTAATCCCGCCTGATGTCTCTTCTCATGACGCCGCCCGGTTTCACCGCCGGTTGTTGCGCGCTGTCCGTGTGCAAACTGGCGGTAACAATGTACGCCTACTGGGATAGGCTCTTAGCGCGACCTGCGGGTGTGGCTGGAAACCGCCCAGAGTGCCATTTTGCTCTATAGTACCTCGGATATCACCCTGGTGCCGAGTTTACTGGCCCCCTTGCCTTGCTTGTCAGACATATGCAAAAGAATGCCGTCCAATCGGGCGGCGCTGTGCGGCATTAGCCAGGGTAAAGCCGCATTATGTGTTCTTTAGCTGGGGTTTGAAATCACGCTCAGTATAGCCGGTGTACAACTGGCGAGGGCGGGCAATTTTTATGCCTTCATCGTGCATTTCGTTCCAATGCGCGATCCAGCCCATGGTGCGGGCGATGGCGAAAATAACCGTAAACATAGAAGAAGGAATGCCCATCGCCTTCAGTATGATGCCTGAATAGAAATCGACATTCGGGTACAGTTTTTTCTCGATAAAGTATGGATCATTCAGCGCAATGTGTTCTAGCTCCATCGCTACCTGTAGCAAGTTGTCGTCCTTTTTGTTCAGTTCTTTCAGAACTTGGTGACAGGTTTCACGCATCACGGTGGCACGCGGGTCATGGTTCTTATACACGCGGTGGCCGAACCCCATCAAACGGAACGAGTCGTTCTTATCTTTGGCACGCTTGATGAATTTTGGAATGTGATCGACGGTATTGATCTCTTCTAGCATTTTTAGTGCAGCTTCGTTGGCACCGCCGTGCGCCGGGCCCCATAGAGAAGCGATACCAGCTGCAATGCAGGCAAACGGATTGGCACCGGAGGAGCCTGCGGTACGTACGGTAGACGTGGAGGCATTCTGTTCATGGTCAGCATGCAGGATCAAGATGCGATCCATGGAGCGTTCCAACACCGGGTTCACTACGTATTCTTCGCATGGGGTAGCAAACATCATGTGTAGGAAGTTGCCAGCGTAAGAGAGATCATTGCGCGGATAAATAAACGGCTGGCCTAGAGAATATTTGTAACACATCGCCGCCACGGTCGGCATTTTTGACAGCAGGCGGAAAGCGGTGATCTCGCGGTGACGTTCGTTGTTGATGTTCAGCGCATCGTGGTAGAATGCGGCTAACGCGCTGATCACGCCGCATAGCACTGCCATCGGGTGCGAGTCGCGGCGGAATCCACGGAGCAAATGGCTGATCTCGTCATGGATCATGGTGTGGCGGGTCACGGTGGTTTTAAAGGTATCGAATTCTTCTGCGGTTGGTGCCTCGCCGTATAACAGGATGTAGCACACTTCCAGATAGCAAGACTCTTTCGCCAACTGCTCGATCGGGAAACCACGATGCAGCAGAATGCCCTTGTCGCCATCGATGAAGGTGATTTTTGATTCGCATGAGGCGGTAGAAGTAAAGCCGGGATCAAATGTGAAATAACCTTTGGAACCGAGAGTGCGGACATCAAGGACATCACGACCCAGTGTTGGGGTTAATAAACTCAATTCGATCGGGGGTTCACCATCATTACTAAACGTTAGCGTCGCTTTCTTATCAGTCATTTATGTCTCCTTAGCGCCTTAGAATCTATCCCACTAGGCTATTTTATTTGCCATTTTGGCCCTGGGGCAATGCTAACCATCCTCACGTACGTCATGTACACTGCGGTTGTTACGCGCTGTCCTGATCCAAACTGGCTACAACAATGAACGCCCACTGGAATAGGCTCTTAATTTTAAAAACGTCTAAAACCTGAAATACCTTAAATCTTATCAGGTTGCCCGCACAAAATGGAGCGGACGTTAATCCTATGAGCGACATTTGCTTTTTGCGGTAAAGCTGGGTGGGAAACCACAGCTATCGGGATAGGCTTGGTAGGTACACCGTTACATATCTTGGATAATGGAGAAGGTGTAGCTGCTGACCTAGAGAGCATCATAAAACTTTTTGCAATCAATATGTAATTCAAATACTTACTTATTGTAAATTTAAGCGATTAGTATCGTAATAATTGTGAGATGTGTGATCTAAATCACTGTTCGGTAGAAATGTTATCAAAGTGATTGTATGTTAATTGTAATAATAATGTACCCCTTCTATACTGCCGCGAGGTCTCCGGATTACCCGAAGTTGGGACTCCCAGCGTTATAAATGCGCGCCGTTTGAGCACAGAGGATATTGATGTTTAAGCGCGTGACGCGTAAGGGTTTTGGCTCTTAACGCTGTTTGATTCTTACCCAGACCCGGAGGAAGGAAAATCATAAGAGCTGCGTGGAATAGATGTGAAAAAAAAACGACCTGTCAATATGGATCTGCAAACGATCCGCTTTCCCGTAACTGCAATAGCCTCTATCTTACATCGAATCTCTGGCGTAATTACCTTTATTGCTGTGGGCATTCTCCTTTGGCTACTGGGCCTGTCTCTCTCTTCCGCTGAAGGTTTCATGCAGGCAGCCGCCATCATGAATAGCTTCATTGTCAAATTCATATTATGGGGCATCCTCACGGCGCTGGCCTATCACATTTGCGGTGGCGTGCGTCACTTGCTGATGGATTTTGGCTGTATCGTAGAGAGTCTGGCCGCTGGTAACCGCTCAGCCCAGGTGGCGATCTGTCTGACCATTGTGCTATCAGTTTTGGCTGGAGTTTGGGTATGGTAAACAATGTTTCTGCATTAGGGCACAACGGCGTGCACGATTGGTTGTTGCTACGAGCTTCCTCCATCATCATTATTCTGTATGTCCTGTATCTCCTTGGTTTTTTTATCTTGGCCCCAGACCTCACCTATGAAATCTGGCACGGTTTCTTCGCTACCTCTATGACAAAAGTATTCACCTTGCTGACCTTGCTGTCGATTCTGGTCCACGCTTGGATCGGCTTGTGGCAGGTACTGACGGATTATGTCAAACCGCTGGCGGTTCGCTTAGTGTCGCAACTAGCGATCGTTGTCGTATTGCTGGTCTATTTATTGTATGGAACTATCGTCGTGTGGGGTGTTTAAATGAAACTGCCGGTCAGAGAGTTTGATGCAGTGGTTATCGGTGCCGGTGGCGCAGGTATGCGTGCTGCGTTACAGATTTCCCAAGCGGGTTTAACTTGCGCCCTGCTGTCCAAAGTATTCCCGACCCGTTCCCATACTGTCTCTGCGCAGGGTGGTATCACTGTTGCGCTCGGCAATAGCCATGAAGACAACTGGGAATGGCATATGTATGACACGGTGAAAGGTTCCGACTATATCGGTGATCAGGACGCCATTGAGTATATGTGTAAAACCGGCCCGGAAGCCATTTTGGAACTGGAACATATGGGGTTGCCGTTCTCCCGTCTGGACGATGGCCGAATCTATCAACGCCCATTCGGTGGCCAATCGCTGAACTTCGGCGGTGGGCAGGCAGCACGGACCGCTGCGGCTGCTGACCGTACCGGTCACGCACTGCTGCACAGCTTGTACCAACAGAACCTGAAGAACCACACTACCATCTTCTCCGAGTGGTATGCGCTGGATCTGGTGAAAAACTCGGAGGGTGCCGTAGTGGGTACTACCGCTATCTGCATAGAAACCGGTGAAGTGGCTTACTTCAAAGCCAAGGCTACGGTGCTGGCGACTGGTGGTGCAGGCCGTATTTATCAGTCTACCACCAACGCCCACATCAACACCGGTGACGGTGTCGGCATGTCGCTGCGTGCTGGTGTGCCGGTGCAGGACATGGAAATGTGGCAGTTCCATCCGACCGGCATCGCTGGTGCTGGGGTACTGGTGACTGAAGGCTGCCGTGGTGAAGGCGGCTATCTGCTGAACAAACACGGCGAGCGCTTCATGGAGCGTTATGCGCCGAACGCCAAAGACTTGGCAGGGCGCGATGTGGTTGCCCGTTCCATCATGATTGAAATCCGTGAAGGCCGTGGTTGTGATGGCCCTTGGGGGCCACACGCCAAGTTGAAGTTGGATCATTTGGGCAAAGATGTGCTGGAATCCCGTTTACCGGGCATTCTGGAACTGTCACGCACTTTCGCGCATGTCGATCCGGTGAAAGAACCCATCCCGGTTATCCCGACCTGCCACTACATGATGGGCGGTATTCCGACCAAAGTGTCTGGTCAAGTGCTGACGGTAAACGATCAAGGTGAAGATGTGGTCATTCAGGGGCTGTTCGCTGTGGGTGAAATTGCCTGCGTATCGGTGCATGGTGCTAACCGTCTGGGGGGCAACTCGCTACTGGATCTGGTGGTATTCGGCCGTTCTGCTGGCTTGCACCTACAAGCATCGCTTGAAGGGCAGGGAGAGAACCGTGACGCCAGTGAGTCTGATGTAGCAGCCTCGCTGGAGCGTTTGAACCGCTGGAATAATACCCGCTCAGGTGAAGACCCGGTTGAAATTCGTAAGGCACTTCAATCCTGTATGCAGCACAATTTCTCAGTATTCCGTGAAGGTGATGCGATGGCCAAAGGGCTGGAAGAACTGAAAGTGATCCGTGAACGTCTGAAGCATGCCAGGCTGGACGATACCTCCAGCGAGTTCAACACCCAGCGTATCGAATGCCTGGAGTTGGATAACCTGATGGAGACCGCATATTCCACTGCGGTGTCGGCCAACTTTCGTACTGAGAGCCGGGGTGCACATAGCCGTTTCGATTATCCGGAACGTGATGACGCCAACTGGCTATGCCATTCGCTATATCTGCCGCAATCGGAAAGCATGACGTGCCGTCAGGTTAATATGCAACCGAAGTTGCGTCCGGCATTCCCGCCGAAAGTGCGTTCTTACTAATTGCGGAGATTGATTGATGAAACTCGAATTTTCGGTTTATCGCTACAACCCGGATGCCGACGATGCACCATACATGCAGGATTACAACCTGGAAGCGGAAGAAGGGCGTGACATGATGCTGCTGGATGCATTAATCCAACTGAAGGAGCAAGACCCGACTCTGTCATTCCGCCGTTCATGCCGTGAGGGCGTGTGCGGTTCCGATGGGATCAATATAAACGGCAAAAACGGCTTGGCGTGCATCACTCCAATCTCTTCGCTGCGTAAAGGTCACGAAAAAATTGTGATCCGCCCGCTGCCGGGGTTACCGGTGGTACGCGATCTGGTGGTAGATATGGGCCAGTTCTACGCTCAATATGAAAAGATAAAACCTTATCTGCTAAACGATGGCAAGTATCCCCCGGCGCGCGAACATCTACAGTCACCGGAGCAACGGGCTAAACTGGATGGTCTGTACGAGTGCATTCTGTGTGCTTGCTGCTCAACGTCTTGCCCATCGTTCTGGTGGAACCCTGACAAGTTCATAGGCCCGGCTGGGCTGCTGGCAGCGTATCGCTTCCTGATCGACAGCCGTGATACGGAAAAACAAGAACGTTTAGATGATCTAGACGACGCTTTTAGTGTTTTCCGCTGCCATAGCATAATGAACTGTGTCAGTGTATGTCCTAAAGGTTTGAATCCGACGCGTGCTATTGGGCATATCAAGTCCATGCTGCTGCAACGCAGCGCATAAAGGGAATGAGAGGCTGCGCCGGGCAGTATTCCGGCGCATATCGCACGGAAGGTAACCGCTAAAAACTGACCCATGGTTGTGGTGTTCCATGCAGCCTGATTTGTTCGCCGGTTTTTAGAGGTTCCTTCTATAAGGAACCCAAGGTTCATAACAGCGTATATCAGTTATTTTAGTGGCTATAAGATACGCCGAGTGAATCGTTTACGGATAACCGTATTTATCACGGTAATTATGCTAACTACGGCGAAAACTAAAGCTTCCAAGCTTAAGGAATCATGATGCAGAACGGCGCAATGAAGGCCTGGCTGGATTCCTCCTATCTGACAGGCGCGAACCAGTCTTACATAGAGCAACTCTATGAAGATTTTTTAACTGATCCTAGCTCCGTTGAAGATAGCTGGCGTTCCATTTTTCAGCAAGTTACCTCTGGGGGGATAAAATCCAATCATCTTCACTCTAAAATACGCGATTACTTCCGCCGCCTGGCGAAAGACACCACAGGGTACAACACTACCAACACTGATCCAGAAACCGATGCCAAACAAGTCAAGGTATTGCAACTAATCAATGCCTTCCGTTTCCGTGGGCATCAGCATGCTAACCTCGATCCGCTTGGCCTGTGGCAGCAGGAGAAAGTGTCTGACCTTGATCCCGCTTACCACAATCTGACTGAAGTCGATTTCCATGAAACCTTTAACGTGGGTTCTTTCGCCATCGGCAAAGAAACCATGAAACTGGGTGACCTGTACGCTGCGCTGAAGAAGACCTACTGTGGTTCGATTGGTGCAGAGTACATGCACATCACCTATACTGAAGAGAAAGGCTGGCTCCAGCAACGCATCGAATCGGTGGGGGGGAACGCTAGCTTTACCCGCGATGAGAAACGCCGTTTCTTGAATGAGTTGACCGCAGCGGAAGGTCTGGAACGTTATCTGGGTGCCAAGTTTCCTGGCGCGAAGCGCTTCTCGCTAGAAGGTGGTGACGCGTTGGTGCCCATGCTGAAAGAAATGGTGCGTCACGCGGGCAATAATGGTATGCGTGAAGTGGTACTGGGCATGGCTCACCGTGGCCGCCTGAATGTGTTGATCAATGTGCTGGGCAAAAAGCCGTCCGACCTGTTTGACGAGTTCGCTGGCAAGCATAAGGAACACCTCGGCACTGGTGACGTGAAATACCACGAGGGCTTTTCCTCCGATGTAGAAACTGAAGGTGGCATGGTTCACCTGGCACTGACGTTCAATCCATCGCACCTGGAGATCGTCAGCCCAGTTGTGATGGGCTCGGTACGCGCCCGCCGCGATCGTCTGGACGAAACGCGCAGTAATAGGGTGCTGCCAATTACTATCCATGGTGACGCGGCTATTACTGGTCAGGGTGTAGTGCAGGAAACCCTGAATATGTCGCAGGCGCGCGGTTACGAAGTGGGTGGCACGGTGCGCATCGTCATCAACAACCAGGTGGGTTTCACCACCTCCAACCCGCTAGATACCCGCTCAACCCGGTATTGTACCGACATCGCCAAAATGGTTCAAGCACCGATCTTCCACGTCAACGCAGACGATCCAGAAGCGGTGGCGTTCGTCACCCGCCTGGCATTGGATTTCCGTAACACCTTTAAACGTGATGTGATGATCGATTTGGTCTGCTACCGTCGTCATGGGCATAACGAGGCCGATGAGCCAAGCGCCACCCAGCCGGTTATGTACCAGAAGATCAAAAAACACCCAACGCCACGCGAAATCTACACTGATATTCTGACCGAACAAAAAGTAGCTAGCCTGGAAGATGCCACAGAAATGGTGAATTTGTACCGTGACGCGCTCGACCGTGGCGACTGTGTCGTTGAAGAGTGGCGTCCGATGAACCTGCATTCCTTCACCTGGTCGCCATACCTGAACCATGAGTGGGACGAGGAGTACCCAAGCAAAGTCGAGATGAAACGCTTGCAGGAGCTGGCTCGCTGCATCAGCAGTGTGCCGGAAGCAATCGAAATGCAATCACGCGTAGCGAAAATCTACCGCGACTGTGCAGAGATGGCCGCAGGTAACAAACCGTTCGACTGGGGTGCGGCTGAAACGCTGGCCTATGCCACCCTGGTGGATGAAGGCATCCCTATCCGCATCTCTGGTGAAGATGTCAGCCGTGGCACCTTCTTCCATCGCCATGCGGTGGTGCACAACCAGAAAAACAGCTCGGTCTATGTTCCGCTAGCGAATATCCACAGTGGCCAGGGCGAATTCAACGTCTGGGACTCGGTACTGTCTGAGGAAGCCGTGCTGGCGTTCGAATATGGTTACGCTACCGCTGAACCACGCACACTGACCATTTGGGAGGCGCAATTCGGTGACTTTGCCAACGGTGCGCAAGTTGTTATCGATCAGTTCATCAGCTCCGGCGAGCAGAAATGGGGGCGCATGTGTGGCCTGGTGATGTTGCTGCCACACGGTTACGAAGGCCAGGGGCCAGAGCACTCTTCAGCGCGTCTGGAACGATACCTGCAGCTTTGTGCAGAGCAGAATATGCAAGTATGCATCCCATCTACTCCGGCGCAGGTTTACCATATGCTACGCCGACAGGCACTACGCGGAATGCGCCGCCCGCTGGTGGTGATGTCGCCTAAGTCACTGCTGCGTCACCCGCAGGCGGTTTCTTCCCTGGAAGAGTTGGCCAATGGCACTTTCTTGTCGGCTATCGGCGAGATCGACGATCTGGAGCCGAAAGCGGTCAAACGCATGGTGCTGTGCGCTGGCAAAGTGTACTACGACCTGCTGGAGCAGCGCCGCAAGAATGAGCAGAAAGACGTCGCCATCATCCGTATCGAGCAGTTATATCCGTTCCCGCATCAGGCGGTTCAGGCGGTGCTGGAGAAATATGCACATGTGCATGATTTCGTTTGGTGTCAAGAAGAGCCGTTAAACCAGGGGGCCTGGTATTGCAGCCAACACAACTTACGAGAAGTGGTGCCATTCGGCGCTTCTTTACGTTACGCCGGACGTCCTGCCTCTGCCTCTCCGGCGGTGGGTTATATGTCGGTACACCAGAAGCAACAGCAGGCTCTGGTGAACGACGCGCTGAATATTGATTAGTGCTTGTTCTTTTGCTAGCAAATGAAGGGTAAAAAATTTAAGGGGAAGCTAAATGAGTAGCGTAGATATTCTGGTTCCTGACCTTCCTGAATCGGTTGCCGATGCAACGGTAGCCGCCTGGCACAGGAAACCGGGTGACAACGTTCAGCGTGATGAAGTCCTGGTGGAAATCGAAACCGACAAGGTAGTGTTTGAAGTGCCGGCCAGTGAAGCTGGTATTCTTGATGCGATCGTGGAAGAAGTGGGTGCTACTGTGCTGTCTCGCCAGATCCTTGGCCGCATCCATTCGGGCGACCGCTCTGGCAAACCGACCAGCGAGAAAAGCCTCACACCTAAAGACGCTACCTCTGTTCAGTGCGCTACCGCCAGCCTGGAAGCAGCAAGCAATGACGCGCTCAGCCCGGCAATTCGTCGGCTGATCGCTGAACACGATCTCGACGCCAGTTCCATCAAAGGCAGCGGTGTGGGCGGCCGTATCACTCGTGAAGACGTGGAAGTGCATCTGGCTAACAGCAAGCAAACTGATAAACTGACCGCTGAAGCGGCACCACAACCTACCCTGAGAAATCGCTACGAAAAACGCGTGCCGATGACCCGCCTACGTAAACGCGTGGCTGAACGCCTGTTAGAAGCGAATAATAGTACTGCCATGCTGACCACCTTCAACGAAATCAACATGCAGCCGATCATGGATCTGCGTAATCAGTACGGTGAAGCCTTCGAGAAGCGCCACGGTGTGCGTCTAGGCTTTCTGTCCTTCTACATCAAGGCGGTGGTTGAAGCGCTGAAGCGTTATCCAGAAGTGAACGCGTCGATCGACGGTTCTGATGTGGTTTATCACAATTACTTTGATGTCAGTATCGCGGTATCTACCCCACATGGCCTGGTGACGCCAGTGCTACGTGATGTAGACACCATGAGTATGGCAGATATAGAATTTAAAATCAAAGCGTTAGCTGTTAAAGGCCGCGACAAAAAATTGACTGTAGAAGAACTGACCGGCGGTAATTTCACCATTACCAATGGCGGCGTATTCGGCTCATTGATGTCCACTCCAATCATCAACCCACCCCAGAGCGCTATTTTGGGTATGCATGCCATCAAAGATCGCCCCATGGCGGTTAATGGTCAGGTGGTGATCCAATCGATGATGTATCTGGCGCTGTCTTATGACCACCGCTTGATCGACGGCAAAGAGTCCGTCGGTTACTTGATGACAGTTAAAGATATGTTGGAAGATCCGGTTCGTCTGCTGCTGGACGTCTAGTAACCCTGGTCGGCGCAATACCTTAGCTGCATCAGCTGCATCGCGATGGCAACGGAGCTAATCCCCAGGAGAATAGCGAACTATGTGATTGGGGGGGAGAGAAAGCAACCAACAAAGATGCAGCTTTAAGTATGATGGGTATAACGCCGCGCCCATATTCTGTACTACGTGGCTGGAAAGTCATGCCCATTATCGTGCATCCCTGACCCGGATAAAACCTTCAGAACTGAATGGATAAAACACCATGAATTTACACGAATATCAGGCAAAACAGTTATTTGCTCGGTATGGTATGCCAGCACCTACCGGCTACACTTGTACCACGCCGGATGAAGCAGAAGAAGCCGCATCAAAAATCTGCTGTGGCCCGTGGGTGGTTAAATGTCAGGTTCATGCTGGCGGACGAGGTAAAGCTGGCGGCGTTAAAGTGATTAACAGTAAAGAAGATATCCGTGCTTTTGCGGAAGCCTGGTTGGGCAAACGTCTGGTGACCTACCAAACTGACGCGCTGGGCCAGCCAGTAAACCAAATACTGGTAGAAGCAGCGATCGACATCGATAAAGAACTGTACTTGGGCGCAGTAGTTGACCGCAGCTCCCGTCGCGTGGTGTTTATGGCATCCATTGAAGGCGGTGTTGAGATCGAAAAAGTGGCGCAAGATTCCCCGGAACTGATCCACAAAATGACCATCGATCCGTTGGTCGGGCCACAGCCTTACCAGGGCCGTGAGCTGGCCTTCAAGTTGGGGCTGACCGGCAAGCAAGTCAGTCTGTTCGCCAAGATCTTTATGGGGTTGGCAACGCTGTTCCTGGAGCGTGACCTGGCGATGGTTGAGATCAACCCGCTGGTGATCACCAAACAGGGCTACATGGTGTGCCTGGACGGCAAACTGGGTGCCGATGGTCACGCCTTGTTCCGACAGCCTGAACTGCGCGAAATGCGCGATCTTTCTCAAGAAGACGAGCGTGAATCCCGTGCGTCAAAGTGGGAGTTGAACTACGTAGCGCTTGACGGCAACATCGGCTGCATGGTTAACGGTGCTGGATTGGCAATGGGTACCATGGACATCGTTAAACTGCATGGTGGTGAACCGGCTAACTTCCTGGACGTAGGTGGTGGTGCAACGAGAGAGCGTGTCGCTGAAGCATTTAAAATCATCCTGTCCGATGATAAAGTGCAAGCGGTGCTAGTTAACATCTTCGGTGGTATCGTGCGTTGTGATCTGATCGCTGACGGCATCATCGGCGCAGTGGCTGAAGTGGGCGTGAACATTCCAGTGGTGGTGCGTCTGGAAGGGAATAACGCCGAACTGGGTACCAAAAAATTGGCGGACAGTGGTCTGAATATCATTGCTGCGAACAGCCTGACTGATGCGGCTTGGCAAGTTGTTGCGGCAGTGGAGGGTAAATAATGTCCATTTTAATCGATAAGAACACAAAAGTAATTTGCCAGGGTTTCACCGGTAGCCAGGGGACTTTCCACTCCGAACAAGCTATCGCTTACGGCACCAAAATGGTTGGTGGTGTGACTCCAGGCAAAGGTGGCACCCAGCATCTGGGGCTGCCGGTGTTTAGCACCGTGCGTGAAGCGGTTGAAGCCATGGGGGCGGATGCATCGGTGATTTATGTTCCTGCACCGTTCTGCAAAGACTCTATTCTGGAAGCAATTGATGCTGGCATTAAATTGATCATCACCATCACCGAAGGCATCCCAACGCTGGATATGCTGACGGTAAAAGTGAAGTTAGATGAAGCTGGCGTGCGTATGATTGGCCCGAATTGCCCAGGAGTTATCACCCCAGATGAATGCAAAATCGGCATTATGCCAGGCCACATCCACCAGCCAGGTAAAGTAGGTATCGTTTCCCGTTCCGGCACCCTGACCTATGAAGCGGTGAAACAAACCACCGATGCCGGTCTAGGCCAATCCACCTGTGTGGGTATCGGTGGCGACCCCATCCCCGGATCCAACTTTATTGATATCCTGAAGCTGTTCCAGCAAGATCCACAGACTGAAGCAATCGTGATGATCGGCGAAATCGGCGGCAGCGCTGAAGAAGAAGCGGCAGCCTACATCAAAGAATACGTTACCAAGCCGGTGGTCGGCTACATTGCCGGTGTCACCGCGCCTAAAGGCAAGCGTATGGGTCACGCTGGTGCGATCATTGCTGGCGGTAAAGGCACAGCAGACGAGAAGTTTGCGGCGCTGGAGGCGGCGGGGGTGAAAACCGTGCGCAGCCTGGCTGATATTGGTGATGCAGTGAAAGCGGTGTTGAATCGTTAATACGACAATACTATGCCCTGTGGATTTCAAGTGATAGCCAGGCGGCGTTCGCTCATCATCGGGAACTTACGTTATCGGGAACTTACGTTAGTTAGTGACTGGGTTGGGCGAGTGCATCCACATATCTTGATCTTTTTGGGGCTTTGTTGAATAAATCGGATTTGGAATAAAGAGTCCCCTGAATGGGCATGTTTCAGGGGACTCTTTATTCCAAATCCGATTTATTCAACAAAGCCCGTTATCGCGCGCAATACGTCCGTTCCTGACCCAATGACTTCAGTATGGTGTGCACTTTCTTTCGTCCTTATAATTGTGCTTAAAACTTATTTCCTAATAACATATAGATATACTAATTCTTTACTTCCATGCTGGTGTTGTTAGCGTATACTTCAGATATTCCTTACATTTTCATAGAGTTAAAGAACAAACTTATGAGCAAAATATATGAAGACAACTCTTTAACCATCGGACATACACCGCTAGTTCGTTTAAACCGTATCGGCAACGGGCGCATTTTAGCCAAGATTGAATCACGCAACCCAAGCTTCAGTGTCAAATGCCGCATTGGTGCCAATATGATTTGGGACGCTGAGCAACGCAGTATCCTGACCACTGGCAAAGAGCTGGTAGAGCCAACCAGCGGAAACACAGGCATCGCACTGGCCTTCGTTGCTGCGGCACGCGGCTATAAGCTGACGTTAACTATGCCGGAAACCATGAGCATTGAGCGCCGCAAACTACTCAAAGCACTGGGAGCTAACCTGGTGCTAACCGAAGGCGCAAAAGGCATGAAAGGTGCCATCACCAAAGCTGAAGAAATCGTTACCACTGATCCAGACCGTTATATTATCCTACAGCAATTCAGCAACCCGGCTAACCCGGAGATACATGAGAAAACGACTGGCCCAGAAATCTGGGAAGATACCGCCGGTACGGTAGACGTATTTATCTCCGGTGTAGGCACTGGCGGTACCCTGACTGGTGTCAGCCGGTACATCAAGCACACTAAAGGCAAGGCAATCACCACGGTAGCGGTGGAACCAAGCGACTCTCCGGTGATCAGCCAGGCGCTAGCTGGCGAAGAGCTGAAACCAGGCCCACACCAGATCCAGGGTATTGGTGCAGGCTTTATTCCAGGCAACCTGGATCTGGCTCTGGTGGATCGTGTCGAGCAAATCAGTAACGATGAGGCAATCAACATGGCGCGCCGCCTGATGAACGAAGAAGGTATTCTGGCAGGGATTTCCTCCGGTGCGGCAGTGGTGGTAGCGGTAAAATTGGCAGAAGAAACCGAATTCGCCGACAAAACCATGGTGGTGATCCTGCCGTCTTCCGGCGAGCGCTATCTCAGTGCCGCCTTGTTCGCTGGTTTATTCACCAAACAAGAATTGCAGCAATGAGGCTCACAAAGAACAAAAAGTTAAAAAAAGCGCCTTGAAAGGTGCTTTTTTGTGGGCTGGCTTTAGTATTTAACGGTGCATTATTTCGATGTGCAAAATTAATCGCCCTTTTTTTTGGCTTAGGGCCGAATCGTTTTCCTTGTTTGTCGCCGAGGCACTAGAACAGGCATAATAGGGGTTGGTTGAAACGACGTCAAAAATCAAATTTTCTGGTTTACAGTGCCTAAAGTATCGTTTTCTGTTGCATCAACACTTGCCGTAGTCAGGCGCTAAAACCAGAGAAACTAAACTCATGCTAGTGGGCTAAATTTTAGTACCACAACAATTACTTCTAATAAGTTGGGGAAATATCAATGTTTCAGCAAGAAATTACTATTACTGCTCCGAATGGTCTTCACACCCGCCCTGCCGCTAAGTTCGTAAAAGAAGCCAAAGGCTTCACCTCTGACATCACCGTGACTTCTAACGGTAAAAGCGCCAGCGCCAAAAGCCTGTTTAAACTGCAAACTCTGGGCCTGACTCAAGGCACCGTAGTTACCATCGAAGCTACTGGTGAAGATGAGCAGAAAGCCGTTGAGCACTTAGTAAAACTGATGGCAGAGCTTGAGTAATTGGCCCGTCTTTGTTAGTTAACACCAGTCAAGAGTAAGGTAGGGTTATGATTTCAGGCATTTTAGTATCACCGGGTATCGCTTTTGGTAAGGCTCTCCTACTGAAAGAAGATGAAATTGTCATCAACCGAAAGAAAATCGCTACAGATCATGTAGAGCAGGAAGTCTCACGTTTTCTGTCTGGCCGCGCCAAAGCATCTGAACAGTTGGCAGTTATCAAGGCCAAAGCAGGCGAAACCTTCGGCGAAGAGAAAGAAGCAATCTTCGAAGGCCACATCATGTTGCTGGAAGACGAAGAGCTTGAGCAGGAAATCATAGCCCTAATCAAAGATGAACATGTCACTGCCGATGCAGCGGCCCACACCGTGATCGAAAGCCAAGCGCATGCGTTGGAAGAGTTGGACGACGAATATCTGAAAGAGCGTGCAGCCGATGTACGCGACATCGGCAAGCGCTTACTGCGCAACATGCTCGGCATGCCTATCGTCGATCTGAGTACTATTCAAGACGAAGTGATCCTAGTGGCCACCGATTTGACCCCGTCTGAAACCGCACAGTTAAACCTGAAAAAAGTGTTGGGCCTCATCACTGATCTGGGTGGACGCACTTCGCACACCTCCATCATGGCACGCTCTCTAGAACTGCCAGCCATTGTGGGCACCAGCTATGTGACCAAGCAGGTGAAAACCGGTGATTACCTGATCCTGGATGCGATTAACAACAAGATTTACGTTAACCCCACTGCTGAAGTTATCGATCAGTTAAAAACCGCTCAGAGTCAGTACATCACTGAGAAAAACGATCTGGCTAAGCTGAAAGATCTACCCGCGATTACGCTAGATGGTCATCAGGTTGAAGTTTGCGCCAATATCGGCACCGTGCGCGATGTTGCTAGTGCCGAGCGCAACGGCGCTAAAGGCATCGGACTGTATCGTACTGAATTCCTGTTCATGAATCGTGATGCGCTACCGACTGAAGACGATCAGTTCCAGGTTTACAAAGCCGTTGCGGAAGCCATGGGTTTGCAGGTAGTGATCATCCGTACCATGGACATCGGCGGCGACAAAGACCTACCGTACATGAACCTGCCGAAGGAAGAGAACCCGTTCCTTGGCTGGCGCGCCATCCGCATCGCGATGGATCGTAGAGAGATCTTGCACGCCCAGCTACGCGCCATCCTGCGCGCTTCAGCGTTCGGTAAATTGCGTATCATGTTCCCGATGATTATTTCCGTGGAAGAAGTGCGCGATCTAAAAGACGAAATCGATAAGTTGAAAGCACAATTACGCGAAGAAGGTAAAGCGTTCGATGAAGCCATCGAAGTGGGTGTGATGGTAGAGACACCTGCTGCTGCGTCCATTGCCCACCACTTGGCAAAAGAGGTTGATTTCTTTAGTATTGGAACAAATGATCTCACCCAATATACTCTGGCAGTCGATCGTGGCAATGAGATGATTTCTCATCTTTATAATCCGTTATCCCCGTCAGTGCTCGGCTTGATCAAACAAGTTATTGATGCATCGCACGCAGAGGGTAAATGGACCGGCATGTGCGGTGAACTGGCTGGCGATGAACGTGCTACACTACTGTTATTAGGCATGGGGCTGGATGAGTTCAGTATGAGTGCGATCTCAATCCCACGCATCAAGAAAATCATTCGGAATACCAATTTTACAGATGTGCAAGCGTTGGCAGCGCAGGTCTTGGCACAGCCAACAGCACAAGACCTAATGAATTGCGTGAATAAATTCATCGAAGAAAAAACGCTCTGCTAAACTGCCACAGTACTGGAACGTGGGAGCGCAGCCCAATTTAATGCTTAGGAGAAGATCATGGGGTTGCTCGTTAAACTGAAATCACTGGTTTCTGATGACAAGAAAGATACGAGTACTATCGAAATTATCGCCCCCCTTTCTGGCGAAATCGTCAATATTGAGGATGTGCCGGATGTCGTGTTCGCTGAAAAGATCGTTGGTGATGGTATTGCCATTAAACCTTCCGGCGATAAAATGGTTGCCCCTGTTGACGGCACTATCGGCAAAATTTTCGAAACCAACCATGCTTTCTCTATCGCATCCGACAACGGTATCGAGCTGTTCGTGCATTTTGGTATCGATACCGTTGAGTTGAAAGGCGAAGGCTTTAAGCGTATTGCTGAAGAAGGCCAGCATGTCAAAAAAGGTGATGTCATTATCGAGTTCAACCTGCCCATGCTGGAAGAGAAAGCCAAGTCAATCTTGACTCCAGTTGTCATCTCCAACATAAACGAACTCAAAAAACTGATCAAACTTTCTGGCAATGTTATTGCCGGCGAAACCCCGATCATCCGCATCAGAAAGTAATCGTCAATCAGCATAAAAAAGGGCGCTTAAAAACGCCGTTTTTTATGCCTGCAATTATGCCTACAATGTAGGGGGTATAAACTCAATGCCCTTGCCGATGATTATCAGCTCTCCAGTTAGGCTACAGACCACATGCCGCGCTCAGTTAAACACCCCAGTGGAGAGATAGCGATCGCCACGATCACAGATAATCGCCACAACCAAGCTACCAGCGTTGTTTGCCGCAACACGCAACGCGCCGACCACCGCGCCGCCAGAACTAACACCACAAAAGATACCTTCCAGTTGCGCTAGCTGGCGCATCTTTTGCTTGGCATCACATTGTTCAATATTAAACACCTGATCCACCAGGTCTGGTCGGAAGATGCCCGGTCGGTAGTCCCGTGTCCAGTGGCGAATACCGGGAATGTTACTGCCCTGTGCTGGCTGCAAGCCGATAATCTGCACCTGCGGATCTTGGCTTTTCAAGTAACCGCCCACCCCGTTAACTGTGCCGGTAGTACCCATGCTGGAAACGAAATGCGTTATACGGCCTGCGGTCTGGTGCCAAATTTCCGGGCCGGTGGTGGAAAAATAGGCATACGGGTTGTCCGGGTTATTGAATTGATCCAACACTTTGCCTTGCCCCTGCTGCTGCATTTCCAACGCAAGATCGCGCGCGCCCTCCATGCCTTGCTCGCAACTAACCAGAATCAGTTCGGCACCGTAAGCGCGCATCGCCACCTGACGCTCCAGGCCCATTTTTGCACAGCGCATATCAGCAAAGCTGACCTTATGGTTGTCGAAAGGATAGTCGCAATATTAAATCGCTAGCATCTAGGCGCTGAACAAAAAACACAGTATTAGCGCTACCGTTTAACCTAGACCTGGGATGAAATAAAGCACTAAAAGCAACAGGGCGCGTGTCAGATCCTTCACGATGCTGAAGATACCTGTGTCCGGTGGTCAGGTGGCCTTCAAGTTGTTCTGCTAGCAGACCGCAGAACGGCGCAGCGATCAGGTTGGTGATGGTACTAAACAGGTAGCCGAACACCAGCAGCAACGAAATGACCATCATCGGCCACAGTAGATAGCTTAGCCACTGCAACCAGTGGGGAACGTGGCTCATCATTGCGGGGAGCCAGTCGCCGAGTTGGCTGAATAGCCACCAAAAGGTGGACCCCATCAGCAGCATGTTGACCAGCAACGTCAGGAAGACATAGCGTTTGATCCCTGGTCGTGAAACCAGACGCCAGCCTTCGGCGAAATAGTGAATGCCGTTGGTGGATTTTGCAGGAAACGGGGTATAAGACATATCTTAAGTTATCTCGTCATCTGAACAGGCAGCATTATCATATCGGGATTATTTTCTACTGGCTAGGGTGTGGTTGGCGGAAAAAACAGCAAAAAAAGCAGTGTAGTCATCTTTATTAGCATAAAATTCAGCACAGACTTGCACTTGTGTGTGCAGGCAAATAGAGTTAATAAGTAAATGTTTGCCGCAGTGGCAATGTATTCGAATAACAGAGATAGCAATGATGCAAGATTTGCGTCTGATATTAATCGTTGTTGGTGCGATCGCTATAATAGCGTTGTTATTGCACGGTCTATGGACCAGCCGCAAGGAACGCTCATCGCTTTTCCGCGATCGTCCAGCTAAACGTTCCAATAAGGAAAGGAAACAAACCCTAAGCAACGATCTCAATGAAGGCGTGGGGGAGGCGCGTATACGCGCTGCTCACCCGCAGGATAAAGCATTTTTGGGGCATTTTGGTACCGTGAAAAAAGAGCCCGTAGTTACGCGCAAGCTTGATCAATCGGTTGCCTATCAAGCTCTGGCCCCGGGTGATATACCACGAGATAGCAGCATGCAACAGGATCAAGGCGGCGAACCGCAGCCTGCACTGCGTCGTGAACCTTGCCTCGATGATCTACCGCCAGCGGCAGAGCCTGAAGCGGTGCCCGTGTTTCACGACACATATGGGCATCAGCACCAGCCGGAAGCGAAACCGCAGCCGCTTCCCGCCGAGCCGATCGCGGCAAAGCCAAAAGAAACCGTACTGGTATTGCATGTGGCAGCTCATCAAGGGGTAATGATCGGCGGCGAAGTCTTACTACAGAGCGTGCTACAGGCGGGTTTTCAGTTTGGTGAAATGGGTATTTTCCATCGCCATATTAGCCCGGCGGGCAGCGGTTCGGTACTGTTCAGCTTGGCGAACATGGTTAAACCGGGTTCTTTTGAGCCTGATATGATGTCTGATTTTATTACGCCGGGCGTATCATTGTTCATGATGGTGCCCTCTTACGGCGATGCCAATCAGAACTTTAAGCTGATGTTGCAGTCGGCACAGCGTATTGCTGATGATGTTGGGGGCGTGGTACTTGATGACGAACGCCGCATGATGACGCCGCAAAAGCTGGAAACCTATAAAGCGCGCCTCCGTGCTGTGCTGGAAAACAACGCCTGACCCGTTGCCAGGCACACTGGATCTCCATAATAACCTACCCCCCGTTTTGACGGGGGGTTTTTATCTTTGATGATGAGCTATGAAATCGATAACCCAACAAATCAATCAACTACGAGCCTCATTGCGCCATCATGAATACCAGTATCATGTGCTTGATGCGCCGGAAGTACCGGATGCGGAATATGATTGCTTGATGTGCGAACTACGCGAGCTGGAAAGCGCATATCCTGAACTGATCACTGCCGATTCGCCGACTCAACGTGTTGGCGCTGCGCCCCTGGCGGCCTTCGATCAGGTGCGCCATGAACTGCTGATGTTGTCGCTGGATAATGTGTTCGATGAAGAAAGCTTCCTGGCATTTTATAAGCGCGTGCAAGAGCGGCTGAAAATCAGCGATCCGCTGACCTTCTGCTGCGAGTTGAAGCTAGACGGGCTGGCGGTCAGTCTATTGTATGAAGATGGCGAACTGGTGCGTGCTGCCACGCGCGGTGATGGCACTACCGGTGAAAATATTACGTCTAATGTGCGCACCATCCGCGCTATCCCGCTGCGCTTGACCGGTGCCAATATCCCACGTCGGCTAGAAGTACGCGGCGAAGTGTTTATGCCGCAGGCTGGTTTTGAACAAATGAATACAGAGGCACGGCGCAAGAACGGCAAGATTTTCGCCAATCCACGCAACGCTGCCGCTGGCTCGATTCGCCAACTTGATCCACGCATCACTACCAACCGCCCGTTGACTTTCTTCTGCTACGGCGTAGGTCTGCTGGAGGGCGGCGAACTACCGCGTAGCCATTTTGAGAGGCTGATGCAGTTCAGGGCATGGGGCTTACCGGTCAATAATGGTGCTCGGTGCTGCACTGGCAGCGATGAGGTGCTAGCCTTCTACAACCAGGTTGAGCAAGATCGCGCGCAGCTTGGTTTTGATATCGATGGTGTGGTGGTAAAGATTGATGATATCGATATACAAGAAAAGCTGGGTTTCGTAGCGCGCGCGCCACGCTGGGCTACGGCGTTCAAATTCCCGGCTCAAGAGCAGATCACTTTGGTACGCGAAATTGAATTTCAGGTGGGGCGCACCGGTGCTATCACCCCGGTAGCGCGGCTGGAGCCGGTGCTGGTGGCGGGCGTCACTGTCAGTAATGCTACATTGCACAATGCCGATGAGATCGAACGCTTAGGCTTGCGTATCGGCGATACAGTGATCGTGCGCCGCGCTGGGGACGTGATCCCGAAAGTGGTAGGTGTGCTGGAAGATCGTCGCCCACAGGACACGCGCGCGGTGGTGTTCCCGCAGCATTGCCCGGTGTGTGGTTCTGATGTTGAGCGTCTGGAAGGTGAAGCGGTGGCGCGCTGTACCAGTAGGTTGATCTGCGCTGGACAACGCAAAGAGGCGCTTAAGCATTTCGTCTCGCGTCGGGCGATGGATGTGGACAGCATGGGCGACAAAATCATCGAACAGTTGGTGGAAAAAGAGTATGTAAAAAATCCAGCTGACCTGTTCCGCCTGTCCGCCAACATGCTATCCGGGCTGGATCGTATTGGGCCGAAATCGGCGCAGAAACTGGTCAACGCGCTGGAGAAATCTAGGCAGACCACCTTCGCTCGCTTCCTGTATGCCTTAGGCATCCGTGAGGTGGGTGAAGCGACCGCCGCTAATCTGGCGGCACATTTCGGCTCATTGGAGAAACTGTACGCTGCCGATATCGCGGCGTTGAAAGAGGTGCCGGATGTTGGTGAGGTGGTAGCGCAGCACACGCGTCATTTCCTCGATGAAGCACTCAATCAAAAGGTTATCGCTGAGCTGGTTAGCGTCGAGATAGGCATCAACTGGCCGGTGCCAGTCGTGGTGGCAACGGAAGAGATCGACAGCCTATTCGCTGGCAAAACTGTGGTGCTGACTGGCTCGTTCAGTCAACTGTCACGTAATGACGCTAAAGACCGCCTGAAGGTATTGGGTGCCAAGATCAGTGGCAGCGTGTCGAAAAAAACCGATCTGGTGATCGCGGGTGAGGCGGCTGGTTCCAAACTGGTGAAGGCGCAGGAGTTGGGCGTGGAGGTGATTGACGAAGCGGAATTGCTCCGCCTGATAAAATCGTCCACAGCGAGATGTCACCCGCAAATTCCCCGTAGTAGCACACCCAGATGTGGTAAAGCCCTGCTGTTTCACAGCCAACTAGGGGCTGACTGAAGCTTTGTTGCAGTAGGTTGCTGAAGGCTGGCCGTTGGGCGGACACTTTTGCCACCGGCACAGTAGATAAATACTCTGCTGTTCATCGTGTGGCTTTTCAAGCCACCTAATATCCAACCCTACGGCAGAAAGGAGCTACCCAGTGCTGCTTGGCCGTAAAAGTCGTCTCAGCCTGGCACCTGAAGATTTGCGCACAGCGATGGAGATGCAAGGGGCGGTGGAAGTGAACATTCCTGTCAGCTTTACGGACAGCGCTACTCACTGGTGGCACAGATGATTTAAATCCACCGGGGTGTCGCTACTGTGGCCCCCCGTCTCAACGGCTGTGCTATCGCAATCAACCGTGGATACACGGTTGTTTATTGCGTAGAACCGCAGTGAAAGCGGCCACGCGCGATCACCAGTGGGCTATGGGACAGGGGATCGTCGATGATCATGCAGGGCATGCCGAAAACCTGCCCTACTAGCTCAGCGCTGATGAGCTCGGCCGGTTTGCCCTGCGCGACGATCTGCCCATCGCGCAGGGCGATGCTATGGTCGGCATAACGGCAGGCGTGGTTTAGATCGTGCAGCATAGCGATCATGGTTTGACCGCGCTCCTGATTCAGTTGGCGTAACAGATCCAACAGATCAATCTGGTCGGCGATGTCCAGATAGGTGGTCGGCTCATCCAGCAATAGCAGCGGGGTTTGCTGTGCCAGCACCATCGCCACCCACACCCGCTGTCGCTGACCGCTAGAAAGCTCGTCGACGCTACAACTGGCAAGTTGGCTGACGTTGATTGCCACTATCGCTTCCTCAACTGCTTACTAGTCGGCACGAATCCATTGTTTCAACAGGCTTTGGTGTGGGTAACGCCCACGGTAAACCAACGCCGCCACGGTAATACTGTCCGGCGCAATTGAGGTTTGCAGCAGTAGGCCTAGCTCGCGTGCCAGCGCCTTAGTAGCAAAACGGCAGATGCTTTTGCCACCAAGAAATACCTTGCCAGCGCTGGGTTTCAGCAGGCGACAAAGTGCGCACAGTAGCGTGGATTTGCCGCAGGCATTCGGCCCGACAATCACGGTGAATGCACCATCAAGGATCGCCACACTCAGGTCATCGGCGATGATTTTATGGTCGTAGCCCAGTTTCATAAGCGAGGCGTGCAGGCGGTGGTTCATAGTATTTTTACTCTTCATTATTATCTGCGATTATCTGCGAGATTCACGGATTAACAGCCAGATCAAATACAGGCCACCGATTCTGACAGTCACTACGCCAACCGATAACTGGATTGGCGCGAAAAGCGGCTGGGAAATGGTGTCAACGCCCAGTAGCAACGTTGCCCCTACCAGCGCGGACAAGGTCAAAGTGACTGAAGACTTGCCAGTCAGGCAGCGCGCGATCTGTCGCGCAGCCAGGGCGATAAACGAAATTGGCCCGGCGGCGGCGGTGGCGGCAGCAGTCAGGGGCACGCCGAATAGCATCAACCACATTCGGCTGCTTTCTGCATTTACCCCCAGCGCCTGCGCCGCATCGTCGCCTATCTCTAGCTGTTGTAGACGCTTGCTCATCAGCAGTGCGGCGCTGGCCGACAGGCCGATACGATTACTGGCTGGTATTTTTGCTAGGTTAATCCATTGAGAGAACCAGCCTGCCATATGGCGGCATCCATGGCACGTTACACAGAAGCGGTGATGATCAGCCAAGTGTTTGGTAGACACCAGCACCACGCTGATAGCGATGCCGACAATAATCAGCTGGAAATCGACAATGCCTTTTCGCCAGGCAAGCAGATAGATCACCACAGCGGAAAGGAGACTGCCAGCTAACGCGCCAATTGCGATGTGGTAATAACCACCGCTGAACAGAATAATGGTGATCAGAGCCCCGGTGTAAGCACCCATATGGCCTGTTTCATTTGGTTCACCCGTAGTTCAAAGCGGGCTTTGGCCTACTGTGCTCCTTGATAATGGCCAGTGATATCACGCAACTCGCTAGCCAGTTGCTGCCAGCTTTTATCGCCATAATTGAGTACCAGAGTTGGCGCTAGGGTTGATAGCTGGTCGTACAACTTCAGCGCAGAGTCTCCACCGGTAAATGCGATAAGAATTAATCTAGCTGGTACAACAACGGCTTGAAATTGCGCTACGGGGGCATCAATGGCCAGCAGGCTGCCGGTAAGGGTAACGCTAGTTGAGACGATACGCTGTGGCGGTTTTTCCAGAGTAAAAGGGCCTATAACGCTGTTAATAGTACGCGGCCAGCCATGATGTTCAGTACTGAAAGGCAGGGTTGTTTAATAAATCGAACATTTGGCCGCCACGAGGATCAGATCACTCTCCTTCTGTCAAAATAGCGATATTCCGTGGCCCAGCAAAAGTTCAACATCACCAACTGGAAGGCTTACAACAACGCCCTTATCACTCGGGGTTCACTCACTTGCTGGGGGGATGAAACGGCACTTCACGCCTGGTACTGCGAGGCAAAACCTTCTCTGCGTGGTCGCCCACCACATTATTCCGATATGGCAATCACCAGCGTATTGATGCTGAAACGGATTTTCGGCCTGACACTTCGCGCCATCCAGGGCTTCGTCGACTCCATTATCACACTGATTAAAGTGCCGTTGAACTGCCTGGACGACACCTGCATCAGTAAGCGGGCGAAGTCCGGCCATGTCCCGTTTAAAACCCCAACGCCGGGTGAAATTGCGCACCGCGTTATCGACTCTAGCGGGCTCAACGTGTTGGGTGAAGGGGAGTAGAAGGTAAAAAAACACGGTCAGGAAAAACGGCGTATCTGGCGAAAACTGCATTTGGCCGTAGATACAGAAACACATGAGGTCATCTGTGCTGACCTTTCCTTGAGCAATGTCACCGATACCGAAGCTTTCCCAGGTCTTATCCGCCAGAGGTACCGTAAAATCAAAGTCACCTCGGCGGATCGGGCTTAGGATACGCGAGTGTGTGATGATGAGTTAAGGGGCAAGAAGCTCAAGGCGTTAATACCGCCCAGCAGCGGAGCCCGTTATTGGTCGGCAGACTATGCAGAGCGAAATCAAGCGGTGGCGAACCAGCGCCTTACCGGAGACAACACACGGTGGAAAAGTATCACAGGCTACCACCGACGTTCGATAGCGGCAACAGCGAGGTACAGAGTAAAACAGCGATTCAGTGGTCACCTGTCGCTGCGAGATTATGATGCCCAAGTTGCAGAGGCGCTGGCCATGATCTGTGCGTTAAACAAGATGACGCTCGCCGGTATGCCAGAAAGTATACGCCTTGCCTGAAAGATGCACATTCAGGGGAATCTTTATTCCAAGTCCGATTTATTCAACAAAGCCAGATTTTGGGTGTAAAATGGCCTGCTTTTTTGCAGATTGAGTAAAAACCTCTCCCGTTAGGCTCTTAGCCAAAGAGGGGAGGCTGTTGGTGTCATGCTTAACAATATTATGTAATCATACCCTTGGGTGTTTTTCAGCAGTGGCCGTGCTAGTCGCCGCCCTGAGGGTTTATGCCGATAAAAAATGGGGATGTGTGTGTCAGCCACAGCAGTAATAAACCGAGCATTGCGGGTAACGCAAGTGTTACGCAATACCTTCGGCTACCAGCAATTCCGTCCGGGTCAACAAGCGATTATCAACGCCGCGATCGAGGGGCAAGATTGCCTAGTGGTAATGCCGACCGGCGGCGGTAAATCGTTGTGTTACCAAATCCCTGCGCTGGTCATGGATGGCCTGACGCTGGTGGTCTCCCCACTGATCTCGCTGATGAAGGATCAAGTCGATCAACTGTTTGCCTACGGTGTTTCCGCTGCCTGCTACAACTCAACGCAGACTCGAGAGCAGCAGCTAGAGGCGATGGCGGGTTGCCGCAGTGGCCAAATCAAACTGCTGTACATTGCCCCAGAACGGCTAATGATGGACAGCTTCCTCGATTCGCTCGGCCGTTGCCCACCGGTGATACTGGCGGTCGATGAGGCACACTGTATTTCTCAATGGGGTCACGATTTCCGCCCGGAATACCGCGCGCTGGGTCAACTGAAGCAGCGTTTCCCGGCAATGCCCGTGATCGCATTGACCGCCACTGCTGACAAATCTACACGCGGCGATATCGTACGCCTGCTGGCGTTGCACAACCCGCTGGTGCAAGTCAGCAGTTTCGATCGCCCGAATATTCGCTATACATTGGTAGAGAAATTCAAACCGCTCGACCAACTCTGGCATTTTGTGCAGGGACAACGGGGTAAGAGCGGCATCATTTACTGCAATAGCCGCGCCAAGGTGGAAGACACCACTGCACGCTTGCAAAGTCGTGGGTTGAGCGTGGGTGCCTATCATGCCGGGCTAGATAACGACCGCCGTGCGCAAGTGCAGGAAGCGTTCCAGCGCGATGATTTGCAAGTGGTAGTGGCGACAGTCGCCTTTGGCATGGGCATCAATAAACCCAACGTGCGTTTTGTGCTGCATTTTGACATCCCACGCAATATCGAATCCTACTATCAGGAAACCGGCCGTGCCGGGCGCGATGGCCTGCTGGCTGAAGCCCTCCTGCTGTACGATCCGTCCGATATTGCCTGGCTACGCCGTTGCCTGGAGGAGAAGCCCGCTGGGCAGCAACGGGATATTGAACGGCACAAGTTGAAAGCGATGGGGGCTTTCGCCGAGGCGCAAACCTGTCGCCGTCTGGTGTTACTTAACTACTTTGGTGAGGGCAAGCACCAGGACTGCGGTAACTGCGACATCTGCCTGGATCCTCCCAAGCGATATGATGGATTAGAGGACTCACGCAAGGCGCTGTCCTGCGTATACCGCGTCGGCCAGCGTTTTGGTCTGGGTTATATCGTTGAAGTACTGCGCGGCTCTAACAACCAGCGCATCCGTGAGTATGGCCACAACCAGCTACCGGTGTACGGCATCGGCCATGATCGGTCTACAGAACACTGGATCAGCGTGCTGCGTCAGTTGATCCATCTGGGTTTTATCACCCAGAACATCACTATGCACTCGGCATTGCAACTGACCGAGGCCGCGCGTCCGGTATTACGTGGTGAAGTCGCGCTCCAATTAGCCGTGCCGCGTATTCAGAGCTTGCGGCCACGCAGCAGCACCAACCAAAAATCCTACGGCGGCAATTATGATCGCAAGTTGTTTGCCAAATTGCGCAAGCTGCGCAAATCGATCGCCGACGAAGAAAATATTCCACCTTACGTGGTATTCAACGATGCTACGTTGCTGGAGATGGTCGAACAGATGCCGATCACGACTGGCGACTTGTTGAGCATTAACGGGGTTGGCCAACGCAAGTTGGTGCGTTTCGGTACCTCCTTTATGGCAATGATCCGCGATCACCTGAACAATGATGAAGATTAGGCTGTGCTGGGCTTTGTTGAATAAATCCCTGTTTAGGGCAATAAGACGGGGCTAAGGATGCTCACGATGTTAGGCCAGGAAGCGACAAATGAGTGGTGCAAGCCTTTCCCTGCATATGCAAGCGTGATATAAGAATTTATCCCATTAGGCTATTTTATTTGCCATTTTGTACCTGGGCAGTGCTCACCCTCCTCACGGACTTCCTGTACGCGGTACGCCTACTGGGATAGGTTCTAAGTGACTGGGGTGAGCGAAGAAGGCTAACGCACAGGAAGCTTGAAGTATGATGGGATAACTGTAGACGATCCTGCTGTCACATTGTGGCATAATGTGTCCAAAATCACGTTTCTAGAAGGGTAAATCCTTTGCTATTAAGTAACAACATCACGATGCAGTTTGGCAGTAAGCCATTGTTTGAAAATATCACCGTCAAATTCGGTGGTGGTAACCGTTACGGTTTGATCGGCGCTAATGGGTGTGGCAAGTCCACCTTTATGAAAATCCTCGGCGGTGACTTGGTGCCAAGCGGCGGCAACGTGTTCCTCGATCCCAATGAACGTCTGGGGAAACTGCGTCAGGATCAGTTTGCCTTTGAGCAGTATAGCGTGCTGGATACGGTGATCATGGGGCACAATGCGTTATGGGCGGTGAAGGAAGAGCGTGACCGCATCTACGGCTTGGCCGAAATGAGCGAAGAAGACGGCTATAAAGTCGCCGATCTGGAAGTAGCTTACGGTGAGATGGACGGTTATACCGCTGAAGCGCGCGCCGGTGAATTGCTGCTCGGCTTGGGGATCCCGGTTGAACAGCACTACGGCCCGATGAGCGAAATCGCGCCAGGCTTCAAGCTGCGCGTATTGCTGGCGCAAGCGTTGTTCTCTGATCCGGAAATCCTGCTGCTCGACGAACCGACCAACAACCTGGATATCGATACCATTCGCTGGTTAGAGCAGGTGCTAAACGAGCGTAACAGCACCATAATCATTATTTCGCACGATCGCCACTTCCTGAACATGGTGTGTACCCACATGGCGGATTTGGACTACGGCGAGCTGCGTGTGTATCCGGGCAACTATGACGAGTACATGACCGCCGCCACCCAGGCGCGTGAGCGTCTGATGGCCAATAACGCCAAGAAAAGAGCGCAGATTAACGAATTGCAATCGTTCGTGAGCCGCTTTAGCGCTAACGCCTCCAAGTCTAAGCAGGCAACCTCGCGCGCCCGTCAGATCGACAAGATCCAACTGGCAGAGGTGAAGTTTTCCAGCCGTCAGAACCCGTTCATCCGTTTCGAACAGGAAAAAAAATTGTTCCGTAATGCGTTGGAAGTGGAAGCGCTGAGCAAGGGCTTTGATAACGGCCCGCTGTTTAGCAAGCTCAATCTGATGGTTGAAGTGGGTGAAAAAGTAGCGGTGCTAGGCCAGAACGGTATTGGTAAATCCACTCTGTTGAAAACATTGGTGGGCGACGCGCAGCCAGACAGCGGCACGGTGAAATGGTCTGAAAATGCTAACATCAGTTACTATGCGCAGGATCACGAATACGAGTTCGATGACACCCTGACGGTGTTCGAATGGATGAGCCAGTGGAAGCAGGAAAAGGACGACGAGCAGGCGGTACGCAGCGTGCTTGGGCGTTTACTGTTCAGCCAAGACGATATCAAGAAGAAAGTAAAGGTGCTATCCGGTGGTGAAAAGGGGCGGATGCTGTTCGGTAAGCTGATGATGCAGCGTCCTAACATTTTGGTTATGGATGAACCAACCAACCATCTGGATATGGAATCCATTGAATCGTTGAACATGGCGCTGGAAATGTACAAAGGTACGCTGATCTTCGTTTCCCACGACCGTGAGTTCGTCAGTTCGCTGGCCACGCGCATACTAGAAATGACACCGAACAAGGTGATCTACTTTACTGGAAACTATGAAGATTATCTACGCAGCCAAGGCATCCATTAGCCTGTGCGATAAAATAACAGAGCGGGAATGCCCCGCTCTGCCTGACTCCATTAATTCCTACTACATACCTCATATTGCGGGTGTTTTGGCAGTGTCATTTCGCAAAATTTCATGGTCATGGCGTCGAGTATCAGCAGCTTACCGGACATCGTATGGCCGTAGTTTGTCAGCAGCTTGATGGCCTCCATCGCTTGCAAACTGCCGATAGTGCCGACCAGCGGTGCTATGACGCCGGACTAGACGCAGGTCAGGGCATTTTCACTGAACATGCCGGCTCAGGCAACGATAACATGGCTACCCCGGCTGATAAGTGAACACGCTGAGCAGGCCTTCCAGGCGGATCGCCGCATCGGAGACCAGCGCTTTGCGCTGTGCATGACAAAAAAGGTTCAGTCGGTCACTCGTTGACACGTTGTCGGAGCAGTCCAGCAGCAGATCGCAGGCAGCGATGTGCGCCGCCATGTGTTTATCGTCCAGTTGGTCATTGATGGCATCGATGCGAATATTTGGGTTGACGGCGCTCAGCTCTAGCTGCGCCCATTCAATCTTGGGCATACCGATGCGCTCGTCACGGTGCAGGATTTGACGTTGTAAATTAGAGAGCGTAATATTGTCAAAATCGACCAGAACCAGATGGCCTACCCCGCTGCAGCCAGGTAGAGCGCGGTAGTACAGCCTAGGCCATACAGCCAGACGATCAGCACCCGCGAGGCTTTAAGCTTCTGCTGACCCTCTAAGCCAAAGCCGCGCAGCACAATTTGAAGATTATAACGCAAGGTTTCAGCATCGGTTAATTCCGCCGACATACTTAACTCCTCAGCAGGGCATTGCATTGTTCAATCTTGCCCCTTTCACCCACGGCGAGGCTTTATTGAATAAATCGGATTTGGAATAAAGAGTCCCCTGAATGTGCATCTTTCAGGCAAGGCGTACACTTTCTGGCATACCGGCGAGCGTCATCTTGTTTAATGCACAGATCATGGCCATCGTCTCTGCAACTCCACCGTGTATTGTCTCCAGTAACGCGCCGGTTCGCCACCGCTTAATTTCGCTCTGCATAGTCTGCCGACCAATAACGTGCTCCGCTGCTGGGCGGTATTAACGCCTTGAGCTTCTTGCCCCTTAACTCATCATCACACACTCGCGTATCCTAAGCCCGATCTGCCGAGGCGACTTTGATTTTACGGTACCTCTGGCGGATGAGACCTGGGAAGGCTTCGGTATCGGTGACATTGCTCAAGGAAAGGTCAGCACAGATGACCTCATGTGTTTCTGTATCTACGGCCCAATGCAGTTTTCGCCAGATACGCCGTTTTTCCTGACCGTGTTTTTTGCCATCCACTCCGCTTCACCCAACACGTTGAGCCCGCTAGAGTTCGATAACGAGGTGCGCAATTTCACCCGGCGTTGGGGTTTTAAACGGGACATGGCCGGACTTTGCCCGCTTACTGATGCAGGTGTCGTCCGGGCAGTTCAACGGCACTTTGATCAGTGTGACAATGGAGTCGACAAAGCCCTGGAGGGCGCGAAGTGTCAGGCCGAAAATCCGTTTCAGCATCAATACGCTGGTGATTGTCATATCGGAATAATGTGGTGTGCGACCACGCAGAGAAGGTTTTGCCTCGCAGTACCAGGCGTGAAGTGCCGTTTCATCCCCCCAGCAAGTGAGTGAACCCCGAGTGATAAGGGCGTTGTTGTAAGCCTTCCAGTTGGTGATGTTGAACTTTTGCTGGGCCACGGAATGTCGCTATGTTGACAGAAGGAGAGTGATCTCATCCTCGTGCCGGCCAAATGTTCGATTTATTCAACAACGCCCAGCGGTACGCAGCAATGATCCTGGTGTACTGAGAGATTTATGGGGATACCTCAGGGGCAGTCCCTGCCTTATTTTATTTCTTTAGCGCCAGATATTGTCGGCAAATAGGTTCAAGGCCGTAGCTCAGCAATTGCTGATGATTGATTTCCGGTGGATTGGCATAAATTTGCGCTATTTTATCCGCCAGAGAACATTCATTTAATTCCGCCAGCGCGTGGGCCATGTCGGCCTTCTCCAGGATCTCTGCCGGCCCTCCTGGGCAACGGGTGCTGACCACCGGCGTATCGCACAGCAAAGCCTCGACCAGCACGTTACCAAAGCCTTCGCTGTCGGAGCTGAGCACCAACAAAGACGCATGACGAATAAACTTATAGGGGTTGGCCTGGAAACCTAGGAGTCGCACGCGTTCCGCAATGCCCAACTCTGCTGCCAGCCGTTTGGCTTCAGCAATGCTGGCTGTGCTGCCGACACCAATCAACACCAGCGGCACCTGAATGCAGGATTGCGCATAGGCTTTCAGCAGGCGATCGTGCCGTTTGTGTGGGTGGAAGCGGCCGACGTGGACCAGATAATCCTGGCCCGCTAGCTCGCAAGGCTCGGCCGCCTGCTGTTGTATGGCGGCAATATCAAACGGATTATTGATCACTGCCAAGCTATGGGGGCGAATTGGCAGATTTTGCTGCAAATCGTCACCAACCGCCGGTGAAACGGCGACGATGTTGCGCCCCTGGTAGACGCCGGCGATTTTGCGCTGCTTCAGCCAGCGATCCAGCCCCTCGCGGTGGCCAAGGTAGGAAGTGGATAAAATGCCGTGAATGCAGAACCACAGGCGATCTGAAGCGAGCAGCTTGCTGCGGCTGACGATGCGATCGGTCTTGTGCAAGTTGGAGAAAGCCAGGTCAAAGGCACCATTTTTGCGCTCCATTTCGGCGATCGCTCGATCCAGAGCTGCGGCACGGCGTGACAACTCGGTCAGCTTGCGCCACGGTGTACGGCTGTTATCTGCCACTACGTAGTAGTTAATCCCCTGGGGAATGGGGTATTTGCAGACGTCGCGTAATGAGACCAGGCTAACGTCATGGCACATGTGCTTTATGCCATGACACAGGGTCAGCACCACTTTTTCCGCGCCGCCTCCGGGCAGGCCGTCGATAACCATCAGTATACGCATAGCTAATCCAGTAGTCGGTTATAGAGCGAAATGAGCTGTTTGGAGAGATGCGCCGGCGTGGCCGACATGATGCGCAGCCTGGCCGCTTCGCCCATGGCAGAACCCAGTGCCTGACGAGGCAATGCCTGAATTGTTGCACTGATAGCTGTAATGTCGAGGGCATCGGTAACGAAGCCATTCTGGCCTGGCGTAATAAACTCGGCACCGCCGCAGGTGGTGCTGGTGATCACCGGCAGGCCGCAAGACATCGCTTCTAGGATCACATTAGGTAACGGGTCATACAGCGTCGGTAACAGCAGCGCGTCTGCCGCTTGGTAAAACGGCAGCGTCTGCTTTTGCACACCCATAAAGTGAACACGGTGTCTACAGCCGAGCGACTGCGCCAACGCCCGATAACGCTTCTTTGCCTTATCCTTACCGACCACCAGAAGGTGGCTGTCCGTTGCTGCTAACGCGCGGATGGCAGTAGCCAATCCTTTGCGTTCAAAGCCGGAACCGACAAAGATCAGGCAGTGCACCTTCTGGGGGATTCGATATTTGTCGCGCGGCAGTTGCCGCTGTCTTGCATCGGCGGGCATGAACTTTTGATTATTGATGGCGTTATAGATCACCGTAATTTTGTCGGCTGGCACGCCAAAATCGTCGATGATTTCCTGCTTGATCATCTCGGCGTTGCAAATAACGGCTTTCAGCTCAGGCGCGGCGTACATCGCGCGTTCGGCGCACATCACATAGCGGTGATAGCTGTTGGAGAACAACCACTTGCGTCGCAATTCTGGCAGCAGGCGCGCCCGTTGCAACAGCCAGCGATGGTGCACACCATCGCCAGCGCGGTAAATATCACAGCCAGGAATACGTTCATGGCTTTGCACCAGATCAAATGGCTCTTTCTGCCATAGCGCTCTGGCTGCTTCGGCAAAACCCCGTTCACGGCTTATGCGACCAAGTTTCAATGGATTGCACAGATGAATATGCCAGTTGGGATTGGTGTCGCCCTGCCATTCGCGGGTGATGACATTCAGATCGAGCTTATGCTGTTCCAATGCTTCCAGAGCGCGTGAGACAAAACGCTCAGCTCCGCCATCCGGGCGGTATTTTTGGCGAACAATCGCCAAACGGCATGCTTTCATACTAGCTGACTCCGCGCGGCTGCAATCACCGTGTCTATAGGAATAAGGTCAAGATAACGTTTTTTGGTGTTGGTGTTGATGGTGTCTGGATCGGGCAACTCGCCAAATTCTCCAGCCCAAATCACATGGCCGATAACTTGCCATGGCCTCCAGAAGATCAGTTTGGATGGGCCGAACAGCGCGATGCACGGCGTTTTTAACGCAGCAGCCATGTGGATTGGCACTGAGTCCACGCCGACAAACAGTTTTGCATGGTCGATCAGAGCAGCCAATTGGCGCAGCGTCAACTGCCCGGCCAGTGAAACCACACTCTGCGGCAAGCAAAGTGCCAGAATGCGCTCCACCATGGCTTTTTCCCGGGAGTCTGGGCCGGAGGTGATCACCAATTGGTGACCATTGGCCTGCAATGCGCAAAGGGTGGCTGCCATCTTTTCTTCACTCCAGCATTTGAAGAACCAGCGCGAGGTAGGTTGCACCACGATGTAACCACCGGTCACGCCCTGCTGCTGCAACAGCCGCTCACTGGCTTGCCAGTCCTGCGCTTCATAGCTCATCGTTACCCGTTGGCTGAGTGCCGGTAGGTTTAGGGGAGCCAACAACGATAAATTCTGTTCAACGGTATGCTGGTGAGCGTGATTGCTCACCGGCACTAGCCGTGTGTGGCAGTGGTGCCAAACAAAGCCACGACGTTTAGGAAAGTCGAAGGCCAGCCGGATACGTGCGCATGTCAAGCGCGTGAGGATAGCGCTGCGCCACTGATCGGCCAGATTGACCACCATATCGTAGCGCTGTGCTTTAAGCTTGCGGAACAGGCTCAGTTCATGACGCAGATGCGCCAAGGTTCCTTGTTTTTTCCACTGACGGTCAATGGCGAAAATATTTGATAGTGCTGGATTACTCGCCAGCATCTCATGGGTTTCCTGATACAGCAGTACATCGATCTGTGCCTGCGGGTAGTTTTGTAGCAGGCTGCTGATGACTGGCGTGATCAGCAGCATATCGCCATGGTGGCGTAGTTTAACGATCAGAATACGCTGTACGGGTAGGTCAGAAATTAAGGCCGGCGCGTCGTTCATTATGAGTCGCTTTCAGGGAAACCAGTCTATGATTCTAAATGACCTGATCGCCTGTGGCTACTGTTGCTCCGCTTTGCTTTCTTATCGGGAACGGGGACGAATGCCCCTCAACGTTGTTCCAATCCGGTAATAAAGTCATTTGCCCTGGCGCAACGGCCTACGTAATATGATGCATTCTGTTGATCTCAGGTCGATATTCATGACTAAACCGGCGTTTCTCATTACTATTGATACCGAAGGCGATAATCTGTGGCAAAACCACGATCGTATTTCCACCGGAAATACGCGTTTCTTGCCACGTTTTCAGTCACTTTGTGAGAAATACGCCTTCAAGCCAGTTTATCTAACCAACTATGAAATGGCGTTGGATCCGGCCTATATTGAGTTCGCCCGCGATATGATCGCGCGCGGTGCTGGCGAGATAGGGATGCACCTACATGCTTGGAATAGCCCGCCACTGGCTCCGCTGACTGACGATGATTGGCGTCATAAGCCGTATCTGATCGAATATCCTGCCGATCAGGTTCGTGCCAAAGTCGATCATATGACCAAGCTACTGGAGGATACTTTCCAAACAAAGATGCTCAGCCACCGCGCTGGCCGCTGGGCCTTCAACGAATACTATGCATCGCTGCTGCTGGAATACGGCTATCAGTTAGACTGTTCAGTTACACCACGGGTTAACTGGCAGTTCTCGCCGGGCAACCCGCAGGGGGATGGCGGCACGGACTACCGCCATTTTCCATCGCAGGCTTACTTTATCGATCCGCAAAATATCGCCAAGCCGGGTACTTCGACATTATTAGAGGTGCCAATGAGTATTCAGTACAAGCATTCGGCACTGATGAACATCTTTAAACAAGGCTATGATAGGCTGCGGGGTAAGCAGCGTTCACCACCGGTGCACTGGCTGCGGCCAAGTGGCAAAAACCTGCACAAGATGAAAAAGGTCGTTGAGGTATCATTGGCACAGGGGCATGATTACCTGGAGTTTATGCTGCATTCCTCCGAGTTTATGCCCGGCGGTAGCCCGATATTTAAAACCGAACAGGATATTGAAGGGCTGTACCGCGATCTGGAACAGCTTTTTGACTGGTTGCGCCAGCGTACAGTTGGCATGACGCTGGCTGAGTATTATCAGAGAAAAAAGATCTGAGCATCGATGAAAAAAAGTAAGATTGATACCGTCAATCGTTTCCTGCATTTCTACACAAGATTTTTTGGGAGCTTAAAAGATGTAAATAGCCTGAATGCTGAGCGGGACTTTGGCAGAATTGTTATTTACTCGAGCGCGTCGCTTCGCGACCTGATGTTTAATACGCCGACTGGCGTTTGTTGAATAAATCGAACATTTTGCCGGGACGAGGATCAGATCACTCTCCTTCTGTCAACATAGCGACATTCCGTGGCCCAGCAAAAGTTAGATTTATTCAACAACGCCCACCCATATGTAAATTTAAATGTACATATGGGTTGCGCATCATGCAAATATTGTTGGTGACGAGCATTGTCGGCCCAATGCTGATTTCGCTCATTGGCAGGTGGTGCGGCTATTCGCTGGCGGTGCTAATGTTACATTGGTGCGAATATTGTTCAGGGAGGCAGTGGCTTAGGTATCGCGGTGTAGGCCGTATTGGTGCCGCCTGCCAATATTTACAGAGCAGGCGAACAGGCCTGCGCCTGTCGCGGCGCGTCTGGAAGGTACTGCCATCAGGATTCGCCCCAGTCATAGTCTTAGTCAGGAGTGTTATTCTTGCGGTGAAGAAAAAGCAGACAATGTGAAACTCTTACTGCAAACTGAAGAAAAAAGTGGAGATTTCAATAATATGGACGGGTCGAAAGCCTTGTCTTGCTCCGACTCGAACCGAAAAAAAAAGCCATAACGGCACTTTTATCGTCAGATATGCTGACAGAGGTTATTCCGGGTAAAATTCCTGAGACAGGATTTGTCCCATTTCCCAAATGCAGTCCTCAGGAAACACATCAAGCTGTGTTTCCTGGGCCGCAGAAGAAACCGCATCAGCCCACACAACTGCAATCCAGTCACTGTCGGAAAGCGTAGTTTTGAGGCTGGGTGTTCCTTTAATATGTAATGCCAATGCTTTTCTTTGTTCTTTGATGGTTCGCTGCCAGCTGGAACCAAGACGGCCAGGCTGAAACTTCCACTTGAGAAGATGTGCTAGCAAAACGGCCATACGACTGGCGAGTTCACGCTTTTCGCTTTTGCCCACGTCCTCGATCTCCTCGGCGATATTAGCAATATCAATCTCAGAGAATCGACCGGCACGCAGTAAAGATGCCTGCTCCTGAGCCCAGACAACAATATCAGCTTCGTATCGTGTGTTCATGGTAGATCTCCAGTGACATTCCTGATTATTGAACCCCATTATAATAGAAGAAAGAAGCGCCAGACTAAAACAGCACATAAGAGAGTATAATTAATTAAATATGCTAATAAATTTAGCACATGGCCTTTTCTGAAGATGCCATAACCGTATCTAGGTAGAGTCAATAAGGCCTTTATTGTATCATGCAACGTTATGCGGAACATCGGTCACATCACCGCGGCGTGCCAGCAAACCGTCCACTGAGATATCCTCATCCAGATCATCCCAGTGGATACTGCGTTTACTGAGTTCATATGCAGAGGCGTTGAGCAGTCGTGGGAACCAAGCCAGCGGAACCCCCATGACTATGCCATCACTCAATTCGACCCACATGGTGGTTTCATCAAAGCGCAGATTATTAGCTGAAATAGTCATTCCAGGCCTCCACAAAGAGCATTTGGTTCTGTTTAACCATTTTTGTTAACTCCCTGAGCGTGCTGGCATTGAAGCTATCATTTTTGCTCAGTTTAACCCCATCGTCTGTCCAGAACTTTGCTTCACCTTCGGCATTGCGGACATGAATATAGGCTGGCTCACGAGGGTTACCCTCATTTGAGTAAAAAAAATTTCAATCCATTAAGTCTGAGTATAACCGACATTAATGAGATACCTCGCTTCTGACTCAATTATTTTGAATAAAAAATCGCCAGTCAAACTGGCGTAGTTATCATTAGGAAATCGCATAGATAGCTTTGCGACAGGCACCTTAACCGTGGCCGAGTAGAGTAGGCATCTGGTTTAAAGTCATCTACCGGCTTTGTTGAATAAATCGGATTTGGAATAAAGAGTCCCCTGAAAGATGCCCATTCAGGGGACTCTTTATTCCAAATCCGATTTATTCAACAAAGCCTCAAAGAGGCTGCAACAATGTACGCCTACTGGGATAGGCTCTTAGCCTAAATATGTTTAGCTAATAATCCAATCGGTTTCAATAAATTAAATTTATGCCGGTAAAAAAGGGTTGCATGTTAGCTGGCGAATAGTTTAGCTTGTTCAGCAATTCAGCTTATTGCGATCTATACAGAGAAAACATCATGACACGCGTTCATTTCAACCACCTTCATCACCATTACCCTGACTAGTCTTTCAGGCGATGCGTGCTGGAAGATAGCTTTTTAATCTTCCAGCACGCAGAACGCAAGAGAAGCCCCCGGAAGAAATCTTCGGGCGGCTTTTTTTTGGCTTATGATAGACAGAAAATAAAAATTTTTATTTAAATTTTATGAAATTACAACTTAGACAGAGGTTACCATGCTGGACAAAACACGGTTACGCCTAGCGATGCAGAAATCGGGCCGCCTAAGCGAAGGATCTCAAGAACTACTGGCGCGCTGCGGTATCAAAATCAATCTGCAACAGCAACGCCTGATCGCCTTTGCGGAAAATATGCCGATCGATATCCTGCGTGTACGCGATGACGATATCCCTGGCCTGGTGATGGACGGCGTGGTCGATCTGGGCATCATTGGTGAAAACGTGCTGGAAGAAGAGCTGCTCAATTGCCGCGCGCAAGGCGAAGATCCGCGCTATCTCACCTTGCGCCGCCTGGACTTCGGCGCTTGCCGTTTGTCGCTTGCTACCCCGCTCGACAGGGAATATATCAACCCACAAAGCTTACAAGATGCTCGCATCGCTACCTCTTATCCTCACCTGCTAAAGCAGTACCTCGACAAGCAAGGCGTGCGCTTCAAATCCTGCCTGCTAAACGGTTCAGTCGAGGTTGCACCCCGCGCGGGCCTGGCAGACGCCATCTGTGATCTGGTCTCCACCGGTGCCACATTGGAAGCCAACGGCATGCGTGAAGTAGAAGTGATCTACCGCTCCAAAGCCTGCTTAATCCAACGGGATGGCGCAATGCCAGAAAATAAACAGCAACTTATCGACCGTCTGATGACGCGTATTCAAGGGGTGATCCAAGCACGTGGATCCAAGTACATCATGTTGCATGCGCCCAGTGAACACCTGGACAACATCGTCGCACTGCTGCCGGGTGCCGAACGCCCGACCGTTCTGCCGTTGGCCGACGCGCAGAACCACGTGGCGATGCACATGGTCAGCAGCGAAACCCTGTTCTGGGAAACCATGGAAAAACTGAAAGCGCTCGGTGCCAGCTCCATTCTGGTATTGCCCATTGAGAAGATGATGGAATAAAGCCATGTCGAACTTCAATACCCTGATCAATTGGGTGCAGTGTAGCGACGACCAGCGTAGCGCACTGCTGATGCGCCCAGCGATCTCCGCCTCCGACAGCATCACCCGCACAGTGCGCGAGATCCTCGACAACGTGCAGGCCAACGGCGACCAAGCGTTACGCGAATACAGCGTCAGATTTGATAAAACCGAGGTCGATGCACTGCGCGTCAGCTCCGCACAGATCGCCGCCGCCAGCACGCGGCCGGGCAAGGATATCAAGCAAGCGATAGCGGTGGCTATTGCCAATGTAGAAACCTTTCACCATGCGCAACAACTACCAAGGGTCGATATTGAAACCCAGCCCGGTGTGCGTTGCCAGCAGGTAACCCGGCCGATCGATTCGGTCGGGCTGTATATTCCCGGCGGCTCAGCCCCGCTACTCTCCACCGTATTGATGCTGGCGATACCGGCGCGGATCGCTGGCTGCCACAGGGTAGTGCTGTGCTCGCCGCCGCCGATTGCCGATGTGATCCTCTATGCCGCGCAACTGTGCGGCGTGCAGGAGGTATTTCAGATCGGTGGCGCACAGGCGATCGCCGCCATGGCTTTCGGCACCGATTCCGTGCCACGGGTGGCGAAGATCTTTGGACCGGGTAATGCCTTCGTCACCGAGGCTAAACGCCAGATCAGCCAGCGGCTGGACGGTGCGGCGATCGATATGCCGGCTGGTCCTTCCGAAGTGCTAGTGATCGCCGATGCCGGTGCAACCCCAGCGTTTGTTGCTGGCGATCTGCTGTCACAGGCCGAGCATGGCGCGGACTCACAAGTGCTCCTGCTGACACCCGATGCCGCGATGGCGCAGGCAGTAGCCGATGCAGTAACACACCAGTTGGTCGGGTTGCCGCGTGCGGAAACCACCCGCCAGGCATTAGCCCACAGCCGTTTGATCGTGGCACAAGATTTGGCACAATGTGTGGCGATCAGTAACCAGTACGGCCCTGAGCACCTGATAATTCAGACCCGTAACGCCGGTGATCTCGTGGAAAGCATCACCAATGCCGGCTCGGTATTTCTCGGCGACTGGTCGCCGGAATCCGCTGGCGATTATGCTTCCGGTACCAACCACGTATTGCCGACCTACGGCTACACCGCGACCTGCTCTAGTCTGGGGCTGGCGGACTTTCATAAACGCATGACGGTGCAGGAGCTTACCCCACAGGGCTTGATGGGTCTGGCCACCACGATTGAAACGCTGGCGAGCGCCGAGCAGTTGATCGCCCACAAAAACGCGGTAACTCTGCGTGTCGCTGCCCTGAAGGAGCAAGCATGAGCATTGAAAACCTGGCGCGTACCAACGTTCGCGAGCTGACGCCTTATCAATCGGCGCGCCGCCTCGGCGGTAGCGGTGATGTGTGGCTGAATGCCAATGAATACCCCATTGCCCCAGCGTTCCAACTGACAGCACCGACCTTCAACCGCTACCCGGAGTGCCAGCCAGCACAAGTGATTGAGCGCTACGCCGCTTATGCCGCGGTGAAAAAGGAGCAGGTGCTGGTCAGCCGTGGTGCCGATGAAGGCATCGAGCTGCTGATCCGCACCTTCTGCCAGCCCGGCAAGGACGCGATGCTGTTCTGCCCGCCGACCTACGGCATGTATGCCGTTAGCGCTAAGACCTGCGGCGTGGAGCAGCGCATGGTGGCGGCAAAACAGGACTGGCAGTTAGATTTGCCAACCATCGCCGACAACCTGGACAACGTGAAGCTGGTCTACGTCTGCAACCCAAACAACCCGACCGGCAACCTGATCGACCCCAACGATCTGCGCCGCCTGCTGGATATGACCAAAGGCAAGGCAATCGTTGCCGTTGACGAGGCTTATATTGAGTTTTGTCCACAGGCCAGCCTGGCTAGCTGGCTGAGCGACTATCCGCACCTGGCTTGCCTGCGCACCTTATCGAAAGCCTTTGCGCTGGCCGGTCTGCGCTGCGGTTTTGTCCTGGGGAACGAAACGTTGATCGCCCTGTTGCTGAAGGTGATCGCACCTTATCCACTACCGACACCAGTGGCTGATATCGCCACTCAAGCACTGAGCAGCGAGGGGATCGTTTTGATGCATCAGCGGGTTAGCGAGATTGCAACCCACCGCCGCTGGCTGCAACAGGCAATGCAAAACTGCTCTGGTATAGAACAGGTTTTCACCAGCGACAGTAATTATTTGCTGGTGCGTTTCACCGCTGCACGTCAGGTATTTAACCACCTGTCGGCTCAAGGCATTATCGTAAGAAACCAACATCAACAGCCTGGATTGTCCGGCTGCCTGCGCATCACCATAGGCACCCGTGACGAATGCCAACGCCTGGTTGATGCGCTGACCACCGCCAATGAGACTTGCCAGGAGCGAATTTGAGCCAAAAAATCCTCTTTATTGACCGTGATGGCACGCTGATTGCAGAGCCACCGGAAGACTTCCAGGTCGACTGCCTAGACAAGCTGGCGTTGGAGCCGGAGGTGATCCCTGCGCTACTGGCGTTGCAACAGGCGGGCTATCAGTTGGTAATGATCACCAACCAGGATGGGCTGGGTAGCTCCCGTTTCCCACAGGAATCCTTTGATCCGCCACACCATTTGATGATGCAGATCTTCTGTTCGCAGGGTATCCACTTCGCTGATATCCTGATCTGTCCGCACTTACCAACAGACAACTGTGGCTGCCGTAAGCCAAAAACTACGCTGGTGAGGGGCTATCTCGAAGCGGGCGTGATGGATAGCACCCACAGCTACGTAATTGGCGATCGGCTAACCGATATGCAGTTGGCGGAAAATATGGGTATCCAGAGTCTACGCTACCAGCGTGAAACGCTGGGCTGGAAAGCAATCATTCGCCAGTTGACCCAGCGTGACCGCTATGCCCAGGTGAACCGAGTCACCAAAGAGACGCATATCGAGGTCGATGTCTGGCTGGATCGTGAAGGTGGCAGCAAGATCAAAACTGGCGTCGGCTTCTTCGACCACATGCTAGACCAGATTGCGACCCACGGTGGCTTACGTATGGATATCGACGTCAAAGGTGACCTGTATATCGACGATCACCACACGGTGGAAGATACCGGTCTAGCGATCGGCGAGGCGTTGAACAAGGCACTGGGTAATAAACGTGGCATCGCGCGCTTCGGCTTTATGCTGCCGATGGATGAATGCCTGGCGCGCTGCGCGCTGGATATTTCCGGCCGCCCGCACCTGGAGTATAAGGCTGAGTTCAGCTACCAGCGTGTCGGCGATCTCAGTACCGAAATGGTCGAGCATTTCTTCCGTTCGCTGTCCTACACCATGGGCTGCACGCTGCACCTGAAAACTAAAGGTAAGAACGACCACCACCGGGTGGAAAGTCTGTTCAAGGTGTTTGGCCGCACGCTGCGCCAGGCGATCCGCGTTGATGGTGAGACCTTGCCAAGCTCAAAAGGAGTGCTGTGATGAAGGTGGTGATCCTAGATACCGGCTGTGCCAACCTGTCTTCTGTCATCTATGCAGTACAGCGCTTGGGTTACCAGCCGAAAGTCAGCCGCGTTCAAGAGATCGTGCGGCACGCCGACAAGCTATTGCTGCCCGGCGTTGGCACTGCACAGGCGGCGATGAACCAATTGCAACAGCTCGCGCTGATTGACTTGATCAAAGCCTGCACCCAGCCGGTGCTGGGTATCTGCCTCGGTATGCAACTACTGGCGGCAAGCAGTGAAGAGAACCGCGGCATCAGCACACTGGGCATCATCTACACCCCGGTAAAGCAAATGCCTGACTGCGGTCTGCCATTGCCGCATATGGGCTGGAATCGGATCTATGTGCAGGCGGGAAACCCGTTGTTCCGTGGCATCAAGGACGGGGCCTATTGCTACTTTGTTCACAGCTATGCGATGCCGATATGCCCAAGCACCATCGCCCAAGCCAACTACGGCGCACTTTTCAGCGCCGCCGTGCAAAAAGACAACTTCTTTGGCGTGCAGTTTCATCCAGAGCGTTCTGGAAAAACCGGCGCACAATTGTTGAAAAACTTTCTGGAGATGTAAGCAGCATGATTATTCCCGCTTTAGATTTGATCGACGGCAAAGTGGTGCGTTTGCATCAGGGCGATTACCGCCAGCAACGTGACTACGGCAAGGATCCGCTGCTGTGCTTACAGGATTATCAACAGCAAGGTGCACAATTGCTGCACTTGGTTGACCTGACCGGTGCCAAGACGCCAACGGCACGCCAAATCCCACTGCTGCGCAAGCTGCTGGCAGGGGTTGATCTGCCGGTACAGGTTGGCGGCGGTATCCGCAACGAGCAGGATGTAGCCACCTTACTAGAGGCCGGTGCCACCCGTGTGGTGATTGGCTCCACCGCAGTGAAGCAACCCCGCTGGGTGCAGAGCTGGCTAACCGGCTACGGCAGCGACGCCGTAGTGCTGGCGCTGGATGTGCGTATTGACGCGCAAGGCAGCAAGCTCGTGGCCATCAGCGGCTGGCAGGAGAACTCCAGCGCCACGCTGGAGCAGGTGATTGAGCAGTTCCTGCCCTACGGCCTGAAGCATGTGCTGTGCACCGACATTTTGCGCGATGGCACCCTAGCTGGCTGTAACGTGGCACTGTATCAGGAAATCACCCACCGTTACCCACAGGTCGCCTTTCAAGCCTCTGGTGGCATCGGTAGCCAGGAGGACCTCGCCCAACTATGTGGCAGTGGCGTTGCCGGAGTGATCGTTGGGCGCGCTCTGTTGGAAGGGAAATTTAGCGTTGAGGAGGCGATCGCATGCTGGCAAAACGGATAATCCCCTGTCTGGATGTCAAAGATGGGCAAGTAGTGAAAGGCGTACAGTTCCGTAACCACGAGATCATCGGTGATATCGTGCCACTGGCACAACGCTATGCGCAGGAAGGGGCTGATGAATTGGTGTTTTACGATATCACCGCCTCCTCCGCTAGCCGGATGGTGGATAAAAGCTGGGTATCACGGGTAGCAGAAGTGATCGATATTCCCTTCTGCGTTGCCGGAGGCATCAAAAGCGCTGAGGACGCCAGTCAGATCCTCTCCTTCGGTGCCGACAAGATCTCCATTAATTCACCGGCACTGGCCGATCCTGAGTTGATTAGCCGCCTGTCGGATCGCTTCGGCGTGCAGTGCATCGTAGTAGGCATCGATACCTGGTTCGACATTGAAACCGGCAAATATCACGTCAACCAATATACCGGTGACGAGCGCCGTATCCGCGTCACCCAGTGGGAAACCCTGGACTGGGTGCAGGAAGTACAGCTCCACGGGGCTGGCGAAATTGTGCTAAACATGATGAACCAAGATGGCATGCGCAACGGCTACGATCTGCAACAACTGCGCTGGGTGCGTGATGTGTGCAAAGTGCCATTGATCGCCTCTGGCGGTGCTGGCACCCTGGAGCACTTCCTGGTAGCCTTCCGTGATGCGGACATCGACGGCGCTCTGGCAGCTTCAGTGTTCCACAAACAAATCATTAATATCGGCGAACTAAAAAAGTTCCTGGCCGAACAAGGCGTGGAGATTCGCGTGTGTTAACTGACCCACAGAACAACCCGCTAGACTGGGAAAAAACCGCTGGCTTGATACCAGCTATCGTACAACATGCTGTCTCTGGCGAAGTGCTGATGCTGGGCTATATGAATCAGGCCGCGCTGGCGATAACCGAGCAGAGTGGTAAAGTCACCTTTTTTTCACGCACTAAACAGCGGCTGTGGACCAAAGGCGAAATCTCTGGCCACTTTCTCAACGTCGTCAGCATCACCCCGGATTGCGACAAAGATACGCTGCTGATTTTGGTCAATCCCATTGGCGCAACCTGCCATCTGGGCAAAGTTAGTTGTTTCTACCAGGCCACAAGCGACTGGAGCTTTTTGTATAAGTTGGAACAACTGCTAGCGAAGCGCAAAACCGCCAGCCCAGGCAGCTCTTACACCGCTAGCCTGTACGCCAGCGGCACAAAGCGCATCGCACAAAAAGTCGGAGAGGAAGGTGTGGAAACCGCGCTGGCTGCCATGGTCAATGACCGCGAGGAGCTGACTAACGAAGCCTCGGATCTGATTTACCACTTAATGGTGTTGTTGCAA